>JAFDBG010000117.1 GCA_019313385.1 Deltaproteobacteria bacterium | reverse complement strand
TGATTAGTAAAACACTGACGGTTAAGAGTCAATGGTGTAAATGGAAGACTATTCGTGAGGTATATGATGAGAAAGGAAGACCCATACATCCTGTAAAAACGCATGAGGATTTTAGAGGTACAAAGAAGGTATGTGTTTTTGAGTTCGATCCTACTGTGTGCAGGAGGTTTATTGTAGTCAGGAAAGAATGGTTTGATGGTGTAAGACAGCCGGATGCTAAATTCGAATACCTTATCAATGAAAAGAGGGATGATAAAGGTAACTTTCTCGGCTACCAACTGTATGTGGTAAGCATCCAGTCTTGAAAGGTGGTGTGATGATCGAGGACGTATATATCCAGAAAATGATAGATAAGCTATCGAAATACGAACTGACACCGCTTGAGAGAGTAATACTCGCCAACGATGCAACGGTTCAATCCCTTCTATCAGTAATCTTCCGGATACCAGTTCAGGTTGAAGTGATAGCTCAGACAGAATTAAACAGGAATATATACCGCTGGGTTCGATTGGTTGCTGATTACGGCGAGGCTGGTAAGATCACAGCATGTCTCGCAATGTCTATAATCCCGACTGGATTGAATGACTTTCAGTTTGTGGAGGGTGTTAGGGACAAGCAAAGGGGAATAGGTCAGTTGCTTGCTGAACTTGACTTCAAGATAAAAAGAGAAATTCTGGGATTCTATGCCGATGAAACAGTTTTCTCAAGAACGTACAGAATCACCGGTAACAGAATAACAGAGTACAACCGGGAGGAAAAATGCGATATATTGATAACAGAAGTATTTCCACGTTCTGTGTTCAAGAAAGTTGAGGAGAGAAGAGTATAATGTTGTTGGACACGTCCAACACTCTTTTGAGACAAAAAGTTTTATAAGGATTGTGTATATGCTAATACAGGTGAGAATATGGTTGAAAAGGTGAATATTGTTAAGAGTGCTGCTGAAACAATAGATGATATCACAGACTCGGTGGTTGGAATAAAGATTGTTGGACCTCTGGTTGATACTGCAAGAGAAATTGCACCTGCAAATGTGATAAGAGATCTAACAGGAATTCCAAAGCCCTCCGAGGTAATGGAAGACATAAGAACAAGGATTCTTGAGACTGCCGGTCTGAAGAGATTCGGAGGTGAATAGAATGCCCATAACTCTGCCAGTCAAGGTCTCTCAGCTAATGACCCCCCTTGTCAACGTTGAGAAGACGTTTGAACAGGGTGTCGCAGCGGCAGGTCTTCCAGTAATTCCGGGTCCCATGTCAATGAGCCAGCAACTCGTCACATCACTTGAGGCATCAATTGAACAGCTACCAGCTCCTGAAGAACTTGCTGCTGCAATGAGAATACCTGCAGCTCCACCTGCGGCACCACCTGCAGCACCACCGGCACCACCGGCACCGGCTGTTTTCAGACCGGGAAGAAGGATCTAACTAAATCAAGCTAAGTTACCCCATAGCAGCATCTCTCTTTCATACAGGTCCAGCAGGTACTTGAAAATATCTGCAACTTTTTTATCCTTTAGCTGAAGTCTTCTTCTTTCTGCCAGATCAAGCATCTCCCTGAAAACGTCTGCAGCGATTTTATCTTCTATTGCTGCCTTCTTCACTATTTTACTCCATCTGTGCTTATCTTTTAAGTAAACTCTTATTCCAAGCTTTTTACCCGGAGCTACGACCACGTCAGAATCGCTTATGATTCTCTTCCACCTTCTCACATCTTCAGGATCTGCTCTAATCGATAAAACTACTGTAGATACCATATTATCCGTTGGACATGTCTAACAAACTTTAATATAATTGTTATGATAGTTTTTAGTTTCGAGGTGGTTAGAAGATGGTGTACAATCCGGGTGTGAATATTTTTAAGACCGCAGCACCATATACGGTTGCTACAGGCGGTATTGAAGCATTCGAGACTGCAGACCTCACAGATGATGAAGAGAGTGCAATTGATGAGTATTTGAACTCTCTTGCAGATGAAATGGCAAAAGTTTCTCCGAAGATCGCATCAGACTTCAGAAACCAGATAAACCTGATGAAGGATGCGGCATCGCACTTCAAGGCGAAGGTTGGTGAAAAACCGTATGCTCCGACAATCGATTCTCCAGATCCTGGGCAGCTCGGTATAAACCCGATTATACCGCAGTTCTTCGGTCTCGGCTACTATGACACGACCCAGGACTCAAGGAATACGTTTACGATAAATACAACTGCCGGAACTGCTGCATACCTCTGGGGCACTTCAACAACCCATTACAAGACGGAATCCTCTGTGGATAGCAGGTTCCACATGTTTGTCATTCAGAACGGAATCATACACATAACCGACACACCCATCACCAAGCAGTTCAGGTATGAGACTGAGAAGAAATCCTATGCTCCGTGGGCTGTAAATCCCCTGACGATTGAGACGATTGAGGAGAACAAAACCATATACCAGTACAGAACATTTGCTGCATTTCCGTTAACTTACGATCTGGGAACAAGGTTAAGCTTCATGCCAACCAGAACGGCATCAGGTGTTGAATACGATATCATAGGCGTTGCCTTCTACGAGTACGGTGTCTTCAGCTCACTGAAGTGGCACTAAACCAGGGTGATTACAATGGGTGAAGAGAAAGTCACTACAATTGCCGGGAAAACGATGATAAAAGCGACCTTCTACGGACCTTCATCGTATACAACCGGTGGTGTCTACCAGAGAATTGCGAAGCTCAAGGACGTTGATGTAGCACTTGGAATCAGCATGTCTGGTGGTTATGTACCACAGATAGTTCCAGATGCATATACAGGTAATGCACTTAAATACAAAGTGTTCTACGCAAGCGGAGCTTCTGGAAAACCACTGGTTGAGGTTAAGAGCGGTACAGCTCTTACCGGACAAACCGTTGAAACTACCGTGATAGGGGATTAACCTTAATTTTTTAAAGAGATAAACCACAGAAGGGGTTAAATGACACAGCAAGAATTCAGGTTACTTGAGCAGGGAGATTTAGCGACAGGTCAAATTAGGCACTGGCATATTACAGGGTATCAGATTCTCGACAGACATATAGCGACTGGAGAGGTTAAAGCAAGAGCTCTCTTCAAGGATCAGGGTTCTGG
>JAFDBG010000010.1 GCA_019313385.1 Deltaproteobacteria bacterium | reverse complement strand
AACAACACTACGGACATGTTCTTAGATTGTATCGGTTTTTTGAAAATTCGCCCAAAAACCGTGTCAAGAACTTTTTTCAAAGAACTGAAAATAAATTGTGCTGAATGGTTACAACTATTTTAACAAAGGAGGTTATTCGATGAAGAGAGTATGGCAGTCTGTATTAGTGCTAGCTGTGGTATTTATGCTTGTACCGTGTATCTGCTTCGCAGGCCCTACCTATGACAAGGTCAAGGACGCGGGCGTTGTCCAGGCAGGGCTGATGTACAACAGCATTCCCGCGGCGTATTTTAACGACAAGAATGAGTGGGTCGGGTTCGATGTAGATATAGCTTCGGAGGTTGTAAAGCGTATCGGGCAGTCGATGGGCAAAGATCTCAAGATGGAGAAGATCAAGCTGAGCAACAAGACGCGTATCTCATTTCTGACGTCGGGGCGTATTGATATGAGTACCGCCAATATGACGCACAAAAGAGAGCGGGATAAGACGATAGATTTTTCCATCACCTATTTCTTCGATGGCGAGAAGATCCTGGCCAAAAAGGGCAAATACAAAAGTCATAAGGACTTTGTGGGCAAGAAGCTGGCCTCTATGCAGGGCACAACCAGCGAGAAAAATGCCATCAATCTCCTGAAATCTCTGGGTGACAAGAAACCTAAAGTCATCAGCTTCCAGGATGAACCCTCATGCTTCCTGGCGCTGCAGCAGGGTAAGGTTGCGGGTTGGGCAACCGACAGCACGATACTCATCGGCTATGCCGCGAAGGAACTTGGCAAGTATGAACTTGTCGGCGACTTCTTCAGCGATGAGCCCTATGGTATAGGACTTCCCGAGAATGACAGCGACTGGCGTGATGCCGTCAACTTCGCGATCCAGGATATGTGGAAGGACGGTACCTACATGGAAATATATAATAAGTGGTATGGTGCTGACACACCCTATTACTTCCCGATGACTGAAAAGATTGAGATGTGGCCCTAAAAATTAATGTTTGTTTTGAGTGACGAGATCTGCGGCTCGGGAACTGCTCGGGCCGCATATCTCGTGTGTTATCTTCCCTTTAGAAAACGGACGTGAGAATGATGGAACCTTGGAAACGCCAGGTTCAGCAATTTATGATAGTGGCTGGGATAGCCCTTGCCATATATCTTTTTTTCACACATCTTGACTTTGGATATGAGTTTCACTGGTCCGTGCTCTGGGAGATGAATCCCACCTATCAGGAGGTCTTTGGTGTCTGGCTGCTGCGCGGTCTCCTGATTACAGTAGAAATCTCGCTGATCAGTACCGTTATTTCTCTTCTGTTAGGAACATTTTTCGGTATAGCCCGTCTGTCAAATTTTAAACCCCTCTACTGGTTTGCCACAGTATATGTGGAGTTCTTCCGCAATACGCCTCTGCTGGTACAGCTCTTTTTCTGGTATTTTGCTTTTCCCCTGGCGTTGCCAGACGCGGCGCGCGAGTTTTTATATGACCACAATTACGAACTGATAGCCGCTACAGGTGGTCTGAGTATCTATACAACCGCCTTTATTGCCGAGATAGTGCGCGCTGGCATACAGGCTATCCCACGGGGACACTTGGAGGCCGCGGCTTCATCTGGATTGAGCCGGATTCAGGCGTTGCGTTTTGTCATTCTGCCGCAGGCTTTTCGGGTGATTATGCCCCCGCTTGGAAGTGAACTCCTGAATAACATGAAAAACTCTTCGCTTGCTATGACCATAGGGGTGGCTGACCTCTGCTGGCAGGCACAGCAGATTGAGTCCTTCACATTCCGGGGATTTGAGGCTACCACCGCGGCTACGGTCATCTACCTCAGCCTCTCCCTGATTATCAGTATGCTGATGAACAGTGTGAATCACCATTTGGAGGTAGGGGGAAAAAGGGAACTGAGTCTCCTGGATAAGGCCCTTGCCCTTATGATAAGGCCTGCTTTGCTTCTGATATCGTTTATTGCCGGAGGTATGCGTTGGGTTGTCAATAGTTTGAGGCCGGGGAAAGATGAATCACTGGAAGTAAAAACCGCTTATATATCCAGTGGGGCTCAGTGGCTTGAGCGTCTGATCTCAGTACTTTCCATTGGTGGCAAAGCCCTGTTTCTCCTGATCCTGTTTGCCCTGCTGGCCGCAGTCGGTTACGGGCTGTATAGTTTCAACTGGGATATCATATTCAACAACTTCCGTTCGCTCCTGATCTGGACCTTTCCCCACGGATTGGGCGGTGAAATCTTCTATGGCCTCGGAGGACTTTCCCTCAGCATAGTCCTGGCCTTTATCGCGTTGACGGCAAGTTTTGTCATCGGTCTGGTGGCAGGCTTGGGGCGCCTGAGTAAAAGCCCTCTGATAAGCACGCCAAGCATCCTCTATATCGAACTTATACGTGGCAACCCTCTTATAATGGTTATATTCTGGATATATTTCTTTTCCCCCATCATTACAGGGATGCAGATGGATGTCTTCTGGAGTGCCACGATAGCGTTCACGATATTTTCAGGGGCGTATCTGGCTGAGATTGTGCGTGCTGGTGTAAAGGCCATTCCCCCGGGACAGATGGAGGCGGCAACGGCATCTGGATTGAACTATTTCAAGGCGATGCGTTTCGTGATTCTTCCACAGGCGCTAAAGATGATGATCCCCGCCATCGTGGGACAATTCATCGCCCTCTTCAAGGATACCTCGCTTGCCTATATAATAGGGGTGTTCGAGCTGACGACCGTGGCCCAGACCGTCAACAACCGGCTCATGATCTATCCCTTTGAAATCTATACAACAATTGCCGTACTCTATTTTATATGCTGCTACAGTATGAGCATGGTGGCCCGCAGGCTCGAACGCAAGTACACCCCAGAAGCCCGCATCGAAATTCCAACCATGGCTTAAGGACGGGAGACAGGAGACAGGAGACAGTAATCAAGTTAACCCGCGCAACCCGCAACTCGCAACAAAAAACCCCTGTCCACGATTTTGCATCCGCGAACAGGGGGCTGATTTTTGTCTTCTAATCACTAATCACTGACCACTGATTGTAGCCTACACCTCGGCGTCGCACCGCAGACAACGGGATGCCTCTTTGATGGCCTTTTCTATTTCGTAGCCAAGTTCTACTTCTCTGAAGTTTGTTTTTCTCTCTACAGCGTCCAGTTCCGGCATCGCGGCCTGTGGCTGTTCCTCTGTCTCTTCATCGATCTCAAATGGTATGTCGATGATTTCTTTTGCCGGAGCCTCCCATGGGGGTTCGCTGTTTCTGGAGCGTATGGCGCTGTCGATATCTTCGGCGGCCTGATGCCCAGCCGCTATAGCCCCGACAACAGTCCAGGGCCCCGTTACCGCATCGCCACCCGCAAAGAACTTGTCACTTGTGGTTCTCGATTTGCTTCCTTCAGCTATATCGAAATACTCCCACTTGTTGACCGACACATCGCTTCCCTCCGGCACAAATGAAAGATCCGGGGCCTGGCCGATGGATGCTATTACTGCATCAACATCAAGGGTAAAATTGGATCCTTCAATGACAACGGGCCTTCTTCTTCCACTGTTGTCGAAATCTCCGGCCTTCATCCTTTCACAGGTAATACCGCTTACTTTGCCGTTTGCCTCGACAATCTTCTTTGGCGCCACGAAATATTCTATCGTAATTCCCTCATGTTCCGCAGCGATTATCTCTTCCCCGGCCGCGGGCATATCCTGACGTGTCCTGCGGTAGAGTATTGTAACATCCGCACCCAGACGCACAGCGCACCTGGCGGCGTCAATGGCGCAGTTGCCTCCCCCGATCACAGCGACCTTGGCGCCGAGGGTCTTTTCGCCATTCAGCCAGGCATCTTTGTTGATGTTGAAATCTCTCAGAAATTCGACGCCTCCGAAGACACCGGCTATATCTTCGCCGTCAACCCTCATGCGCTGGCTTTTATGCGCTCCGGGTGCCAGATATATGTAGTCGTATTTCTTGTCAACGTCTTCAAAAGAAATCTCTCTGCCTACGCGGGTGTTGCATTTTATTTCTACTCCCAGTGCCCTTATGTCATCGATTTCTCCCGCGAGTATATCTCGGGGCAGCCGATACGAAGGAATACCATAGCGGGTCATGCCGCCCGGCTCGGGGAGTTCTTCAAAAACGGTCACCTGGTATCCGCGCAGGGCAAGATCCTTCGCGGCGGTCAGACCAGATGGTCCGGCACCGACAATCGCGATCTTTTCATTCCTGTCGACTGGCACAGAATTTACTGCCGGACGGTCGGCGTTGTCTGTGATAAATCGTTTGACAAATTTAATGGCAAGCGCTTCATCCAGTGTGCCGCGTCTGCACTTGGACTGACACTGATGATCGCAGACCCTGCCGCAGATGGCGGGGAAGGGATTTGTCCTCATCATGATCTTGTAGGCGTCGTCAAATCTCTTCGCGCGTACAAGCGCCATATACTGCGGGACATCCATCCCGATAGGACACGCGTTCTGACAGGGCGATTTAAAGAGTGCCGCGCAGACGCCGGCCGAACAGTGTTTATCCCTGATGTGGGCCTCGTATTCATCCCTGAAGTATCTGATGGTGCTCAGGACTGGATTGGGTGCAGTTTGCCCGAGACCGCAGAGGGCCGAATCCTTGATTATATCAGCCATTTCAATAAGAGTCTCAATGTCCCCTTCTTTGCCTCTTCCCTCACAGATATTGGTGAGGATTTCCAGCATCCTTTTCGTTCCCTCGCGGCAGGGTGTACACTTGCCGCAGGATTCATCCTGGCAGAAATCCATAAAGAAACGCGCCATATCGACGGGGCACATGTCTTCATTCATCACGATAAGGCCACCGGACCCCATAATAGCTCCAAGCTTGGCAACGCTTTCGTAGTCTATGGGAGCGTTAAGATGCTGAATAGGAATCATTCCTCCCGAGGGACCGCCTAACTGAGCGGCCTTGAATTTCTTCCCATTTGGTATGCCGCCGCCTATGTCATATACAATAGTCCCGAGGGACGTTCCCATTGGGACCTCAACGAGTCCGACGTTGTTGACGTCCCCTGTGAGGGCGAAAACCTTGGTTCCCTTGCTCGTTTCATTTCCGACACTTGCGAACCACTCGCTTCCTTTTGCTATTATCTGGCCGATACTGGCCATGGTTTCCACGTTATTCAGGACACTTGGTTTCTGCCAGAGACCGGCGACGGCGGGGAAGGGGGGTCTGGGTCTGGGCATTCCACGGTTTCCCTCTATTGATGTCATGAGGGCTGTCTCCTCTCCACAAACAAAGGCACCGGCACCCTGATAGACTTCAAGATCAAAATCAAAACCGGTATCCAGTATGTTTTCGCCCAGAAGGCCGTATTCCCTGGCCTGGGTTATGGCTACGTCAAGTCTGCGAAGGGCCAGCGGATATTCGGCTCTGCAATAGATGTAACCCTTGTGCGCGCCGATTGCCTTCGCGGCTATTATCATCCCTTCAAGAACGGCATGAGGGTCCGCCTCAAGCACGCTTCTGTCCATAAACGCGCCAGGGTCGCCTTCGTCGGCGTTACAGAGGACATATTTAACATCGTTCACTGACTGGGCGGCAAACTTCCATTTCAGACCGGTCGGAAATCCGGCTCCGCCCCGCCCTCGAATACCGGAATCGAGCATCTCCTTGATGATTTCTTCTGAAGTCATTTTGGTAAGTGCCTTGGCCATACCGGCATAGCCATCCCTTGCTATATATTCGTCGATTACTTCCGGGTCGATAAGGCCCTTATTCCTCAGCACCCGGAGTTCCTGGTGCGCGAAGAAAGGTATTTCATGCATTAAGGGGATAGATTCCTCTGTAGAGGGTTCCTTATAAAAGAGCCTCTCCACAGGTCTTCCCTTCAGGAGATGTTCTTCAACCAGTTCTGGAACATCTTCCGGCTGGACCATCATATAGATAATTCCGTCCGGGTAGACTACCATAATGGGCCCCATGGCACAGAAACCGTTACATCCCGTTTCGACTATTTTTATTTCATCGGCAAGACCCTGCCTGTCCAACTCCGCGGCAAGGGCCTGTTTTACCTTTGGGCTTCCAGTAGCTTGACATCCTGTGCCCCCGCAGATCAGTATGTGAGACCGAAAAACTTTCATCGGGTATTTTTAACCTCCTTCAGTGGTGATTAATGGTCTTTTCGCCCAATCTCTGCGTTATGCTTAAAAAATAATCCTCAGAATATCAACTATATGCCTGTGGTTATTTTTTTTCGCATGCCTTGATCTTGAGCTAAAATCCTCATAACTCAACAGAATCATTGATATGCGTTCGTTAATTCTGTCTTTTTGCCCTGGCCAGAACAAAGGGTGTCTGAATTTCTCCTTCTAGAACGTGTCTTTTGAAGACCTGTCTCATCTTATTCTGGTCCATAAACTCGTATACTATGGGGTCCTGGTCCAGGATTTCAATGGTTACCTCCGGTTCTCTGCTGCACAGACTCATGCATCCTGATGTAGCTACGACAACATCTGTGACGCCCGACTCTTCAATTTCGTTCATAAGCGAATCCATAACCTCCCTCGCACCGGCGGCTATGCCACAGGTTCCCATATGTACTGTTACCTTGACCCTTCGGGTTCCCGCCCTCAGGGCGGTTTCACCCTGCACGCGTTCTTTGATCTTTTTCAGATCCTCTATCTTTAATTTTGCCATGTCATGTCCCTCTGTCGTGTCAGCTGTATTGTTGTAAGATGTCTTTGAGCTTATCGGGCTTTACCCTCCCGTGGATGTCGTTATCCACGACTACGACCGGCCCCAGTCCGCATGCTCCGAGGCATCTGACCGTCTCGTACGTGAACATGCGATCAGAGGTAGTCTCCCCCTCTTTTATCCCGAGCAGTTTTTCCATGTTTGCAGCGATCTTTTTGCCGCCTCTCACGTAGCAGGCAGTTCCCAGGCATACCTTTGCGGTGTGTTTCCCGCGTGGATGCATGGTAAAAAAAGAGTAGAAGGTGACAACACCATAGACGTGGCTGACTGGTATGCCAAGCTCTCTCCCGACCCTTTTCTGTACGGGAACAGGGAGAAATCCAAGGAGTTCCTGCGCCCTTTCCAGCACAGGGATCAACCCTCCGGGCTGGCCTCTGTGTTTCTCAATGATTCCATCCAGTTCCTTAATCTGTTCCTGTGAAAATTCCTTTAAAAGTTCATCGTACTCCAAATCCATTTATTTCTCCTTCGTGGAAGGTCTGAATAGATAGACATTGGCTAACGCCCGGCCCCAATCTCTTCCAGCCCATTCCTTATATTTTCTTTTATAAATTGGATAACCTTCGGATGATCTATCGGAACATCCTCAAGCTCTTTTTTTACCTCTCTCGTGTCCAGCGTATAGCTTCGGCCGTCACTCAGATGCGTGTATACGAAATCTACCCGTGGATTTCCCGCTATCATAGTCGCCATGGTTCCCGGCATATCGCCCAGGGGTTGGCGGTCGATGTGGCTGTGCTTGAAATCTGCTATTACCGTGGTTCCCGTTCCCTTTCCCGATTCAATCGTGAACCTTCCATCGGTGATTTTCGCGGCATGTGAGAGCAGGGGAAGTCCCAGCCCGACTCTGCGGACCTTCTTGGACGTATAAAAAGGGTCCAGTGCCCTTTTGATTATATCCGGTTCCATACCCTCACCATCATCGGTAATCTCTATGCGCAGGATGTCGTCCCTCCTGTCCTCAGTAACGCTGATCCTTATAAGGCTCGCGCCCGCCCTCGTGGAATTCTCGGTGATATCGAGAATATTCATGGAGAGTTCCAGCATGGATTATTCCTCAACATATCGCCCATCACGTCTTTCGAGGGCCATTCTCAGCTCGGAAAGAGAGGGTTTCTTCATGAAAATCTTCGTAAAAACCTTTCCGATGTCAGTTACGAAGTGGGCGTCGGATGATTCAATGAAGGTATAGTCGCGCAAGTCGGGATATCTCTTGCGTGCTTCTTTCAATCCTGTCCTGCTGGATATTTCAAGGGCGTCAAAACGGATATCGGGGGGAATAAAACCCAACTGTCCCCGGACGCTGAAACTCTCCCGGTCAATGTGGGCGGCAATGGCTATTCCTCCAAAGCTGTGGACAGTTTCGACTATCTCCTGAAGTGAGGTCCCGGTGGAACCTATCAGCAGCCTGTCATTGAATCCCTCTACCTCATCCGACTCGTTTACAATTGCCTGACACCCGAATATCTCTTCCCTGTTGGTGCCGGGAAGGGAAGCATATACGACCTCCTGAATCTGTAACAGATTGTCAATGTTTTCAAAGAGCGCGATAACGTGAACCTCTTCCCTGCTTGTTATCTCCATTCCGGGAAAGACATGAACCGGCTTTCCTCGGGATGCCTCGATTACATATCGTACATTTTCAGATGCGTTATGATCGCATATCCCGATAACATCGAGCCCGCTGTCGAACGATTTTTCAACCAGGGCAGAGGGGTACATGTCCAGATCGGCGCAAGGAGAAAGACATGTATGTATGTGAAGGTCGCAATTAAACCCCTTTAACATAAATATGCACCCAAGGCGGCAAAGCCGCAAAGTTATCAGGGATCAGGGACCGGGGGGCAGTGCTGATCCCTGACGCCAACATCTGCGCGTAAAACGCAGTTCCTGATCCGTCAGGGATGCAGCAGGTTGTATATCCTGCCGACTGTCTCAAATCCGGAGAGCTCGGTTACCAGAAGAGGTATTCCCTCCCGGGAGGCCTTTTTAATGGTATCATCATCAGGTTTTTTCCCGAGGACGAGGATAATCCCCGCATGCTCTTTAAGCACGCTTACCGCCACTATATTCTGGTGTGACTGGCAGGTAATCCATACGTTACCCTCTCTGCTGTTTGCCATGACGTCGCTCAGAAGATCGCCCATGTATCCGCCCGACACCTCCCTGTCCAGCCCGTCCCCGCCGCACACTACACTGAGGTTCAGTTTTTCTACCAATAGAGTCAAGTTCATTTGCACATCACCTGTTGATTAATATCTTCAGCAGGGTTCCTTTGTTTGCCTTGGATAATATCTCGAAATCGTCGGAACAGTTCTTTATATTAAAAAGGCCCATGCCGGCTCCGAACCCCATCTTTCTTATACGATCATTAGCAGTGGAATATCCCTGTTGCATGGCCTGTTTAATATCTGCTATGCCGGGCCCGCTGTCCCGTATATTGATCGATATGTTGTCATCTGTCACGCGGATATTAATATTTCCCTGCCGGGCATATGATATTATGTTTACTTCCGATTCATAGATCGCAATGGCTGTCCTTCTCAAGACGTCGCCCGTTATGCCAAGCCCCTTCAATCGCTTTTTTATTTGGATGGAGGCTTTGCCGGCATCATCAAAATTGTCACCTTTGACAGGGAAAGAAAATTCATATTTCTGGCTCATAACGGGACAACACTCCCGGGACCTTCGATCTTTCTGATACAACCTACTATCCCATTCGCGTATAATCTTCCCGATGTCTCAAAGAGGATGTATTTTGTTGAAAGAACAGGTATTTCGAGTTTCTCGGCCAGTGCGATTGTTTCATCAGGGGGAATCTTCCCTCTGACTATAAGAATTGCCGAATTATCCACGATGCTCGCGATTCTTACAACCTGTGGATTCGTAAGTCCTGTGATCATTATGCTCCCCGGTTTTGCAAAGGCGAGGACATCGCTCATCAGGTCCGCGCTGAAGGCGGTTTTTACTTCTACGTCTAGGTGATTTTTTCCTGCCAGGACTCTGGCATCCAAGAGTTCTCTTATTTCATGAAGGGTCATTTCTCTTTTCCTTCTTGGAAATACATCTTTCAAATTCCAAGGGAATCATCATGAATTTAAAACTTCGAAGCGGTAAAATACTTCCACCTTTAATAACGAGCTTTTACTAACACAAGGCTGAGGATATGTCAATATTTTTGATAACTTTTGTTACTGCAATATGATTATGTCACCCCCCAAATTACAATGTGAGAAGGAAGTGCTTCATGGAAGGGGAGGGTGACATTTTCTCATTGCAAAAAAGATGACACTTTCGCCTTGCAGGAACATATTTTTGATAATTTTCAGGCATAAAACTTTTTCTTGACAATCCAGATTTTATTGCCTAAGTAAGATATGACCGGTGGTCATAATTTGACCTTTGTTTATCTAGCGTGAAAACGAAAGAAGGAGAACAAGATTGATGCTGGGGAAACGGAGAGAGCGAGAAAGAGAGAAGAGAAGGAAGACCATTCTCAAGGCTGCCAAGAGCTTGTTCTCTAAACAGGGGGCCAATCCTGTCACCATTTCAGATATCGCCAAAAAGGCTGAATTAAGCAAGGGGGCGATTTATCTATATTTCAGCGGTAAGGAAGAGATGCGCGCTCAGATATTGCTGGATGATATTGAGAAATTTCACAGAGAGGTGCTTCCCATATTCAAGGGGGGGGACAGTGCGTCAGAGGTATTGATAGGCTTTGCCCACATGTATGTGGATTTTTTTCTGAGAGACAGAGCGCTATTCAGAATCCTGATCAATTTTATGATGCATGCCAACAGTTTGAATCTGTCGGACGATACGAATAGAAGGATTATCCTGGAAACAAACAGGGCAATCTCTGTTACTGAAAATATATTTCAATTCGGGATAGACAAAGGGGAATTTCTTCTCAGAAAAGAAGATGTCATGGCAATGAGAAATTCCCTCTGGGGGATGCTTAATGGGATAATCTCCCTTCACCTTTTTATCGGCAGGGAGTCAACAAGGGAAAAGAGGATACATTCCGGTATTAATGAATGTTTGAACATTTTTATAGAAGGTCTAAAAAAATCAAAATGAGAGGGGGTAGAGTTATGGGTAACACATTGGTTAACATGAGGGACCAGAGGTTTATCCTGTTTGAGCAGCTGGGTATCGACAATCTTTTCGCTGCCGAAAAGTATGCCGATTACACGCAAGAAGTAATCGACATGATGCTTAACGAGGCCGAAAAGATGGCAGTAGATGTCATCCTTCCAACTTATGATGTGGGTGACAGAGAAGGTGCTGTTTTTGCCGACGGGAAGGTTACCGTTCCCGCCATTTTCCACGCTGCCCTAAAAAAGTTTAACGAGGCCGGCTGGAGCTGTGCGCCTGCGAGTCCGGAAGTTGGGGGGCAGAACGTGCCGCTTTGCGTGTGGAGCGCCTGTGCGGAACTGTTTGACTCGGCAAATTTCGCATTTATGATGTATCCTGGATTGACCATGGGGGCGGCCATGCTGATCGCGAAGTATGGTACGGAAGAACAGAAGAACACCTATATGTACAAGATGTTTGCCGGCGAATGGGGAGGCACCATGTGTCTGACGGAGCCGGGCGCTGGTAGCGATGTGGGAGCCACGAGGACGATCGCTAAGAGACTGCCCGACGGCACTTTCAGTATCGAGGGTACGAAGTCCTTTATCTCCTGCGGTGACAGCGATATTTATCCCAACATTATCCATCCGGTGCTTGCCAGGATCGAAGGTGATCCTCCCGGTACGGGAGGAATCTCCATTTTCATCGTTCCGAAATTCAGGGCGAATGAAGATGGCAGCATCGGTGAACCGAACGATGTGGCAACCGGCGGCATCGAGCACAAGATGGGAATCAAGGCATCTTCAACCGCCACTCTAAACTTTGGTGAGAACGGAAAATGTATCGGCTACCTCCTTGGTGATGAACGTTCCGGTATGAAGGTTATGTTCAATATGATGAATGAGGCCAGACTGGAGGTTGGAATGCAGGGTCTCGGTCACGCGACTGCCTCACTCGAGCATGCGGTGCAGTATGCGAAGGAGAGAATCCAGAGCAAACACATTATGGAGATGACGATTCCTAACGCGAAGGCGGTGCCAATTATTCACCATCCCGATATCAGACGTTCGCTTCTCTGGATGAAATCGCATGTGGAGGGTATGAGGGCGATGAACTATTTCGCCGGATACTGTATCGATATGGAGGAGACCGTGACTGACGTTGCGGAGAGTGCGAAATGGAAAGGTTTCGTTGAAATTCTCACACCTGTCATCAAGGCCTACTGCTCCGACAAGGCCTGCGAGATATGCTCGCTCGGAATGGATGTGTACGGTGGATATGGTTATATCCAGGAATATCCAATGGAACAGTATCTGAGAGACTGTAAGATTTCCACCCTCTATGAGGGGACGAACTACATCCAGGCCCTCGATCTGGTCGGTAGAAAACTGGGTGCAAACAAGGGTATGAATCTTATGAACCTGTTCGGGCTGGTTGATGCCGACATTAAGAAGGCCAAGGAGAGTGAAGAGATGAAGGCTTATGCACCCCATCTCGAGGATGCATACAATGCAGCTATAGGCATTGCGATGCAGTTTGCCGCATGGGGCAAGAGCGCCAGTGTAATGCTTCCTGTCATGAATGCGAGACCCTTCCTGATGATTATGGGCGATCTTCTTATCGGATGGCAGCTGTTTCAGGGGGCTCTGATTGCCTCCGGGAAACTGGACGCGATGTATAAGGAAGCCGGAGCTGAGGGTTCCATAGCTAAAAAGCGAGCGCTTGCCCGTGCAAACGGTGACGCCGCTTTCTATCAGGGCAAGATTGCGTCGGCGAAGTACTTTGCGTGCAACGTCCTTCCGGCGATTGCAGGCAGGTGTAAGTGTATTATGCTGGGCGATAAAACCCCCATTGAGATGCTGGAAGATTCTTTTGCAGGTTAATGTAATGAGGATAAATAAATCAAGGCGCTTTGAGCTTTTGCGTCTGAGCAAGGAGGATTGATATGTCATATGAAATTAAGAAAGTTGCTATTATAGGGGCAGGGGTTATGGGTGCCACGATAGCCGCTCAGATGACCAATGCGGGAATCGAGTGTGTCATGCTGGACATTGTGCCTCCCTTTGATCCAAGTGAAGCGGATTTGAAAAAGGGCCTCACAAAAGAAAGCAAGGCGTGGCGAAACAGTTTCGCGGTAAACGGATTGAACGGCGCGTTGAAATCCAGACCAGCCAGTTTCTATTCAAAGAAGAATGCGTTGATGATCACGATCGGCAATCTTGAGGATGACCTTGGTCTCTTGAAGGATGTTGACTTTATTCTCGAGGTTGTCGTGGAGAATCTGAAGATCAAACAGGAGCTCTTCGCGAAACTGGAGAAGGCTGTAAATCCGGATTGTATTATAGCCACCAATACTTCCGGTATTCCGATTAAAGAGATTTCGTCGAATCTGAGCGCGAAGAATAAAGAACGTTTTCTGGGAGTTCACTTCTTTAATCCTCCCCGCTATATGAAACTTGTTGAAGTCATTCCCGGTGAGACGACAAAGAAGGAAATTGTTGATTACATGACATATTTCCTCGAGAACGTTGTCGGAAAAGGCGTGGTTGTCTGTAAAGACGTTCCCAACTTTATAGCAAACCGTATAGGTGTCTTTGACATAGCAAACGCGGTCAAAACCATGCTCGGCAAGGGGCTGACAATACCGGAACTGGACGCCATTATTGCCAAGGTTCTTGGCAGGCCCGGTTCGGCGATTTGTGGAACGATCGACCTTGTCGGTATAGACACGGGCTATCATGTCATGAAGAATCTTGTTGAAGCGATTCCGGACGATGAGATGGTAAAAACCTTTGTCCCTCCTGAGTTCATGGACAAGATGATGGAGAACAAGTGGCTCGGCAACAAAACCAAACAGGGCTTCTACAAGAAGACAAAGGACGAGAAGGGCAAAAAGGTCAAACTGGCACTCGACTATAACACGATGGAATACGTCCCCTTCAAGAAGCCCAGATACGAATCAGTTAAAGAGGCGGGCAAGACTGAGGGCAGTTTCGATGCCAAACTGAAGGCCCTCTTCTATTCGGAGAAGGACGTTGCCGGTGAGGTTGCACGGGAATATCTCTGCAAGAACTTCATATATTCCGCGAATCGTATCCCCGAGATATGCGACACCGTCTACCAGATAGACAACACCATGAAGTGGGGCTACAACCACCAGAAAGGTCCTTTTGAGACATGGGATGCCGTCGGTGTGAAGGAATCTGTAGAGGTGATGAAAACCCTGAAACTGAAGATCCCCAAGAAGATCACTGAGATGCTGAAGAAGGGCTGTGAGTCCTTTTACATGAAGAAGGAGGACGGCAAATATTACTACGATTTCGACAAGAAGGGTTATGTGAAGATTGAAGATAATCCGAAGATTATCCTCCTCCCCGATGTCAAAGCGCAGAATAAGGTAATCAAGTCAAATGCGGCTGCCAGCCTTATCGATATCGGTGACGGTGTTGCCTGTCTTGAATTCCATACCAGGATGAACGCTATCGATGCTGACATGATTGCCATGATCGAAGACAGTTGTGACATCGTATCGAAAGATTTTGCCGGTATGGTTGTGGCTAATCATGCGGCGAATTTCTGCGTCGGAGCCAACATATTCCAAATCCTTATGGCGGTTGAGAATGCCGAATGGGATCTGCTTGATAACCTGATCCATGACCTGCAGTACGCCAACATGAAGATGAAATATCTGGACAAACCGGTTGTCACTGCCCCGTCGGGCATGGCTCTGGGTGGCGGTTGCGAGATATCCATGCATGGTCAGAGATGCCAGCCCTGCGGTGAGACCTACATGGGTCTTGTCGAAGTTGGTGTCGGTGTCATACCCGCGGGTGGTGGTTGTAAAGATCTGATGGTTCGCTGTACCGAGGGTCTGCCGGATGGTACAGCCGAGGTTTTGAACCTGCAACCTATTTACGAGAAGGTACTGATGAATATCGGGCAGGCCAAGGTGGCCACCAGCGCTATGGAGGCAATGGAGCTCGGTTACATTAGAAAGACAGAGAACATCAGCCTCAATCGTGACCATCAGATATGGGATGCAAAACAGCTCGTACTCTCAATAGCAATGACCCATAAGAAGAGAAAACCCGACATGATTCCCGTTATGGGAGAGAGTCTGATGGGTATCGCGCATGCTGTCTTGTTTAATATGAAGCATGGTAACTACATGTCAGATTATGATGAGCATGTGACGATGAAACTCGCGTGGGTCCTTTCGGGCGGTCAGTGTATGGAAGGTACCTTTGTTACGGAGGATGCGATTCTTGACCGCGAAAGGGAGGCCTTTCTGAGCCTCGCCGGTGAGCAGAAGACCCAGGATCGTATCATGCACATGTTGACGAGGGGAAAACCACTGCGTAACTAAAAAATATACTATTTATTGCTGACACTGGCCATAATCCAATGGCCGGGTCAGTGATAGATGACAAGGAGGGTTATTATGCGAGATGCTGTTATTGTCGAAACGGTAAGAAGTCCGGGAGGACGTTATAAGAGGGGAGCTCTTGCACAGACCAGGGGCGACGAGATAGGGATTCAGGTAATGAAGGGGTTGATGAAGAGGGTCCCGCAGGTCAAACATGAAGACGTCGACGATGTTGTCTGCGGTTGTTGCTTTCCCGAAGGTGAGACGGGTATGAACATCGGCAGGGTTATAGCACTTGGCGCGGGATTTCCAGTAACCACCTCGGGTATGGTTGTAAACCGCTTTTGCGCTTCCGGTATTCAAGCTATTGCCGATGCGACGGCAAAGATCAGGGCCGGCTGGTCAGATATAATCGTAGCAGGTGGTTGCGAAACCATGTCACATATTCCCCTGGGCGGCTGGGTATTCCGTCCCCATCCTGACTGGGGAGACCTTCCGATGACCTATGTGTCGATGGGAGTTACAGCGGAGAACGTGGCTGCTGATTATGGAATCACTCGCGAGGAGCAGGACAAGATGGCCCTCGAGAGTAACCGCAGGGCCCATGAGGCGATTCAAAAGGGAGTCTGGAAAGACCAGATCATCCCGATCGAGGCATGGAAATATGTCAAAGATAAAAACGGACAGTGGATCCGGACGACAGAGACGTTTGATATGGATGACGGTGTGAGATGGCCCTCAACATTGGAAGGAATGGCAAAACTGAAACCGCCCTTCAAACAGGGTGGTTCGGTAACAGCGGCGAACTCGTCACAGATGACCGATGGTGCCGCGTTCTCGATGATTATGTCGGCTGAAAAAGCAAAGGAACTGAAGTTGAAACCGATTGCCAAGCTGACCCATTATGTAGTTGCGGGTAACAGGCCGGAAGAGATGGGCGTCGGCCCCCGGTACGCGATTCCGAAGGTGCTGAAACTTGCCGGATTAACAACCGATGATATCGATCTCTTCGAGATCAACGAGGCCTTTGCCTCTCAGTCACTTTACTGCTGCAGAGAGCTGGGGCTTACCGAAAGATACTGGACAGGCGATGTCAACCCGAATGGCGGCGCGATGGCTATTGGTCACCCCCTGGGATGTACCGGCGCGAAGCTAACCTGCCAGATATTGCATGAGCTGAAGAGACGTAAACTGAAAAGAGGTATTGTATCCATGTGTATCGGTGGCGGTATGGGTGCTGCCGGTATTTATGAGATGCTGTAGTCCACGAAAATTTTATTAAGTCTGGAAAAAGGCCATGGTCCTTGTGACCATGGCCCTTTTGTTTTATAATAGTAACCGCTCAGGTGGATAGGCTGCAGGCTGAAGACATTTAGTTACAAACCTAACAGCATTAGCCTATCTACCTTCAGCCTAATAACCTTCAGTTTAAATAGCTTCAGCCTGACTACGTGAGTAGGTACGAAGGGAGTGATGACGATGAAGATTGGCGCGATCCAGCTTGAGCCGCTGTTTGGTGAGATTGACAGAAATCTGGAACTGGCCCGGAATCTGATAATGAAGTCTGATGCGGACCTCCTGGTCCTTCCTGAACTGTTCAATACCGGGTATGTATTTACCTCAAGGGAAGAGGCAATCTCCCTTTCCGAAGAGATACCGCATGGCAGGACGACACGGATGCTATGTGATGTGGCGAAAGAGAAAGGCGTTTTCATTGTGGGTGGGCTCGCCGAGAAGAGCGGAGACGGGATATTCAATTCGGCTGTCCTTGTTTCCCCTGACGGTTACGTCGGAAGATACCGAAAGGTGCATCTCTTCTTTGAGGAAAAACTCTGGTTTGATCCCGGGGATGAGGGATTCAGCGTCTATGACACAGGCGTATGCAAGGTGGGCATCATGATATGTTTTGACTGGTTTTTTCCGGAATCGATGCGCGCGTTGTCGCTCATGGGCGCTGATATAATCTGTCACCCAGCAAATCTTGTGATGTCCTTCTGTCAGGATGCAATGAAAACGAGGAGTCTCGAGAATCATGTTTTTGCAATAACGGCGAACAGGACCGGAACTGAGAGCAGGGGAGGAAAGTCACTCCATTTTACCGGCGGGAGTCAGATAACCGGACCTGATGGCAGAGTTCTTTTCCGTGCCGGCGAGGATTCTGAAGAGACAGGGAGAACAGAGATCGACGTGAAGTCGGCCCGCGACAAGGAACTTAACATCCACAACAATCTTTTTACCGATAGAATGCCCGGTTACTACGGAGAGCTTGTCGTTAAATCGTTATGATGATTAGGCTTTCGCTATAACGGCAAAAAATTGAACAAGGAGTATCAACCGGAATAATGAGATTAAAGACAAGCATTTTCCTCACTTTTTGTATTTTTATTTGTATTGCCTGCTCCTCCGTAAATTATTTTCACTAGGGCGATTTAAAGGATGACCTGTATATCCTGGCAGAGACCCTTGGTGACGGTGACCCGGGCGAGACCCGCAAGATAGTCGAAACAATCATGTCGGTCATCGACGACAGATATGAATATCTCCCGATTCGCATTGCCAATCCTCTTGACGGCGCTCTTTTCCCCATCGACATTGCATCACCGATAATAGAATGGAAAGACGCAGATTCCGGTGCGTTGTTGTGGTTGGCAAGGATTACCTTTGAGGGAAAGGAACGGGCTGTCAACTGCCTCACCAGTGGGACATCATGGACCACGGATCGAAAGACCTGGGAGTTGATCAAGGAACATTCTCTCAACGGAAGGGCGGTTCTTTCGGTTTTCGGAATAGATACGGAAGATAGCATCACAATTACCGGCATGGGACGGGTTTCCTTTGTCACCTCTGGTGATTCCGTGGGAGCGCCCATTCTGTATCTGTAGACGCCGCTTCCCTTTGCTTTTGCTTTTGCTAATGCACACCCCGATCGATTCCGGTGGTTACTGGCAGACCTTTCGTCCTGCGAAACGCCTCCGGTGGTGCTTGATAATATGCCTGTATGTGGAAACTGTCATTCCTTTTCCCGGGACGGTAAAGTAATGGGTATGGATGTCGACTATAGAGGAGACAAAGGGGGTTACCTGATGGCACATATGGAAAAAACCATGAATGTGACCCCGGAGGATATTATCAGCTGGAACGATTTAAAAGGATCAGATAAATTCGACCGTAAGTTTTGGATTTTTTCCCAAGGTATCGCCAGATGGCAGGTATGTCATTGTCACGGTAAAAGAAAAGCCTTTTTTATAAGGCTTAACGATCCGGCTTTTTCACAATTCTTCTTTCTCGCCGCGGGGGTGCTCTCCTATTATTTGCCGTCGGATAAGACATTTCATTTTCTTGCCGGCGCCGATGATCCTGCCGTTGTTCAGACCTGTCCAGACTGGAGCCGCGACGGAAAGTATATAGCGTTCTCCCGGACGCGCGTAAATAATAACCTCGTAGAGTTGGTGATAAAAAAGGCCCTTCGCCATGTCAACCATGATGCACCCCTTTCGGTACTGAATGGAAAATATCAGATACAGTATGATCTGTACCGTATTCCCTTCAACAATGGCAGTGGTGCCATCCCCGAACCGATTACCGGCGTGAACGAAAATGGTATGAGTAACTACTTTCCCCGTTATTCGCCGGACGAAAAATGGATAGTGTTTTGCAAGAGTAAGAATGGATTAGCCCTACAGCCCGACAGCCGCATCTATATCATCCCCGCAGAGGGAGGCACCGCAGAGAACTCACGGCTAATCGCCATGTCATGAACTCCTGGCACAGCTGGTCATCCAACGGACGGTGGCTCGTTTTTTCATCAAAGGAGACAGGCCCCTTTACCGTATTTTACCTCTGCCATATCGATGAAGAAGGGAACGACAGCGTACCGGTGCTACTGTCCAGATTACAGGAGCGCAACTTTACCAGCATGATGCCTGAGTTTTGGAATATAAAGCCGGAAGCGTTAAAGCAGATCCGTATCGGGGAATTCTAATTTTTCAACCGTTCGTCACGATCCTGGAGAAGTCAGCGATTCTGTGAAAGAGTTTTGATATCTCTTTCAGGAGTGACAGCCTGTTAAATTTTATCTTTTCGTCCTCTGCCATGACCATGACTTCGTCGAAGAAGGTGTCAACCGGTTTTCTCAACTTCGCCATCTCGGACAGGGCGTTGCTGTATCTGCCTTCGTCTATGCACCCATTTGCCCGTTCCCTTATGTCGGCAAATGTATGATAGAGGTTGGTTTCAGCACTCGAATCAAAGACAGCCGTATCGACGGAGCCGCCTTCAAAATCCTTGAGGATATTCACAACTCGCTTGAAGGTAATCGCCAGTGGTTCGAAATCGGGATGTTTCTTGAATGCCTCCATGGCCTCTATCTTTCTCATGGATTGAACGATGTCGGATACGCCGGGTGAGAGTACGGAGTCGACTACATCGTGCGAATATCCCTGGGATATCAGCTGGTTTTCAAATCTTCCCTTCAGGAAATTCATGACATCCGATTTTGTCTCTTCCGGCGTCCGTTTCAATTTTCCCGCGAGAATCGAAAGACTTTCGTCCACAAGCCCGTCAAGTTCAAGTCGGTAGTCTTTGTTTATAATGATATTGATGATACCAAGGGCCTGCCGTCTCAGGGCGTAAGGATCGGCGGTTCCGGTGGGGATCAGGCCCACGCCGAAACATCCGGCGATTGTGTCCATCTTGTCGGCTATACCAACAATAGCGCCTTCATCTGTTTCCGGGAGTTCGCCCCCGGCGGAGACAGGAAAATAATGTTCATAAATCGCCTTTGCCACAATGGGATCTTCTCCCTGTATCAGGGCATATTCTCTGCCCATCACTCCCTGAAGCTCGGCAAATTCATATACCATCAGGGTTTCAAGATCGGTCTTGCAGAGCAGGGCAACCCGGTCAACCGACTGCGCGATCTGTGGCCTTACTTTTTGTGTGATGTATGACGCCAGATTTTTAAAGCGCATGACCTTTTCATAGGAAGTGCCCAAACGGCTGTGGAATACAACGTTCTTCAGATTTTCCAGTCGGTCTTCAAGGGGGGTTTTCTGATCCTCTTCAAAAAAGAACCTGGCGTCGGCGAGCCGCGCCCTTATAACCTTTTCATTGCCGCGCATCACCACCGAAGGATCTCTGGCCAGTGTATTGTTGACAGTGATGAAATATGGGAGCAGGGCCCCATGCGCGTCGACAACGGGGAAATATTTCTGGTGTTTCATCATGGTGGTGGTCAGGACCTCTTTGGGAAGCGCGAGATATTCCCTGTCGAAGCTTCCACATACCACGGATGGATATTCAATAATAAAGCGTACTTCGTCCAGCAGTTCCTCGTTTTTAAAGACAAATCCCGAGACATCTTTAGCGGATTTTTCCGATTCTTCTAATATGATATTTCTTCTTTCGTCGGGGTCCACCACGACGAAGCGTTCTTTTATCTTTTTAATATAGTCTTCAAGCCCGGTGACCTCGAGTGGCTCCGGGGCCATGAATCTGTGGCCGCGGCTTGTATTTCCGCTGGTTATGTTTTCTATCGAAAATGGAATGATCTCATCCCCGAAGAGAGCCAGTATCCAGTGAATCGGTCTCGCGAAACGTATATCCAGATCCATCCAGCGCATCGATTTCCGGAAGGGGATGGAAAGGATAAATCGTGGCAGGAGATCCGTCAGGAGAACCTTTGTATCTTCACCAACGATCTTCTTCCGTGAGCAGATCTGATTTCCCTTTGGAGTCTCTACTATTTCCAGCTCAGAAACATCTATCCCCTGTCCCCTGGCGAACCCAATGGCCGCCTTAGTGGGTGCACCCTCTGCGTCAAATGCCACTTTCGTCGAAGGGCCCATCTTTTCCAGCAGCTGGTCCTCCTGTCGCTCTTCCACATCATTTACTGAAAGAAGAAGCCGTCTCGGTGTGCCCATGGTTTTTATGCGACCGTGGCCGATACGGTTTTCGGAAAACTCCCTTGTGATGATTCTCTCCATATCCTTCAGCGCTTTCGGCATAAAGGCGGCGGGGATCTCCTCTGTTCCTATTTCCAGCAATAAATCTTTGGCCATGAGAAAAATAACTCCTGCGTTAACTCCTGTTGAACTTTTCGGTGAGGGGATATCCCATCTCTTCTCTCTGTTTAACATATCCTTCGGCGCTGAGACGTGCGAGATTTCTTACCCTTCCGATATAGCTTGTGCGCTCATTCACGCTTATGGCACCCCGTGCGTCCAGGATGTTAAATACATGCGAACACTTCAGGCAATAGTCGTATGTGGGAAGGACGAGGTTCTTCTCCGCGGTTTTTATTGATTCCGCCTCGTACATATCGAAGAGCTTTCTCAGCATAACTGTGTCGGCCACCTCGAACTGGTAGGTAGAGAATTCAACCTCGCTCTTGTGGTGAACGTCTCCATATTTTATACCATGTCCCCATTCAAGGTCGTATACATTATCGATTTCCTGAAGATACATGGCGATTCGTTCTATGCCGTATGTTATTTCGGTGCATATCGGGTGCAGGTCTATTCCGCCTACCTGCTGGAAGTATGTGAACTGTGTAATCTCCATGCCGTCAAGCCAGATCTCCCAGCCCAGTCCCCAGGCGCCGAGAGTTGGAGATTCCCAGTCATCCTCCACGAACCGTATATCGTGGTCGAGTGGATCTATGCCGAAACTCTTCAGGGAGTCAAGATAAAGCTCTTGAATATTGAACGGAGATGGTTTCATTATTACCTGATACTGGTAATAATGCTGGAGTCTGTTCGGGTTTTCGCCATACCTGCCGTCCGTCGGCCTGCGTGACGGTTCCACGTAGGCGACATTCCACGGTTCTGGACCGAGCGCCCTTAGAAAAGTCGCCGGGTTGAAAGTGCCGGCGCCCACCTCTATATCATAGGGTTGCTGTACGATACACCCCTGGTCGGCCCAGTACTTTTCCAGGGCGAATATCAATTCCTGAAAGGTCACTTTTACCTCCTTGGACTTTGTTGTAACTGTACTCAAACACGGGGGAAAACTATCATTAAGGAGGGATGACTGTCAAGGCGGAATCGAGTTTCGCAGTTTCGGAGCAGCTTAGAGTCTTTATCCTCAATAATTGCGTTTTTTGCACAGATGCTGGTGTCAGGTGTGAGGGATCAGCACTGACCCCCGATCTCCGACCCCTGATCCCTGATAACTTTGCGGCTTCGCCGTCTCAGGGCATATCATTTTCCTGATTTCATCCAGTACCTGCAGAGACTTTGGTTCTTTTCCGAGGATGTGGCGTATGAAATGTCTGAAGATAACCCTGCTTTCTTTAAGGGCATTTTCTGATAATACCAGTCTGTGTATCCGGTCTGTTTCCGTTTGCTTTCCCAGGAGGAGTGTTTTGAGGGTCCCGGCGGACACCGGTATGCATTCCTGATCGCCCCGGCCGCATAGAGAGCACCTTATGCCGCCCCTTGTCGCGTCGAAGAATGCGGAGCCTATTTTATCGAGTGGTGTATTGCAAATTACGCATTTCCCCAGCACAGGCTCATATCCTGAAAGTCTGAGCAGTCGCAGTTCGAAAAATCTTGTTGTCTCTTCCAAGCTGTTTCCTGTTTCCAGAAGTCCCAGAAAGTCGCCCAGAAGTTGAAAAATGCCGGCGCTCTTCTTGCCTTCCGCGGTGAAATGGTCTGCGAGATCGATCATGTATGAGGCGGTCATGGTTTTTTCCAGATCAGACCTGATCCCCGGATAATGATTGATTACGTCACAGTTTTCTATGATGGACAGACCGCCTTCACCCCTTCGGGAGAAGAGCAGTATGGAATGAGAGAATGGTTCAATGGCGTTGGGAAATCTTTTCCTGCTCCGTCTGGCACCTTTGGCAATTCCCCTGAGTTTTCCGAATCCTCTGGTAAAAAACGTAATAATGCGGTCGGATTCTCCATAGTTAAGAAAACGAAGGACGAAAGCCTCCGTTTTGAAGGAAGGCCTTTTCATGTCATAAATTTAAGGAATATGGTTGCGAGACCCAGGAAGCAAAAAAACCCGAACGCGTCCGTGAAGGCTGTTACAAAAATATGTGAGCCCAGGGCGGGATCAGCCTTCAGCCATTTAAGGCTAAGTGGGATCAATGTCCCTATCAGTGTGCCCACGAACACATTGATCATCATGGCGAGACCGAGGACCAGACCCAGTACAGGCATTCCCTTCCATAAATATGCTATGGCACCGATGACAATGCCCACCGCAAGGCCGTTGGCAATTCCCACGGTGATCTGTTTGTAGAGTGCTTTCTTTGAATTTTCGAACGTGACTTCGCCGAGAGCCATTCCTCTTACGATCAGTGTAAGCGTCTGACTGCCGGCATTTCCCCCAAGACCAGCAACTACCGGCATGAAAACGGCAAGGGCGACCACCATCTGTATGGTATTCTCAAAGAAGCCTATAACAAGCGCCGACGCGAGGGCCGTAAGGAGGTTGAGATACAGCCAGGGGAGTCTTTGCTTAATGGATTGTGTGGGATTATTGAAAATGCTGTCATCTTCGGCAAGACCAGCAATCCTGTAGATGTCTTCCGAAGTTTCCTCCTCCATGACGTCGACGATGTCATCTACTGTGATTCTCCCCAGCAGACGCCCGGCGTGATCTACAACGGGAAGGTCAACAAGGTCGTACTTTTCAAACATCCTTGCGACCTCTTCCTGGTCAACCTCAACACCAACGCTCGGTATAGCTTTGTCGATGGCTCCTATGACAGGACTGTTTCGCCTGGATATGATTAGTTTCTGGAGTGGAATAGTGCCGACGAGCTTTTCATCTCTATCCACAACAAATACATTATATACATTTTCGATCTCATCCGATGCCTGCACCACAGCGCTCAGGGCATTGTTGATGGTGGCGTCTGAGTGAACCGAGACCAGCTCCGACTGCATGATGCCGCCGGCCGTGTCCTCTTCATATTTCAGGAGTTCCTTGAGGTCTTCCGATTCCTCAGGCTCTATCTCGTCAAGGACGGCCTTTGCCTGATCTTCAGACATCTCGGCGATGACGTCCGCCGCATCATCCGAATCCATCTCATCGACGATCTCGGCGAGTTTTTTGTCGGATATATCATCGAGTATCTGTTCCCTCGAGATATCGCTGAGCTCGATGATAACATCGGATGCCTTTTCCACATCAAGGAGTGAAAATAAAAGAATCTTTTCATGTTCCTTGAGATTATCAATAAGATCGGCAATGTCAGCCGGATGAAGGTTTGAGAACAGGTCGATAATGTCGAATTCCCTGTTCAAGCGGATTAATTCCTTCAATTGGCCGAGATGTTCTATCTCTTCTTCTCTTTGTTTTTTCATGACAGGCACCCATTAGATAAGCTAAACCGGTACTTACTACCATCTCTTAGGAGCCATGGCAAGACCGAAATAGGGCTCAGTTCTCCATTACCGGCGGGATGAGTGGGCAATATATTTCTGAAAATTTGGGGTTTGTGAATTAAGGTGGCTTAAAGCTCAAAGTCCGTGTATCTGACGTCTCCGCCGACTATGGTCATGACCGCTTTCCCCTTGAGTTCCCAGCCGTTAAAGGGGCAGTTGCGTCCCTTCGAGCAGAACTTGTCTGTGTCAACTGTCCATATTTTATTCATGTCTATAACTGTAATATCGGCATCGGAGCCTGTCTTCAATGAACCTTTGGGTATTTTCAATATATTCGATGGATTTACGCTCATCTTTTCTATCAGCTGGCCTATGGTGAGGATGCCGTCATCTACCAGTTTCAGGCAGAGAGAGAGGGAGGTTTCCAATCCTGTGATGCCATTCGCGGCGTACTCAAATTCGACATCCTTTTCAATGGATGAATGAGGCGCGTGGTCGCTGGCTATTGTGTCTATCGTGCCGTCTCGAAGCCCCTCTTTGATTGCCTTGACATCATCTGAGCCTCTCAGAGGCGGATACATCTTGAAATTTGTGGAGAATCCCATCAACGCCTCATCCGTAAGCGTAAAATAGTGGGGGGCGGTTTCAGCCGTTACGTTGATTCCCGCGGACCGGGCCTCTCTGACGGCCTGAACGGAGCCGGCCGTGCTCACGTGGGCGATGTGCACACGGGTCTTCGTGAACTCCGCAAGTATGATATCTCTTATAACCATTATATCTTCCGCGATACCGGGGATTCCCGGAAGACCTAGCTGGGTGGATATAAACCCCTCATTCATCAGGCCACCCGATGACAGACCCGTATCCTCACAGTGTGAGATCACCGGCATATCGAAGGAATAGGCGTATTCAAGGGCGTGTCTCATCAATCCGCTGTCTGTGACCGGATTTCCATCGTCGGAAAAGGCAACAGCTCCTGCATCTTTAAGATCACCGAATTCTGTAAGTACCTTTCCATTCTGTTCCTTGCTGAGCGCCGCTATGGGATATACATTTGCCATTGCGGCAAGGCGGGCCTGTTTGAGTATGAATTCCGTCACCGACCGGTTATCATTGACCGGGTCGGTGTTCGCCATGCAGGCGATGGAGGTAAATCCTCCGGCTACTGCAGCCTCGCTTCCCGTCCGGATGGTCTCTTTGTATTCAAAACCAGGCTCGCGCAGATGGGTGTGCATATCGATAAGGCCGGGTGTGACTATTTTGTCTTTAAGGTCGAATATCTTCAAATCACCCCCGGAATCCGCTTCCGGAAGAGAGATGTTTTTTTGTATCATGGATATCTTTCCATCTTCTATCAGGATATCCGTGACCGTATCTATATTCTGCGAGGGATCTATAACCCTGCCGCCTTTGAGTAGCAGCTTCATTTTATGCCTCCTGACAAAAGATATAGAAGAGCCATCCTTACAGCAACGCCATTTGTAACCTGTTCGAGGATAACGGAATGGGGGCCGTCGGCTATCTCCGGAGTGATTTCGACGCCTCTGTTTACCGGTCCCGGGTGCATGACGATCACGTCGTCTTTTGCCAGTCTGATATTGTCCCGGTTCAGAGAAAAAAGATTGGCATATTCGCGAAGAGAGGGAAAAAGGTTTTTTTCCTGTCTCTCAAGCTGCATGCGGAGCATCATAACAACATCAGCGTCTTTTATGGCATCTTCCATTTTGTAATAAACCGAGACACCCATCTGATCTATATCTCTCGGCATCATCATTGCCGGTCCGCATACCGCTACATCCGCGCCCATTTTAGTGAGGCCGTATATATTGGAACGCGCCACCCTGCTGTGTGCTATATCGCCCACTATGGCAATTTTGAGACCTTCGATAGTGCCTTTTTTCTCTCGTATCGTGAGCATGTCAAGAAGGGCCTGGGTGGGATGTTCGTGCGCCCCGTCTCCCGCGTTGATGATGGACTGCTTCAGCATACTTCCGAGGATGTGTGCCGCACCGGCGGCGCTGTGACGGATTATTATGATATCCGGGTTCATGGATTCCAGGTTCCTCGCGGTATCGATGAGTGATTCTCCCTTAACCACGCTGCTTGTGGATGCCGAGATATTTATTGTGTCGGCGCCCAGTCGTTTTGCCGCGATTTCAAAAGATGTTCTCGTTCTGGTGCTTGCCTCGAAGAAGAGGGTAATAACCGTTTTGCCCCTGAGGGTAGGGACCTTCTTGATCGTTCTGGTCGATATTTCCTTAAAGGATTCCGCCGTATCGAGTATCAGGTCGATTTCCTCCTTCGGAAGATCCATTACCCCCAGCATATCTTTTTTTGATAAGTTCATGGCGTTTCGCAACCTCCAGCCGGACGTGAATAAACCGGTCTGCGCACACATGCGGATGACTGTGCCTTTGTAGTGCGCCCTGTGCTAACTTTCTTCGATTACAACCTCGTCAATGTCCCTGTTGTCTAAGAGATTAACACTGATATTTTCCCATAGCGAGGAGGGAAGAGTCTCACCTATAAAATCAGCCCTGATGGGAAACTCCCTGTGCCCCCTGTCGATGAGAACAGCGAGCTGTATCAGTTCGGGCCTTCCGAAGTCCATAAGCGCATCCATGGCGGCCCTTACAGTCCTGCCAGTAAAGAGGACATCGTCCACAATGACGACCCTCTTGTGATCAAGAGGAAAGGGGATATAAGTTTTTTCAATCTCCGGTCTCTTACCTGTTGTCAGCACATCATCCCGGTAGAGTGTTATGTCAAGTGTTCCGTACATGATCTCGGTTTTCTCAATGGTGGATATCTTTTCGCGGAGTCTCTCCGCTAGGGATACCCCCCCTTTTCTTATACCGATGATGATAAGATTGTCTGTACCCTTATTCCGTTCTAATATTTCGTAGGCGATTCTCGTAAGGGACCTTTCAATCCCATCCGCATCCATAACCACTTGCTTCTTTTTCATTTTTATTAATTCCTTAATCTGTTATCCGAAGATAACCCCCCTCCAATTTGTTTCAAAAAAAAAGCCTTCCCACAAAGTGAGAAGGCCATTTAGTACCATTTTTTGACGAAGTGATCGAGAAACACGGGGAACTCCTTTCAACCAGTCTATATGCTCAGCAAACTCGGTTACAGATACCAGCGTTTATTCTTTCTGTCAAGATGTTAATGAAGTATGCTGCCCATCCTGACCCACCTGACGTCTTTATTATCTTTATTCCATGACCAGTATATGATGAATGCCTTGCCCAGAACGTCCTTCAGATCTACAAATCCCCAGAACCTGCTGTCATAGCTCCGATCCCTGTTGTCCCCCATAACAAATATATGCTCGGCTGGAACTGTGACCGGTCCGAAATTATCGCGCGGCTGTATCGATGCCGGAAAAAGTATGCTGTCGGTATAAACCCCGTGGCCATCATCGTAGGGAGAGCCATTCAGGTATATTTCCTTGTCTTTTATTTCGATAGTGTCCCCTGCTATACCTACCACTCTCTTTATGAAATCCTTTGTTCTGTCCATCGGATATACGAAGACTACGATGTCTTCCCTCCGGGGGTCATTCATGGGTATCAGAGTTTTTCTTATAAAAGGTATCTTTATGCCGTAGGTGAATTTATTGACGAGCAGGTGATCTCCTATCTGGAGGGTTGGCTTCATCGAACCGGAAGGTATCTTGAATGCCTGAACGACAAAAGTCCTGATGAAAAGAGCTATAAGTATGGCTATTATTATTGCTTCCGCATATTCTCTAATCACGCTTTTCCTGTTTTTGCTCATGATAATTTCCTAATTATGAATATATCGCCGACATCGTTATTACTATCATCACAATAGCGAGTGATCCCTTAGCCAGTGTTCCGGCAATTTTTCCTATCAAAGCGCCATACCCCGCCATCATGGCCGATTTCAGCTTTCGCTGTTCCAGATATTCCCCAATGAATGCCCCGGCAAAGCCCCCGATAAAAACGCCGATTATGGCGCCCAGACCGAACAGGATTGGGGCCATCAGGATTGCCCCAATGATTCCTCCAATGATGGATAATGCTACGCCTGTCTTCGATGAACCATATCTCCTGGCACCCGCGATTCCCAGGAAAAAATCCATAGTCTCCGCCAGCAGCGAAATAAAGACAAGCGCAATAATTATCTTAAAACCAATCTTCTCAAAACCTGTTATCCAGGAGTAGATAATAACATCTCCAAGGATCAGAAAGGTTCCCGGGAGACCAAATATAATGGAAAAGAGTCCGATAAATAATATAATAATAAATATCGTCAACACAGTTGTTTCGAAGAGAGGCAATCTATTTTTTCCTCTTTTCCTTTGAAGGTCTGATAGATTCCCAGACCAGAATAGTTGGACTGGCAACAAATATGGAGGAATATGTTCCCACGATTATTCCTATCAGCAGAGCGAAGGCAAAATCATGGATGACTGCTCCACCGAAAATAAACAGGGCAAGGACGACAAGCAGGGTTGTAGCCGATGTAAGCACCGTTCTGCTCAGTACCTGATTTATACTTGAGTTGACTATATCTTTAAGCGATTGCTTTTTTATGCCCTTTATATTTTCCCTTATCCTGTCATATACGACGATAGTGTCATTGAGTGAATAACCTATAATTGTCAACAGCGCCGCAATTATGGGAAGCGTGAACTCCTTGCCCAATAGAGAAAAGACTCCGACAGTGATGAGAACATCATGCATAAGGGCTATAATTGCACCGACGGCATAGCGCAGCTCAAATCTCCAAGTAACATAAATCAGTATTCCTATTATCGCGTAAAGCATAGCCAGCATACCTTTTTCTCTCAGGTCCCTGCCCACCTTCGGCCCTACGACTTCAACCCTTCTTATCTCAAAATCTCCATTGTTATAGGAAGAATTCAGGGCCTCTTCAATCTTGTTCGACAGTCCCTTGAGAGCGGAGCTGGACTTTTCTGTCTTGATCAGGAACTCGTTGTTATCATGATATCCGAAACGCTGAATAACGCTGTTCCCGAGACCGATAGTCTTTAGAGCATCCCTTATTCCGTCCGTACTTGTTTCCTGAGAAAACTTTATCTGTACCAGCGTCCCCCCGGCGAAATCTATGCCCAGATTGGGTCCGCCGTGCAATATCAGGGATAGTATGCTTATGATTATCGCAAGCAGCGAGGCTGCAAAAGCAATCTTCATCTTTCCGACAAGGTCAATGTTTATTCCGGGCCTTATAATTTCCATCAACGTCTCCGTTTCAGTCTAAATTCTTTAGTTTTTGTTATATGCTTACTCTCTTGATATTTATGTTCCATACGAAATAGTCGTAAATTATTCTCGTCACAAAGATGGCTGTGAACATACTACATATTATGCCTATGCTGAGTGTTACGGCAAAGCCCTTGACGGGTCCCGTCCCGAACTGGAAAAGCACCAGAGCGGCGATAAGGGTGGTGACATTTGCATCCACAATAGTGAGTAGGGCCTTCGAGTATCCTCCCGCTATGGCAGCCCGGGGGGACTTGCCCAGCCTCAACTCCTCCCTGATCCTCTCGAATATGAGGACGTTCGCGTCTACGGCCATACCTATGGTCAGCACGATACCGGCGATACCGGGAAGAGTCAGAGTTGCCTTGAATGCGGCAAGCGCGCCCAGGATCAGTATTATGTTCAGGAAGAGAGCAACATCGGCGACAATCCCTGACAGGTTATAGTACATTACCATGAACAGTATAACCAGTATGCTGCCCACAATTATGGACAGAATCCCCTTGTCTATGGAATCCTGGCCGAGGGAGGGTCCCACGGTTCTCTGCTCCAGTATCCTGACAGGGGCCGGCAGTGCGCCTGCTCTGAGAACGATCGCCAGGTCATGTGCCTCGTCCATGGTAAAATTTCCGGTAATCTGGGCGTTACCGCCTGAAATTCTTTCCTGTATTACAGGCGCCGAGTGAACCACACCATCCAGGACAATTGCCAGGCGTTTCTTGACATTTGCTGCAGTTATCCTTTCAAAATCCTTCGCGCCCTGAGAATCAAACTTGATTGAGACATACGATTCGCCAAATCTGTCGCTGATTGATACCCTGGCATCCTCCAGGGACTCGCCTGTCAGGAGAGTTTTTTTCTTGAGCAGATACGGGGTCTTCTTTCTTCCCCCCGTTTCACTTTCTACCTTGTATCCGTAAGCTATGATGTCATCGGAGGGCACCTTTCCCTTGAGCGCCTCATCCACGCTGTTTTCTTCATCCAGCAACTTGAATTCCAGAAGAGCCGTTTTCCCGATCAGGTTGATAGCCCTCTGCGGGTCCTTGACTCCCGGCAGTTGTATAAGTATGCGATCCTTGCCCTGGGGTATTATTTCAGGTTCAGAAACACCGAACTCATCCACCCTGTTTCGTATTGTTTCAAGGCTCTGTTCCAAGGCAAATTTTTCTATTGAGGCAATCTGTTTATCCTTTATCTTCAGATAAACCTTTTCTATCCCGTCTGCTATCTCTGAAGATTTAATATCAAGGTTAGGAAAATCGTTCTTCAGTATCTTTTCGAACTGCTCGCTTGATTTCCTATCGGGCAATTCAAGGGTGAGGCCAGCTCCGCCCTCCCGACTCAGGTGTTTAAAACGCACCCTTTTTTCCATGAGGGTCTCTTTCAGATCATTCGAGATCCTCTCCATGGTGCTTTCGACTGCCTTTTCGGTTTCCACCTCCATGACCAGATGCATTCCCCCCTGAAGATCAAGACCCAGATGAATCTTGTCTGTACTGTCCTTCCAGATAGAAGGAAGCTTCTGTGTTACAGAGGGTATGAGAAAAAACAGAGCGACCGCAATGATGACAAGCGTTGCAATTCCCCTCACCTTGATGTTTTTGTCGGACATTTGAGTTCCTTTCTCTTCTGCTTATGGAGTAGCTTTCTGTGTGACACCAACAATGTAGGCTCTTGAAACCTTGATCTTCACCTTGTCAGCCACTTCCAAGGTCACAATCTGTTCGGTAATGGCTGTAATCTTTCCATGCAGTCCGCCTGCTGTGATTGCCATGTCTCCATGGGTGAGGTTGCTCAGCATTGCCTTCGTTTCTTTCTGTTTCTTCTGCTGCGGTCGTATGAGAAGAAAATAAAAAATCGCGAAGATGGCAACCATTACAATGATAAAGTTCATGTCTCCACCGGGGGCTCCCCCACCACCTGCTCCACCTGCTCCCATCGCGTATGCCATGCCCGTCATCTTATCTGCTCCTCCTTGAGTTTTTTAATTGTTTTCAGGCTTCGCGTATGACAACCGGGACATGAAATTTTTTCTGAAAGCCCCGTAATTGTCATTCTTTATCGCATCCCTGATCTTTTTCATCAGATTCATAAAATATCTGATGTTGTGGATGGTATTCAAAACAAGTCCCAGGATTTCTCTGGAGATAAACAGATGTCTCAGATATGCCCGGGAGTAATTTCTGCACGTATAACAATCACACTCGCTGTCAACAGGAGAATCATCCCTGCGATAACGGGCGTTTCTTATAACAACTTTTCCAGTACTTGTAAACAGCATTCCGTTCCTCGCGTTTCTTGTAGGCATAACGCAGTCAAACATGTCTATTCCATGATAAACAGATTCCACTATATCTTCCGGAAGCCCCACCCCCATAAGATATCGCGGTTTTTCTTCAGGCAAAAGAGGTGTGCATGCGGCGGTCATCTCACGCATAACATCCTTGGGCTCTCCGACACTCAACCCCCCCAGGGCATAGCCGTCGAATCCTATGTCGATCAGCTCTTCTATGCCTCTCCTGCGCAGTGTCTCGTACATCCCTCCCTGAGATATCCCAAAGAGGGCCTGGGAGTCATTTTTTTTGGCGGCGC
>JAFDBG010000001.1 GCA_019313385.1 Deltaproteobacteria bacterium | reverse complement strand
ATTCCGTGTCGATCGAGAAGATAACGCCGGAGGCCGCGAGGTCGGAGCGCACCATTTTCTGGACCCCTATGGAGAGAGCGACCGACATATGGTCAAAATCTTTGTCCTCCCGGTATGAGATTGCCCTGTTGGTAAAAAGAGACGCGAAGCACCTCTTGCACGAATCGATAAGGGCATCTTCGCCCCTGATGTTCAGATATGTCTCCTGCTGTCCCGCGAAACTCGCGTCGGGCAGGTCTTCCGCCGTCGCGGAACTTCGCACGGCCACATCGGTATCTTCCTTATGCTCACCACAGAGGGTCCGGTAGGCGTCAATGATCGCCCGGTTGAGATCATCGGGAACCTTGGCATTATAGATAAGAGACCGGAGTTTCTCCCCTTTCTCACTGAGGTTATGCATGTCGTGCGTATCCAGATCGGAAAGGATGGTCTCCATCTCGTCTTTTATGCCGGCGGATTCCAGGAGATACCTGTAAGCATAGGCAGTGACAGCAAAGCCATCCGGAATATGGACCCCCTTTGCGGTAAGTTCTCTTATCATCTCACCCAGAGACGCGTTCTTGCCACCAACCTGGGGTATGTCATCCAGTTCTATCTCGTTAAACCACAGCACAAGCTTGTCTGTTTCCATGGGACTCCTCCTCTAATGGTCATCGGATTTTTTAAAATCAGTTTCCCTATCAAGTCTGCCTTTTGAAGTCAATCTTTTTAAATGGGGTCAGACGCCATTTATCCCATTTTCAGGCTCCTGGCCCGCATAATTCTTTCCGCGGTTTTCAGGTCATCGGGTGTGTTGATTCCCATGGCTTCAGTGGGATTATCTATGATAAATGACGCGGTCTGGCGATGTTCCATCCGGGCAATCTCGAAGATGTCGGTAAGGTAATACTCACCCTGGGCGTTTTTGTTGTCTATCTTTCTTACAGCCTCAAAAAGAAAGGCGTTTTCAGCGCAGTATATGCCCGTGTTTATTTCCTTTATCGCCTTTTCCTGCGTGTTGGCGTCGCGTGCCTCGACGATTTTCAGGACATCCCCCTCTTCATTCTTTACGACCCTTCCATAGCTGCCGGGGTCATCAAGAAGGGCGGTCATGACGGTTATGACGGCGCCGCTTGACCGGTGCCTGTTCAGCAGGCCCTCGATTGTGGCGGGGCGAAGGAGCGGCACGTCCCCGCACAGTATAAGCACATCTCCATTGAAGCCACGCAGGGCGTCGTCGGCCTGGAGCACGGCATGGGCGGTTCCGAGTTGTTTTTCCTGAAAGGCATAGATCAGATTCCGGCCCTTCATGACCTCTTTGATCAGGTCCGCCTGATGTCCTGTTACAACGACGGTTTTTTCTGAGCCGAGGTTTCGCGCGAGCGCGACCACATGGCATAACATGGGTTTCCCGCAGACTGGGTGCAGCACCTTCGCCAGATCTGATTTCATCCTTGTACCCTTGCCGGCGGCCAGGATAACAACAGCCAGACCTTCTCTTTTCCTGTTTGTCACTGATCATACCTTTCTATAGGAGCAAATCCATACCGGGAGGGAGTATTACCAGCACTTCCCGGATCAATTTCATGTCGGCATCTTCTATCACAAAGGTAACGGTACCATGCTTGAAGATATCCCTTCTCTTGGGGATTCTCCCCATCTTGTACAGCAGAAACCCGCCGAGGGTTTCATAGTCTCCCGGAGGAATTGTAACGGGCAACAGGGTGCGGACGGTATCTATCTTTACCTGCGCGTCAAAGAGATATCTCCCCGGCCCGATCTTCCTGTACAACACCGCGCCGTCACTGTGATACTCGTCTTCAATTTCACCGACGATCTCTTCTAGTATGTCCTCGATGGTGACAATGCCGACGGCCCCGCCATATTCGTCAACGATGACGGCTAGTTGCTCTCCCCTGTTCTGTAATTCAAAGAAGAGTTCCTTTGCCAGTTTCGTTTCAGGTACGTACAGGACATTTTTTTTCGTATAATTTTCAACACGGGCCTCTTCGTAAGAGAGGGGGGCCTGGTCTTTCCTGTAGAGGGCCTCCATGATGTCAAAAGAATATAATATCCCGATAATATTAAATGTCTGATCGTTGTAAACAGGTATCTGAGAATATCCCTTGTCGATAATAATGGGGGTGGCCTCGCTGATGGTCATGTGTGCCGGCACAACGGTTACATTGGATAGTGGCACCATGATCTGTTCCGCCGTGGAGTCGGAAAAATCAAATATTTTCTGGATCATCTCTTTTTCCGACTTCAGGATGTCCCCGCTTTCCCCATCCCGCAGGAGTGATTCCAGCCCTTGCTTCGTGATGTAAGAAGCATACGCGAGATCCTTGTTCTCTGAGAACGCGGAAAGGACCCTTTGCGAGATCCTTGAGATCAAGAACACAACGGGATACAAAATCCAGGAGGCTATCCATAAAAACCAGGAAATTTTAGGTGCCAGGCGATCCGCGTGCTGCTGGAAGATGCTTTTGGGTATGACCTCACCCACGATCAGGATGAGGGGTATCATGACCACTATGGAGAGCAGCGCGCCCCGTTCGGCTCCGAACATGGATATAAACAGGGCCGTGGTGAGAGCGGTGTTGGTGACTTCACAGAGATTCGTGCCTGTGAGCGTCGTGGCCAGGAACCACTCCGGCTTTTCCATCAGTTTCAATGCCATGGATGCGGAGCGCGATCCCTGTTTCGCCTTGCTTCTCATGATATTGATATCGCAGGCTACCAGGGAGAGCTCTCCCCCGGAGAAGAGTCCCTCCAGGAAGAGGAGTATGAAGATGGGGATGAGAAACAGGAGATCAGTCATCTCGAGCTGCCTCCCTCTTCGTGATGCGGATGCTCAGTATCCTCGCTTTGTCAATCTTCTCCACCGTGAAGGTGTAGTTTTTCACCGATATGTCCTCGCCTTCCGTCGGCAGTTTTCCAAACAGGTGAAATACGAATCCCCCCGCCGTGTCAAACTCCTCCGTTGCAATCGGGATATCTACAAGCTCATCAAAATCCTCAATATCCATCATGCCGGAGACCATAAATGTGTCTTCATCGATCCTGCGGAACATCTCACGGGTGTCACCGTTTTCTTCATAGATATCAACGAAAAGATTCCTGAGGATATCATACAGGGTTACCAGTCCGGCCACTCCCCCATACTCGTCAACCACGATGGCCATCTGAAGGCTTCTTCTCTGAAAATCTTTGAGCATCTTATCCGCCCTTTTTTCCATGGGAACGAAGTAGGGTTTCTTGATCAGGTGCTGCCAGCCGACGACCTTCTGTCCCTTTGCTATTTCAGCCAGCAGGTGTTTTGTGTGCAGAATACCCAGAATGTTGTCCCTGTCCGCTCCATAGATGGGTATCCTGGATACGCGTTCCTGTACGATGTCCCGTTCTATTCCCTGTATATCCATGGAGACCGGGAGGCAGAACATGTCGACTCTCGGGATCATGATTTCCGACACCCTCGTGTCGGCAAGGTTAAATACCTTATGGATCAGATCCTTCTGGGATTCTTCCAGCGCACCCTCCTGGTGGCCCGCGTCAACCAGCGCCTTGAAGGTGTCTTCTGTCAGCGCTCTGTACCCAGTCTGTTTCTCCGTGCTGACGAGTGCCACAAACAGGTCTGATATCTTTTCGAGGGACCAGACTACCGGGCGCAGCAGTGCGGTCAGCAAAACCAGCGGCAGCGCGACGGCGCTGGAAAACCTCATGGGATGGGCGACCGCAAAATTCTTTGGTATCGCCTCGCCGAAGATAATAAGCGTGATACTTGCAACGGCAATAGCGATCCATTTGCCTTCGGTTCCGAAGAGATATATAGAGACGGAGGTCGTCAGGGCGGCGATGGCGATATTGATGGACTCATTCCCTGTAAGAATGGTGACGAGAAGCCTCCGGGGGCGCCCCAACAGCTTCCTGACGGATGCCGAAAAGGGGATTCTGTCCTCTTTCATTTTATGTAGATGCAGAGAGGTAAGGGAGAATAAAGACGCCTCGGAACCGGAAAAAAATCCCGAAAGGACGATAAGGACAGCCAACAAGATCAGCTTAAAGGTAAGTTCGTATTCCACAATGGTCTTAATAAACTTTCGTTAACATGATCAATCCCGGATTGCCGGGCCACAGGTTTCCTCCTTTCCGGACGGGAGGAAAAAGAGGAAGACAAGACAATCAAACCCTTCAACTGTCTGCAGATTATCCTTACTTTCAGAGAAAGTCAACACATCAAGGTGGGTTGGTAGGGTTAATCTATTGACAAAAACAGGCGTTTGGGTCACAAACAGAGTGCGGAAATTGCGAGGGGGGAATGGAGTCTGACCCCTTTTATGATGGAGAATACCAAATGGAAAAGCTCAAAATCGTTACAGGGTTCAAACCTGAGGGAGATCAGCCCCGGGCAATAGCGGGACTTGTGGAGGGTGTTGAAAAAGGGGCGAAGCACCAGACGCTTCTCGGGGTCACCGGCTCCGGCAAGACCTTTACCATCGCTAATGTCATCGAGGCGACGCAGAGGACTTCCCTTGTCATCGCCCACAACAAGACCCTGGCGGCGCAGCTCTACAATGAGTTCAAGACGCTTTTCCCGCAAAATGCCGTGGAGTACTTTGTCAGCTACTATGACTATTACCAGCCCGAGGCTTATATGCCGGGCACCGATACCTATATCGAGAAGGATTCTTCCATAAACGACAGGATAGACAAGATGCGCCATTCGGCCACCCGCTCGCTGTTAGAGAGGAGGGATGTGATTGTCGTGGCCAGCGTGTCATGCATCTATGGGATAGGAGCGCCGGACAAATATGCCGGCATGCAGATACCCCTGGAAGAGGATATGGAGATCGGGAGAGATCACCTTCTCAGGAGACTGGTGGAGATACAATATGAGCGAAACGACATAGATTTTCATCGAGGCACCTTTCGCGTCCGCGGAGATGTGGTGGAGATATTCCCCTCGTATGAAGAGGACAGGGCGATAAGGGTGGATTTTTTCGGAGATGTTATAGAGTCCATATCCCTCGTGGATCCTCTCCGGGGAAAGAAGTTGAGCAGGCTCGGCAGTACCGCCATATACCCGTCAAGCCACTATGTGACCACGAAAGACACGCGGGCGGCGGCCATCATCGCGATAAGGGACGAGCTTGCGACGCGCCTTGACAACCTGAGATCACTGAACAAACTGCTCGAGGCGCAACGCCTTGAGCAGAGGACCCTGTTTGACCTGGAGATGATGGAAGAGATGGGATACTGCCAGGGGATAGAAAATTATTCCCGTCACCTCACAGGGCGCGCGCCGGGAGAGGCGCCCCCCACGCTGATTGAATACCTGCCCCCTGACGCCCTCGTGATCATCGATGAGAGCCACGCCACGATCCCCCAGATAAACGCCATGTACAGGGGAGACAGATCCCGGAAGGGAACCCTTATAGAATATGGGTTCCGGCTGCCCTCCGCCCTTGACAACCGGCCCCTTACCTTCGGGGAGTTTGAGGACTTTCCGAACCAGAGGCTCTATATATCGGCCACCCCGGCGGCGTATGAACTGGAGAAGTCGGGAGGGGTGACTGTGGAACAGATAATACGTCCCACCGGACTTATGGACCCGGAAATTGTGATCAGACCGGTTGCCGGGCAGGTAGATGACCTGTTTGACGAGATCGGCAAGAGGACCGCGCGGGGGGATCGCGTACTCGTTACCACACTGACAAAGAGGATGGCGGAAAATCTTACCGAACACTATCACGATCTTGGGATGAAGGTGGCGTATCTTCACTCCGATATCAAAACCCTTGACCGGGTAGCTATCATCAGAGATCTTCGGTTGGGGGTGTATGACGCCCTCGTCGGGATAAACCTGCTCAGAGAGGGGCTCGACATCCCGGAGGTCTCCCTTGTGGCCATTCTTGACGCGGACAAGGAGGGCTTCCTCCGTTCCGAACGCGCGCTTATACAGACGAGCGGACGGACGGCGAGAAACATCAAGGGACAGGTCATAATGTACGCGGACCGGATTACGAAAGCCATTCGGTCATGTCTTGACGAGACGAAGCGAAGACGACAGATACAGAGTCAATTTAATGAGGATAACAATATCACCCCGGAATCCGTCAAAAAAGAGATAACCGACATACTAGGCTCCGTCTATGAAGCGGATTATGTTACCGTCAGTGTCGAGGAGAAGATGGAGGCGTATATGTCCGGTGATGTCCCCGCCATGATAAAAAAACTGGAGGGAGAGATGAGACAGGCGTCCAAAAAGCTTGAATTTGAAAAGGCGGCAAAGATCAGGGACGAGATCAAAGAACTGTCGCGTGTAGAGATGGAGATCGGCCTGTGGGATTAAATGATGTGAATCTATTGCAGGAGAAGATAAAAACCGCGCCCGGGTGCCCGGGTGTTTATCTGATGAAGGATGCGTCCGAGCGGGTCATCTACGTCGGAAAGGCGAAAAATCTGCGTGCCCGCGTGCGTTCATATTTCGGGGGGACTGATTCAAGGAGGATGATTCCCTTTCTGGTCTCCAGGATAAGGGACGTGGAATTTATCGTCACCGACACGGAAAAAGAGGCCCTGATCCTTGAGAACAACCTGATAAAAAAACACAGGCCCCGGTACAATATCAACCTGAGAGACGACAAAAATTTTTACAGCATAAGGATCGACACGAAAGAAGCCTTCCCCCGCTTCCAGTTAGTGAGGCGCGTGCAAAAAGACGGCGCGAGATATTTCGGGCCATATTCATCAAGCTCTTCGGTGAAGGAGACGTTTCGTTATCTGAACCGCATATTTCCCCTGCGGACATGCCGGGACCTGGAGCTCAAGACGAGGAAGAGGCCCTGCATGGAGTTTCAGATAAACAGGTGTCTCGCGCCATGTTGCGGTCTTGTCGCGGACAGAGATTACCGGAAGATTGTGGCGGAGGCAATCCTGTTCATGGAGGGGCGCGCCTGCAGCCTGATCCGGCAGCTGAGGTCGCGGATGGACAGGGCCGCGGAAGGTCTGGATTTTGAGGAAGCGGCGCGGACAAGAGACCGGATCGGCGCGATTGAAGCAACACTGGAAAAGCAGAGGATAGTCTCCGCCTCTTTCAGAGATCAGGATATTTTCGGCCTTTACAGAGAGGGGGACAGGATTCAGGTCTATGCCATATATGTGAGAAAGGGGGCGATCATCGGGCAGCGGGGTTTCCCCATTCTGAAGACCGGGATGGAATCGTCCGGGGCGCTTTCGTCTCTTCTGAAGCAATACTACAATACGGGGGTGACCGTGCCCGGGGAGATTATCGTTCCCGAACAGATGGAAGACGCGCGGGTCATGGAGCAGTGGCTTGGTGAAAAAAAGAATGGAAGGGTCTCGCTTGTCGTTCCACGGAGGGGGGACAAAAAGGCCCTCCTTGCCATGGCGCTGTCCAATGCCAAAAATGCCCTGCGGGCGGAAGAAAAGCTGGAGGCCAATAACGAAGAGGTGCTGGATACCCTCGCTAAAGCCCTCCTGCTGAAAAAACTGCCCTGCCGGATAGAGGGTTTTGACATATCCAATATCGGCGGGCAATACGCCGTCGGCTCGCTGGTCTCCTTCAATCGGGGAGTCCCGGAAAAATCAGGTTACAGACGGTTCAGGATAAAGATGAAAGAGGGGGCCGACGACTATGGGATGATGCGCGAGATGCTGGAGAGGCGTTACAGGGAAGGGGTAAACATGCCGGACCTGATCGTTGTTGATGGTGGCAAGGGCCAGCTCGGAGTCGCCCTTTCCGTGCTTCGCGGGCTCGGGCTGGAAGGAGTTGACGTCTGCGGCCTCGCGAAGGAATCGCGCGCGCCCCTGGCAGGGGGATTATCCCGGATTTACAAGGACAGGGACCGGGTGTATCTGCCGAACAGGAAAAACCCCCTCTATCTTGACAGACATCCGCGGGCGCTCCTCCTCCTTCAGAGGGTCAGAGACGAGGCCCATCGTTTCGCAATAACCTACCACCGCAAGGTTAAGGAAAAGGCGGATTTCCGATCCGTTCTGGACGACATTCCCGGAATCGGCAAAGCCAGAAAAAACGCACTGCTCGCATATTTTCGGGAAATGGATACCATAGCGAATGCGTCTCGTGAAAAGCTTGCAGAGGTCTCGGGAATAGGGAAAGCCGCCGCGAACAGTATATTCGAATATTTTCAAGCTCAAAAGAACGAGACGCCGGGTTAATCAAGCATTAAAAATTACAGTTCCTTCTCTATCCTCGCGAGCAGCGGGGGGAGGGTTTCGGAGTCCAGCGCCGATATGGGGACCGCCTCGAATCTGCGGCAAAGATTGTCAAGTATATCCTTATCCGGGAAGATGTCCACCTTGTTGAATACGCGGATGCACTTCTTTCTGCTCAGATCGAGCCCCTCCAGAATTGTTTCCACCGCGACGATCTGCTGTTCAAAGCCCGGATTGCCCACGTCTATGACATGGATGAGCAGGTCGGCCTCGTCCAGTTCCTCCAGCGTCGCGCGGAAGGCGGAGGCAAGCTCCTTCGGAAGATTCCTTATAAATCCCACCGTGTCCGTGATGATCGCCTCCCTGTCGCGCGGGAACCGGAGCCGTGAACTCTTCGGGTCGAGCGTGGCGAAGAGGAGATTTTCAGTCAGGACGCTGCTCTTCGTCAACGCGTTGAGGAGTGTGGATTTCCCCGTGTTGGTATATCCGATGATGGAGATGACGGGCAGGCCCCTCTTCTGTCTGAGCCGCCGCCGCTGGCCCCTTCCCTTCCGCACGTCCTTCAGCTCCTTTTTCAGGCGGCCGATCCTGTCCCTTGCCCTGCGCCGGTTGATCTCTAACTTCGTCTCTCCCGGGCCGGTGCCCCCGATTCCCCCGGTCAGGCGGGACATGGCGGTGTTCTTTGTCGCGAGGCGTGGGAGGAGGTACTGCATCTGGGCGAGCTCCACCTGTATCTTCCCCTCGCGGCTGTGGGCGCGCCGGGCGAAGATGTCCAGTATCAGTTGAGATCGGTCTATCACCTTCAGCTCGGTAAAATCGGTGATGGAGCGCACCTGAGCGGGGGAGAGTTCATGGTCGAAGATCAGCAGATTGGCGCCGATCTGGAGGGCCCTTATGACCAGATCGGAGAGCCTTCCCCTGCCCATGAGGTATTTTGGATCGTAGCTGTGACGGTGCTGAATGACGGAATCAAAGACCTCGACACCGGAGGACCTGGCTAGCTCCCTCAGCTCAGCCATCGATTCCTCGCTGTCGAACAGTGGGTCCGTCTCGACGCGTATCAGTATGGCCCGCTCTGTGGAATCCACCCTTCTGATCCCCTGCCTTCGCGCGAACTGTTCATCGAGCGCCTGTATGAATTCGAGGAAATTAAGGTCTGCCCCGGAGACAGGAACTGGGTCCATCAGGAGCCAGTATTCGCCCCCGGGATTTTCGGGGATCAGGTGCGCCGTGTGCATCGGGCCGGGGAGGCCGTCTTCTTCGGCCTCTATGGTCGAGATCATGTCTAAACGCAGGAGGGCGAGGTCGGTCAGGTCGTCCCCCGTCAACCCCTCTCCGTCGAGGTGGGTATGGATGAGGCGCAGACCCTTCAGTCGCGCGGAGGATGCCCTGAAACTGCCGAGGTCCGGGATGACGATCTGCCTGTGATCCCCGACGATCACGTACAGGATCTCTCCCCGTCGGCTGACGAGAATGCCTGTCTGCCGGCCCGTGCGGCGCGAAATGCCGGCAATTTCTCTTGCCAGCTCATGGGTGACAATCCGCTCCGGGGGTATCCTTCTTCGGTAGAGCCGCTGGATATCCCTGATGTCACCCGCCTTCAGACCGGTGGTGTTGCCATGGATTTTGTTAATGGTATATCTCCTAAGGGCTGTGGCCCCATTAAAAAAGGCCCCGGAGAGTGTTTCCTCCGGGGCCTGCGCGTTCAACTCAGTTGTTGAGCGTCCACTTCTTAGAAGCTCAGAGTCAGCTTGTGTACGAGGAGATAGGTGTCGTCGACCGTGGTGGTGGCAACAGCTCCCTTGTAGTAGTCACCCGCCATGAAATAGCCGAACCCCACCATGTAGTCGAGGTTGTCGTAGATCTTGTAATTGGCGGTGATGTCAAACTCTGTGCCGTATTCATCATCCCACCCCGCCCCTACTTCTGCTTCATCTTCATCCGCCTTGGCATAGGAAACAGACGCCTTGAGGGCGAGATCCTTCATCGGGTTCCATCCCGCGAAGACCTGATACAGGAAGGCGTTTCTCATCTGACCGTCGGTGTAGGCATCGTCCTCGTGCCCCAGATAGCCATTGGCCTTCTTGTTGAAGTCGTCATTCCAGAGGATAAGACAGGGATTCCAGTCCCATCCGCCGTTGACCACGGCTCCTTCCTTAGTGGTTGAGTTAGGATCGTTTCCCTGCGAGTAGGCCGCGAGGGCTCCCACATAGGCGGGGCCGACTGTGTATTTACCCATCAGGTACCAGGACAATCCCTCCAGGTCAGTGTCGGGGACTGCACTAAAAGCATCTTCATACTCTAGTTGTCCATCCGCCCAGTAGAGCTGTGCCTCGACATAGAAGTCTCCGAATGTGGCCTTGGCATAGGGGGTGAGCGCATCGGCCGTTATGAGAGTGCTTTCTATAGGAGGATTAACAGCCCCGAATATAGACGGCCGCTGAGAGGCGTTCCTCACATGTTTCCAGAGGAGCCCTGCCTCTATTCCCTCGCTCCTGTAGATACCTGCAAGTATGTAGGCGTCATTGTCGGTATCGGAATATTCTCCACCAAGCGACGGAGGGAGGGGGGTGGGCAGAGCTGTGTTGGCAGTCCTTCCGTCCTTGCTGTCGCCTTCATAGTCCTTCTCCAGCCCGGCGACCGCGTAGAAGTTCTCGCCTATCGGGACCGTCCACTGGATCCTGCCAACCTTGAAGGTGTTGTTTCCGAAGGTGAGACCCCAGGAGTTGGTGTCCCAGTAACCCACGCTGATGAGACCGACCTTTGTAACGAAATCCAGCCGTGTCATCTCCATTGAAACATTGCCGGCCGCTGTGTCGGCTGACCATCCGGAGTGAATCCCGGTAGTGGAATCCGCGGCATCCTGTGCCGCTGGCGCAGTTGATCCCCATGTCTGTTCCAGGGCGTCAAACTGTGTCGTCAGCTTCAGGCCTTCCACTACCTTGAAGGTGGTCATTACGCGCAGCCTTTGCTGATAAAGGGCATTGGCCGTGCTCTCTTTTTCCAGGGCGCTGTTGGAGTCATACCAGCCTCTGACATAATAGGATCCACTTACGTCAATATCTGCCGCCATCACGGGCGCTGAAAATGCAAACACCAGTCCGAGTGCGAACAAAACCACCAATAATTTCTTCATATTTGTTCTCCTCCTGAATTCTTGTTGTCTTAAACCCCTTAAATTTACATATTAAGCTGAAACATCTTCGATTGCCCCTTCCTCATTCGGGGCCACACTACACCCCCCCTGCAGTCACCTCCCTCCCGAGGTTTTTAGGGACACCTTCTCCCACGGTTACTTTTCGTAACACTACCAATTTACAATGTCAAGCGCTGCTTTACGCTTCTGAATTCCGGGGTTGAGGGTCCTGGGCTTTCGGTCTCTGATCGCCCTGTCTTTATCAAATCAAATGTCTTCCAGGATCTGTGCCTTCTTTGTGTCGTAATCCTCCGGCGTGATCAGTCCCTTGTCGAAGAGTCTTTTCAGCGTCTCGAGCCGCTTTTCGACCACGGACTCCGCGCCTGCTTCGGGTGCGGGTGTCTCAACGCGCCCGGGCGTCTCCACCTCTTCGGGTTCAGGCGTAGTTGTGTACCGGGTTGTGGCGTCACCGCCGTCCATGTCCACCTTGTCCACATAGAGGGATGCGGCGTTGACGACGGAATCCTTCTTCATGAATCGGATTCCCTGGTAACTCCTGTCGATAAATCCGGACAGGATGGTCTTTTGTTCCTGCGAGAGATTGTCCACGTCTCTCCATATATCGCAGGGCATGCCCTGCGGGAGCGGTTCGAAGTAGATGATCTGCATACGGGATTTATTGCCGAATCCGGCCCGTCGCTCCAGTCCCTTTGCCAGGAGACATCCAGCCGCGCCGTGATTCGAAGGAATCTCCCGCTCCCCCTGCAGCAGGACATGCGGGCAGGCGAGGATGCGATAGGTGTAGTCATCCTTCATGATCTTTATGGCGCCCGTCTCCAGGGGTCTCCACGCCCGGGGGAACATCTCCGGGACTTTCTGCTCCGGGTTTCCCATGACCCGGTAGATCCGTATCAGAATGCCCCGCTCGAAGGCGCCGTCGTCTCCGGTCTGTTCGAACAGATAGGAGGATCGCTCAAAGATGTATTCCATGGGGTCTGATATGCGACCCGGCTGCTGCTGGTTGTCACCCTCCCCTTCGCGGATCTTCCCTCTGAATACGAGTCCGGGAGGCAGTTTCAGTTTTACTGCTGGGGACGACGAGTGGAATATATTGTCGGCAACCCCCATCTTCGGCTGCAGCTGAGCCAGTTCTGCCCGCATGCTGTCCATCTCCCCCGCGCACCCGAAGATGAAAAGAAATGCTATCGAAACAATGCCATATAATGCCTTCTTCATACTATCACACCTCTTTGTCGTGTCTTGCTCAGACCGGATTTTCTATATATCCAGTCTGTTTATTTATCTTCAATCAGCCGAAACGTCAAGCACAGACTATAGAAACAGCATCAACCTTCTGGTGTTACCTGTTGAATGAAAAGATATGGAAACCTGGATGGCAGGGTTGAATTAATAATACTAAAATGGTGAACGCCTGGTGCATTCGAAACGTCAGGCATCACGTCTGGATGGTGAATGTAATATGACGGACTCTTTTTGGGTGTTTTTGTAATGTTTTTAGCTTGTTCTTCCCGCGATTTCTTTCAGGAATAGCTTGACATTGGTGTAATGGTAGTGTAAGCGTATCGCAAAATGCCGTGTAGTGGATGCCTGAGGGATAGGTGTCAGGGGAAGGGGGTGTTCGAGGAAAGGATAAAAAGGGTAGTATGAGTAGTATGGAAAGGGTTTAAGCTGATTAAAAACAATAAATTCAGGAGGAAAGTTATGAAGAAGTTTGCAATTCTGGCCTTTGCGGCCGTACTCGTGTTTGCGTTTACGGTACCGGCGATGGCGGTAGAAAACATCTTTGGTGGTTACTGGCGTACCAGGGCTGTAACACAGGGGAATTTCTCAGGAGCAACTGATGAGGCTGTGGTAACATCAACAGTAAACGTGCCTGTTTGGAATGATACGACTGGAGAGTATGATTCCACAGCAACAGCGGTAGCGACACCAACATACCCGAATCAGGATCAGTCCCTTGTGGATACGAGGACTCGTATCTATTACACTGCCAAGTTCAGCGACAACTTCAAGTTTGTCAACAAGTTCGAGTTTAACACCACATGGGGTGACGCGGTTGGTGGAGATATCGGTTCTGATGCTACGGGCACTTTCCGTATAAAGAACTCCTATGTCGATTTCTCACTTGGCGGCATGAACATCAAGATAGGTCAGCAGGGCCTCACGTTCGCCCGTGGGTTCCTCTTCAGCGATGACGCCTCTGGTGCCGTGGTTACCTACGCGGGTGAGGGCATAACGATTCCCTTCACGTGGATCAAGGCGTATGAGGGTGGCATAGGCAAAGACATGAACGATTACGATGTCGATTATTATGCCATCAACCCATCCTTCAGCATGGGCGGCGCCACGATCAAGCCCCTGGTTATGTATGTGACGTCGAAGGATGCACAGAACTGGGCCTCAACCAGCGATCTCAAAGAGCTTGACGTCTGGTTCCTCGGCGCCGATATCGACGTGGAGCTGGGTGCTGCCAAGGTGTGGTTTACCGGTATCTACGAGACCGGTTCCGCGACTGACCCGGTTGTAACTGATCCGGATTTCGACATCAGTGCTTCCCTGTTCGCCGTCGGGCTGAACGTGCCTGTCGGTCCGGTATCTGTCCACGGGCAGGTCTTCACCGCGACCGGTGACGATAACACCGATGATCAGGATGTGAAAGCGTTCCAGGTTCCCAAGGGCCAGAGCTACTACTGGTCGGAGATCATGGGCCTTGGCATCTTTGATGAACAGGGGTCGGCGAACTCCCCGAAGGACCAGATATCCAATGTGATGGCGGCCAATGTCGGTGTGAGCTTCAATGCCTCCGAAAAACTGACGCTGACCGGTGATCTGTGGTACGCGAAGCTGAACGAGAAAAATCCTCTTACTGGTGAGGACGTTCTGGGTACAGAGGTTGATCTCAAGGCTACTTATAAGCTTATGAGTAACCTGAACTTGGACGTTGTCGCGGCCTATCTCTTCACCGGCGACGCAACCTACAAGGAAACAGCTGCTGGTGGGTCGCAGGAAAATGCCTATGAAATTGGTACTCGCCTGTCTCTCAGCTTCTAACTCGGGAGACCGGAGCTAAGTTTAGCAGTATAACCAAACCTGATGGAGGCCGGGGGAAATTTCCCCCGGCCTTCTTTTTTCCACGTTTTTCCTTGACATCCATCCCTTTTTTTGGTTATCTCACTGCGCTCTGATCTGAATATGGACTCTGGTCATATTGTGACCTTGAGTTGGTGGTATGATCGGATGAAGACACGAAAATAATATATCAGTATATAACGGCGGCAGCAAAGAGATGGCAGAACAGAAGGTAGAGCTGAAAGAGGTTTATCCCGTGCCCGACGCGGTAAGGGGGAAGGCTTACATCAAGAGCAGGGCGGAGTACGATAAGCTTTACAAACGCTCCATCGAAGACCCCGAGGGCTTCTGGGGTGAGGTTGCGGGGGAGACCGTTGAATGGTTCAAAAAATGGGACAAGGTCGAAGACTATAACTTTGATTACAGAAAGGGCGACATCTTTCTCAAGTACTTTGAAGGTGGCAAGCTGAACGTCTCCTATAACTGTCTTGACAGGCACCTCGCGACGAGGGGCGACAAGATAGCCATCCAGTGGGAGGGGAACGAGCCCGGTGAAGCCAAAGGTTACACCTACAGGGAACTTCATGAAAAGGTCTGCAGGTTTGCCAATGTCCTCAAGTCTCACGGGATCAAAAAGGGAGACGTGGTAACCCTGTATCTTCCGATGGTTGCCCAACTGGCCATTGCCATGCTGGCATGCACCAGGATCGGAGCGATCCACTGCATCGTCTTCGGTGGATTTTCCCCGGACGCGCTGAAAGACCGGATCAAGGACAGTTCGACCAGGCTGCTGGTCGTGTGCAACGGCACCTTCCGTGGACCCAAGGCGGTTCCCCAGAAGGCCAGTGCAGATGAGGCGCTCGGGGAATGCCCCTCCGTGGAGAAGGTTATTGTTGTAAACAGGGTTGGCGACAAGATCAAATGTGACTGGACGGAGGGAAGAGACTCCTGGTGGGATGACGAGATGGCAAAGGTTGACGCCAACTGTGAACCTGAGTGGATGGATGCCGAAGATCCCCTCTTTATCCTTTATACATCCGGCTCCACAGGAAAACCGAAGGGTGTCATGCATACCACCGGCGGGTACCTTGTCTATGTCGCCTATACCCATAAGATGGTCTTTGATTGCCACGAGGATGACATATTCTGGTGCACCGCCGATATCGGCTGGGTCACGGGTCACAGCTACATCGTCTATGGCCCGCTCTGTAACGGGGCGACGTCGGTCATGTATGAAGGCGTTCCCAACTACCCGGACATGAGCCGGTTCTGGAAGATCGTGGAGAAATACAAGGTAAGCATCTTTTACACCGCTCCGACAGCGATCCGCGCGATCGCCAAAGAGGGCGACGAATGGGTAAAGAAGGCGGATATATCCTCCCTGAGGATCCTCGGTTCGGTCGGCGAACCGATCAATCCCGAGGCATGGAACTGGTATCACACACTGATCGGGCACGGCGAATGTCCCATCGTGGATACCTTCTGGCAGACCGAAAATGGCGGCATAATAATCACACCCCTTCCCGGCGCCATTGAGCTCAAACCGGGTATGGCAACGGTGCCCTTCTTCGGTGTCGTCCCCGTGCTTATGGACGAAGACGGCAAGGAAATAGACAACAAGGTCGCGAGCGGCGCCCTCTGCATCAAGAAGCCCTGGCCCGGTCTTATGAGGGGTGTCTATGGTGATCCGAAGAGATTCCAGGAGACCTACTTCGAGCAGTTCCCGGGCTACTATGTGGCGGGTGACGGCGCGAGGCGCGATGAAGACGGCTATTACCAGATCACCGGGCGTACCGATGATGTTATCAATGTCTCCGGTCACAGGATGGGAACGGCAGAGGTGGAAAGCGCCCTTGTTGCCCACCCCACGGTTGCAGAGGCGGCCGTCGTGGGTTATCCTCATGATCTGAAGGGACAGTCGATCTATGCCTATGTCACGCTGAATGCCGGTGTGGAAAAGACGAACGAGTTGAAGAAGGAGCTGACGGCTCATGTGCGTAAGGAGATTGGTTCTATCGCGACTCCCGAGAAGATCCAGTGGGCGGACAGTCTTCCCAAGACGAGGAGCGGGAAGATCATGCGCAGGATCTTGAAGAAGGTGGCCGCAGGCGAGGTCGACGATCTGGGCGATACCTCAACACTGGCGGATCCCTCAGTCGTGGATGATATAGTGAAAAACAGACTGTAAACAGAAACCGGGGTCAGATCCTGCGGTTTGCCTTTTTATCAAAAAAGGCAAACCGCAAGACCTGACCCCAATAAGAGAGGAGGCTAAAAGTGAACATAGTTGCGTGTGTAAAACAGGTTCCTGATACCGAGGCGTTGATCAAGTTGAAGGCGGACGGTTCAGGCATTGAGGAGGGCGGAATCAAGTGGGTGATGAATCCCTATGATGAGTATGGTGTCGAAGAAGCCCTGAAACTGAAAGAGGCGAATGGCGGAGATGTGACGGTTGTATCCCTCGGCCCGGCGCGGACAATGGAGACAATCAGGACCGCCCTTGCCATGGGCGCGGACAAAGGTGTGCATATAACGATTGATGATGCGGATGCCTATAACACGGCAGCTGCCCTGGCGGCAGCTATAAAGGAGATCAACCCCGATGTCATCTTCTGCGGACAGAGGGCGATTGACGATGACTCCGGTCAGGTGGGTTCTGTCCTGGCCGAGCTTCTTGGAATGCCGCAGATCACAATCGTAACCGGATTCGAGGTGGCGGATGGCAAGGTGAAGGCCATCAAGCCCATAGAAGGAGCGCAGCTGGTCATAGAGAGCCCGATGCCGTGCGTTGTTACCGCGCAGAAGGGATTGAATGAACCACGTTACGCGTCCCTGCCCGGTATTATGAAGGCGAAGAAGAAACCGGTTGATGTTAAGGACGCGGCAGCCCTAGGTATAGATGTTGCGCCGAAGGCAAAGATTGCCAGAATGACTCCCCCCTCGGAAAGAGCCCCTGGAAAGATCATTGCAGGTGATGATCCGGCCGCGAAGGCTGCTGATCTGGTCAAATTGTTGAGGGAAGAGGCCAAGGTAATTTAACGGAAAAGGGATGGAGGATAAAAGAATGGCAAAAGGTGTATGGATAGTTGCTGAGCAGAGAGATGGCGCCCTTCGCAGTGTCTCTTTTGAGATAGCGAGCGTGGCGAGGAAACTCGCGGATGAACTGGGTGAGGATGTGAGCGCGGTTCTGGTGGGATCTGGAGTAGAAGGATTTGCCCCGGAGCTGGCCAAATATGGTGTGGATAAGGTCTATGTGGCGGATGACGCCATGTTTGCGGATTATACGACAGACGCTTACAGCGAGGCGGTTGCGAAGGTTGTGAAGGAAAATGACGTATCCATCCTGCTTCTGTCCGCGTCGGTTCAGGGCAAGGATCTTTCGTCGAGACTGGTGGGGAAACTGGCCACCGGGATGGCCTCGGACTGCACGGATGTAAAGATAGCCGATGGCAGGCTTCTCGCCACCAGGCCGATGTACGCGGGCAAGGTGTTCGGGGAATATGTTGTGGAGAGTTATCCCCAGATGGCGTCTCTGCGGCCGAAAGTCTTCGCCGCGGTGGAAAACGCAAAGGCCGGCGAGGTGGTGAAGTTTGACGCGGGTATCGCCGCTGACGCGCTCAAAACAAAGGTGCTTGAAACACAGAAGGACGCGAGCGGCAAGATCGATCTTACTGAAGCGGATATCATAGTTGCCGGCGGACGCGGAATGAAGGGTTCGGACGAGTACAAGGTTATTGAAGACCTGGCAGGAGTTCTCGGCGCGGCAGTCGGCGCGTCAAGGGCGGCAGTTGATGCGGGATGGAGACCTCAGTCGGATCAGGTGGGGCAGACCGGTAAGGTTGTTTCTCCGAACCTGTACATTGCCTGTGGCATCTCCGGTGCCATTCAGCATCTTGCTGGTATGAGCTCTTCGAAATATATCGTCGCGATCAATAAGGATGCCGAGGCCCCGATTTTTGCGAAGGCCGATTATGGTATTGTGGACGATCTCTTCAGTGTTGTCCCTGAAGTGACCGCGGAAGCGAAGAAGATACTTTAAGGCTTGAAAGGGGGTGGGTGATTTATGCCATCCCCTTTTTTTTGGACAGGATTAACCGGGGAAGGGGTCAGGTTTTAGTTTTAACTCGGAACTTGAGACTTCTTACCCCTGAGGGACTATTATATATGGAGGTGGAGGCATTATGGCACACGGCGCAGCTGCATACACGGTAGGAAATGAGGGAAGAGAGATATTCTGGAATGCCCCCTTTCCGTCTGAACTGATTCTTTTTATATTCGCGGCGATCGCCATGGCGGTGTGTGCCTATGGTTTTTACAGGCGCTGGCAGCTGTGGAAGGCGATCGGCCGGCCGGAGGGCAGGATCGATAAGCCGGGGGAGAGGGTCAAATCCCTCCTTCTCAATGGCCTCCTGCAGGTAAGGACATTCAGGGAAGCGTATCCCGGCATTATGCACGCCCTTATATTCTTTGGCTTTTTTGTCCTGATATTCGGCGCGGCCTTTGACGCTACACACTTTCACATGCCCTTCCTTGTTCCCTTCTTCAACGGCGGATTCTATCTCTGGTTTTCATTCACCATGGAAGTGTTCGGTCTGGCAGTCCTAGCCGGCATCGCGCTGGCGGTCTGGAGAAGATATATCCAGAAACCGGAAAGGCTGGAATACAGGGGGAAATCCGATACCATCGCGGATGATGCGATTATTCTGACCCTGATAGCCGGGATTATTATAACGGGATTTCTGCTCGAGGCGTTCAGACTGCATGTGAATGTCAATGTGAACGGATATACCTGGGGCGGATGGTCGTTTGTGGGATATGCCCTTGCGAAGACCCTCACCGGTGTAAGCTACAATACTGTTGAGATTCTTCACCAGTGGACGTGGTGGATACACGCGTTTCTGGCCTTTGGCTTTATCGCGTATCTGCCCTTCTCAAAGCTGATACATATTGTTCTCGCTCCGGCCAACCAGTACATGAGATCGCTGAAACCCACGGGATATCTTGAGCCGATCGCCGACTTTGAAAATGCCGAGTCATTCGGTGTAGGGCAGCTTGAGGATTTCACGTGGAAACAGATTTTTAATTCCGATGCGTGTCTGAGGTGTGGAAGGTGCCAGGATGTGTGTCCCGCCTATCTGTCGGGCAAACCACTTTCCCCGAAGAAACTGCATCAGGATATCAAGGAATACTGGCTGGAAAGGGCACCTGTCGTGATAGCGGCAAAAAATGCGGCCAAAGAGGGGGAAGAGCCCGTCATACCGGAGCCGGAAAAGGTGATGGTGGGCGGAGTTATCGATCTCCACGAACTGTGGGCGTGCACAAACTGTATGGCCTGTATGGAGGTCTGCCCGGTATACAATGAGCACGTTCCGATGATCGTCGGCATGAGGCAGTACAAGGTCCTTATGGAAGCGGATTTCTCTCCGGAACTGCAGCTGACTTACAAAAATATGGAGAACAATTCCAACCCCTGGGGGATAGGGGCCCACATGAGGGGAGACTGGGCCAAGGAACTGGGTGTCAAGACACTGGCCGAGAAACCGGATGTGGAGTATCTCTTCTATGTGGGATGTTCCGGGTCTTTTGATGACAGGGGGAAAAAGGTCACTGTCGCGTTTGCCAAACTCCTGATGGAGGCCGGCGTAAGTTTCGGCATACTAGGTGAGGAAGAGAGCTGCTGCGGCGATTCCGCCATGAGGGGCGGGAATGAATACCTGTCGCAGACCTTGATGCAGATGAACGTAGACGCAATGAACAAGTATGGAGTGAAAAAAGTTATCTGCACCTGCCCCCACGGATATAACACCCTCAAGAAGGACTATCCGCATTTTGGCGGCAATTTTGAGGTCTATCACCACACAGAGATAATCGCCGATCTTATCGCTCAAGGCAAACTCAGGTTGAAGGAGCCGGTCAGCGGTCTGTTCACATATCACGACTCCTGCTTCCTTGGCAGGTACAACGATATCTACGAACAGCCGAGGAAGATACTCGCGGCCGTTCCAGGCATGAAACTGTCCGAGATGGCCAGCAATAACAACAGGAGTTTCTGCTGCGGCGCTGGCGGCGGGAGGATGTGGATGGAAGAGGATATCGGAGAGCGGATCAATGACATGAGGACGGACCAGGCCATTGAAGTAAAAGCGGACACAATAGCGGTTGCCTGTCCCTTCTGCCTCACGATGATGTCGGATGGTATCAAGGATCGCGAGATGGAAGAGAAGATGAATGCCCTTGATATCGCGGAGATAGTCTGGCAAGCCATGGGCATTGAAGAAGTCGTGGCCGATGTTCCTGAAGAGAACGCCCCGAAAGAGTAAACTCCAGCCGGGACGGATTAAAAAATCCTGTCAGCGTGATTGATCAGGCCCCCCGATCTCCAAGATCAGGGGGCCTTTTTTCTTAAATGGAGTCTGCCCCTCCCCCCCCCTTCCCCCCCAGCAGGGAGATGATCCAAGAAGATTTTTTGTGGCTTTTCCGAGAAAAATATATTAAAGACTCCACATGTAAGGTGGGGCGTGAAGCAAGGCATAACGAGGTTTGTGGGATTGGGCGTCCGATTGTAATTACTTGTTTTCTCAGCTTTTTAACATTTTAATCCAAAGGAGGGAAGAAAATTATGGCAAACGCAATCAAGTATGATGACAAACCCTGGCTTAAATCGTATGAAGAGGGGGTCCCAGAATTTGTTGATTATGAGGAATTATGCATGCCGGATTTTCTTGACCGGGCGGCCCGTGATTTTCCCGAAATAGAAGCGCTTATTTTTCAAGGATACAGGCAGACCTACAAGGAACTCAAGGAGATGGTGGCCCGGTTTGCCACCTGTCTTGCGGACTTCGGCGTGAAAAAGGGAGACGCCGTCGCGATACTTCTGCCCAACCTGATTCCCTGTGTCGCGGCCTACTTCGCCATTATGAAGGTAGGCGGAATAGCGGTCATGAACAACCCTCTCTATTCGGATGTCGAGCTTGGGCATCAGTTTAACGATTCCGGTTCAAAGGTGCTCATAACCCTTGATCTCCTCGGGAACCGGATGATCGATCTTCGTCCGAAGACAAAGATCAAACAGATAATCTATACCTCCATCGGGGATTATCTTCCCTTTCCCAAGAGTCTTTTATTTCCGCTTGTGGCGAAGAAGAAGAAACTTGCCGCGGATGTTAAAGAGGCCCGCGATGTTTACAAATGGAAAGATTGTATCGCGAAATACGCACCCAATCCACCTTCCGTGAAGATCGATTTTGAAGATGTAGCCATGTACCAGTATACCGGGGGCACGACCGGGGTCTCCAAAGGGGTTATGCTGACCCACGCCAATCTGAGCAAACAGGTGCAGCATCTGGCCGCGTGGTTTCCCACATTTGGTAAAGGAACAGAGCGAATGCTGGGGGCGCTCCCCTTCTTCCATGTCTTCGGTCTGTCCACGGCAATGAACTTTTCCGTGTACATGGGATGGACCGATATCCTCGTTCCTAAGCCTCAGCCGGAGCCCCTTCTCGAGGCAATAGGGAAATTCAAACCCTCCTTTGCACCGCTGGTGCCGGCCATGTACATAGGGATGTTGAACCATCCCAATATCAAGAAGACGGATATGAGCTGCATAAAGGGCTGTTTCTCCGGAAGCGCGCCGCTTCCGGTCGAAGTTATCAATGATTTTGAAAAGGTTACAGGGGCTGTTATCGTCGAGGGGTTCGGAATGACAGAGACGACACCCGTCACACACATAAATCCGTTCGCGGGCGGAGCGCGCAAGGTCGGGAGCGTTGGACTTCCCATCTCCGATACGCTCTGCAGGATCGTCGATCTGGATGACGGTGTGAGGGAGATGCCTGTGGGCGAGTCGGGAGAGCTGATCGTCAAAGGGCCGCAGATCATGAAGGGCTACAAGGGTATGTCTGATGAGACGGCGAACACCCTGAAGGGCGGCTGGATCTATACCGGAGACATCGCTACGATGGATGAGGATGGATATTTCTACATCGTGGACCGCAAGAAGGATATGATCATATCGGGTGGTTTCAATGTCTATCCGCGTGATATTGATGAAGTATTTTATCAGAACCCGAAGGTCCAGGAGGCCTGTGCCATAGGAATCCCCGATCCGAAGAGGGGGGAAAACGTCAAGGTCTTTGTGGTGCTGAAGGAAGGTGAAAGTGCCACAGAGGAAGAGATGATAACATTCTGCAAGGGCAAACTGGCCGTCTATAAGCTTCCGACAGAGATAGAATTCCGCAAGGAACTTCCAAAAACCAATATCGGCAAAATCCTCCGCAAGGACCTGAGGAAGGATGAGCTGGCAAAGAGGAAGAAATGAGTTTGTACCAGTGGGGACAGGTTTAAACCTGTCCCCGATTATTGAAAAGTCGGGCGGGGGGTGGATCTTCCCGCCCGAATAGTTTGTGGGCGGGGAACAGGGGGTATTCATGAGATTTCAGGAGATAGATGGTGTAAAGATTGCCTTCCGTACAAATGATGGAGGACACGAAGGTATTTAACATGGCGTTGCGGGAATTTGTGAATTCGCTGGAGGGATAATGACCAGGATATTGATAGTCTATCATTCGCAGACCGGAAGCACCGAAAAGATGGCCGGGGCGGTCGCGGCGGGGGCGTCGAGTATAGAGGGAATGGAGGTGATCCTGAAAAAGGCGGCCGATGCGTCTCTGGAGGATCTTCTCAGTTGTGACGGACTCGTGATCGGAACTCCGGAAAATTTCGGTTACATGTCAGGCACCGTCAAGGACTTTTTTGACAGGACCTTTTATCCCGCGGAGGGGAAGGTCTTCAGAAAGCCCTATGTTGTTTTTATCAGTGCGGGAAATGATGGAACAGGGGCCCTGAGCAGTATAGAGCGCATTGCCCTCGGATTTAAGTTCAAGAAGGTTTACGAGCCTGTTATCGCGAGGATGTCAAAGGGGGGAGTAACGGACGAGATTCTTGCGCGGTGCCGGGAACTGGGCCAGACGATTGCCGGCGGCTGTGAGGCGGGAATTTACTGAACCCTTATAATCGGTTCCAGGTAGTCATCCGGCCTTTGATATCCGAGGAGCAGAAGGATTGTTGAGGCGATGTTGCCGAGCCCCGGGTCCGGGATTCGGGCAAGTTCGTAGCGGCCGGTATCGGGGCCATGTATAATAAAAGGAACCGGATTGAGGGAGTGGCTTGTCTGCGGTTTATACTCTCCGCCCGCTCCCATGACGGGCCTGCCTGTCTTTTCGTCCACGGCTGTCATCTGCTCGCAGTTTCCATGGTCGGCGGTTATTATCACCGTGCCGCCCAGCCTGTCCATCGCTTCAATCAGCCTCCCCACCGCCCTGTCCACGGCTCCCACAGCTTTCACCGCCGCCGGGAGTGATCCTGTGTGTCCCACCATATCCCCGTTTGGAAAATTCAGACGGAGGAATCTGTACATGCCGGATTGCATGGCCGAGATTGTTTGGGATGCGATTTCATCGGCCTTCATCTCCGGCGCCCGGTCAAAGGGCACGCGGTCGGATTCGATTTTTACCCATTTTTCGATCTTCTTGTTGAACATGGAGGAGTTGTTGCCGTTCCAGAAATAGGTGACATGACCGAATTTCTGGGTCTCGCTTATGGCGTATTGCGAAACGCCGTTCTCTGCCAGGTATTCCGACAGCGTGCGATCTATGGCAGGCGGCGCGACGAGATATTCCGGGGGCATTTTTGTGTCCGCGTCATACTCAAGTATGCCGGCATATGAGACATCGGGGCGGCGGTCGCGTCTGAACCCCTTGAAATCGTCTTCAACAAGCGCCCGGCTGATCTCAATCGCCCGGTCACCCCGGAAGTTGAACAGTATTACGCCATCCCCGTCCCTGATTTGAGCGAGAGGCTTGTCCGGGTTATCGGGCGCGTGGATGACCCAGTGTGAGAGATACTGATCGTCAACGATTTCTTTTGAGCGCAGTTTCCTGATTGCTGTGAGACTGTCGGGGAATTTCGGGCCGATACCCAGGACATGGGCGTTGTAGCCCCTTTCAACGATGGCCCAGTCTGCCTCATAGCGGTCCATCGTGGTCACCATCCGGCCACCTCCAGAGGCAATCAGATACAGGCGTTTTTCTCCCGTCTCCACGGCGTGCGCGCGCAGCGACCAGAGATAGTCTTCCAGCTCACCGAAATAACGAAGGGCGCTGAGAGGGGGCACGTCCCGTCCGTCCAGGAGGCCGTGCACATATACCTCCTCCACGCCTTCCCTGTCACACTGTCCGATCAGCGAGATCAGGTGCGCGATGTTGCTGTGGACATTTCCGTCTGATATGAGGCCTATGAAGTGCACGGGGGTTTTTGCTGCCAGTGAACGGGAGATGATCTTCTTCCAGGTCTTTCCCTCGAAGATGCTGCCGCTCTCGATCGCATCCTCCACGAGCTTCGCCCCCTGCGCGAATATCCGGCCCGCCCCCATGGCATTGTGCCCCACTTCGCTGTTTCCCTGGTCTCTGTCCGAGGGCATCCCCACCGCCGTCCCATGGGCCTTGAGGCGGGTTGTTATCTTTTCGTCCTTTATAAGGCGGTACAGGTTTCGCGGGGCCGCGATATCGATGGCGTTTCCGGGGTATCCATCCTTTTCCCCCCGATACAGGCCCATGCCGTCCAGAATGATCAGGAGCAGGGGTCCCTTTATGCCTTCATAATTAGACAGTCCGGTCAGTGTAAAATTCATCGCGACCCTTTCCTCGACAATTCAAGGTTGGAGAACTCGCAGGGGTCAGAAGATTCTTTTTATACTCCTTACTCCTTACTCCTTACGCCTTACGCCTTATCTTGTCCCAAGCAGCTTTCGGGCAATAACCATCCTCTGTATTTCGTTGGTGCCTTCGTATATCTGGCATATCTTTGCGTCACGCATATGCCTCTCAGCGGGGTAATCTTTGCAGTACCCATAGCCGCCGAATATCTGAACGCCTTCCACCGCGGCTCTCATGGCTACGTCGGAGGCGTACATCTTTGCCATCGCCGATTCTTTTTCGAAGTTGTAGCCGTTATCTTCCAGCCAGGCGGCCTTGAGGAGGAGCATTTCCGCCGCGTCCAGTCCTGTGGCCATGTCGGCCAGTTTCCACTGGATTGCTCCAAATGATGCAATGGGCTTTCCGAACTGCGTCCTTTCCTTCGCGTACGCGATAGAATCTTCAAGCACGGCCCTGCCTATGCCGCATGCCTGGCATCCAATCCCTATCCTGCCCTCGTTAAGGCCCTCCATCATCTGCTGAAACCCCTCTCCTGGTTTTCCCAGGAGATTCCCGGCGGGAATTTCCGCGTCCTCAAAGACCAGCTCTGCCGTGCCGGAGGCGAGTAGTCCCATCTTGTTCTCTACGGTGCCGACAGAAAAGCCCGGGGTGTTCTCCAGATCCACAATCAGATTCAAAATGCCCTTGTAACCCTTTGAGGAGTCTTCGGTCGCGGCCAGGACGCAGTATTTTGCCACGTTGCCGCTGGTGGTAAATTTCTTGACGCCGTTTACTATGTACTTGTCACCCTTCAGTTCCGCGTGGCACCGGAGAGCCGCGGCATCGGAACCCGCTCCCGCTTCCGTAAGGCCGTAGCACCCCTCTACTTCACCGCCGGCAACAGGCGCCAGGAATTTCCTCTTCTGCTCGTCTGTTCCATAGGTTTTTACGGGATGACTATACAGAGAATTGTTTACCGATGTGATGACGCCGCAGCTCGCGCAGCCTCTGGAAATCTCAATGAGCGCCATGACATATGTCACATTGTCCATGCCCGCCCCTCCGAATTCCGTCGGAACGGATACACCCATAAGGCCCATCTTGCCCAGTTTCCTGCATATCTCTTCAGGGTGTCTGTGTGTCTCGTCTAACTCGGCGGCAACGGGTTTTATCTCCTCGTTGACAAACCGCGACACCATGTTCTTTACCATTTGTTGTTCTTCCGTGGGCGCAAAATTCATGAAATCACTCCTTTTGCAGTTATTCCAAGGCGACGAAGCCACAAAGGTATCAGGTATCAGCTATCAGGGGTCAGTGCTGATCCCTGACAGCAATATCTGTGCAAAAAACGCAGTTGTTGAGGATAAAGCCCCTTACAGACTTTTACCTGCCAATATAGTTCGGTTTTCTCTTTTCGAGAAAGGCCTTCATCCCCTCCTTCTGATCCCGCGTGCTGAAGCACTGGGCGCAGCACTCAACCTCGAGTCTGGTGGCATTATCGAGTGACAGGTCATATCCAAAGTTGATAGCGTGCTTTGCCATCTTAATCCCGAAAGCCGGCATTCCGGCCAGTTTTCGTGCAAATTTTCTGGTTTCTTCCATAAGCTGCTCAAGAGGGTATACCCTGTTTGCCAGGCCGATTTCGTATGCCCTCCCGGCGTCAATCTGCACCCCGCCCAGCACAAGCTCCTTTGCGCGTCCCATGCCAATCACTCGGGGTAGCCGCTGGGTGCCGCCCCAGCCGGGTATTAGACCTATCATGATTTCCGGCTGGCCGAACTTCGCGTTCTCAGCGACAAATCGTATGTCGCAGGCCAGAGAAATTTCTGAGCCTCCGCCAAGCGCGAATCCATTAACCGCCGCTATGGATGGTTTCGGAAGGGTTTCAATGAGTCTCATCGTTTCATGCCCCATCTCCATGAACGCGAGGGCATCACGGGGCTCAAAGTCCTGCATCTGTGCTATGTCGGCGCCAGCCACAAAGGCCTTGTCTCCGGATCCGGTCAGTATGAGAACCCTGACATTGTCATCATCTTTGCATACTGTAACCGCGTCTTTTAGTTCCAGCATGGTCTCGGAATTCATAGCGTTGAGTGCTTTTGGCCTGTTGAAGGTAATAGTGGCTAACCCTTCTTCCACACTGAACAAGATATTTTTATATTCCATATTGAAGCTCCTTTTTACTAATCGCTGTAATCGTAGAATCCTTTTCCAGTCTTTTTCCCGAGATATCCTGCATCCACATATTTTTTCAGCAGAGGGCAGGGACGATATTTCGAATCACCAAAGCCCTTGTGAAGAACATCCATGATCGCGAGACAGGTGTCGAGCCCGATCAGGTCCGCCAGTTTAAGCGGTCCCATGGGGTGATTCGCTCCGAGCGTCATGATGCTGTCTATCGCCTCCACGGTGCCGACTCCTTCATGGAGTGCGTATATTGCCTCGTTGAGCATCGGTATAAGGACGCGGTTTGCGATAAAACCCGGGGAGTCATTGCATGCGACGGGAGTCTTTCCAAACTGTGCGGAGAGGGTTTGCGTGAGCGCAAAGGTCTCGTCAGAGGTGGCAAGACCCTTGATCACTTCGACAAGTTTCATGACGGGCACAGGATTCATGAAATGCATGCCGATAACAAGCTCCGGCCTTTTTGTGGCAGCGGCAATTCTGGTGATCGGGATGGATGATGTGTTCGAGGCGAGTACAGCTCCCGGTTTGCAGGCTGCATCGAGCTTTTTGAATATTCCGAGCTTCAGATCTTCTCTTTCTGTCGCCGCCTCAACGACAAAATCCGCGTCTTTCATATCTTCCATATTTGTGCTCTTCGTAATCCGGCCGAGGATTTCTACCTTCTTGTCTTCCGAGAGCTTATCTCTTTTGACCAATCTGTCGAGGTTTTTCGAAATAGCGTTAAATCCCCTCTCGACGAATTCATCGGCAATATCGTTCATAATGACATTCATACCACCCTGATGCGCGGCGACCTGAGCTATTCCATTTCCCATCTGACCGGCTCCTACTACGCCGAAAGTTTTTATTTCCATAATTTTTCTCCTTTGCTTATTGTTTGGGGACACGATCCCGATTTGATGCTATCTGGGGACACGATCCCGATTTGATGGAGCTAAATCGGGTCATATCCCCAAGCAGGCAAGATATTTATTTACACTCTTTCAAGGACAATGGCCATTCCCTGACCGCCTCCTATGCACAATGTGGCGAGGCCGAGGTTGAGGTCTTTCTTCTTCATCTGCATCGCGAGGCTGTAAGTAATCCTGGCACCGGTGCACCCAACGGGATGGCCTATGGAAATCCCGCTGCCGTTGAGGTTGCAGTTGTCAAGGCTGACGTCCAGCTCGCGCATGCAGGCGATCGCCTGGCACGCGAAGGCCTCATTCAACTCAATGTAATCCATGTCTTTTATTGTAAGCCCCAGCTGATGCATAACCTTCCTTGTGGCTGGAATGGGTCCCAGTCCCATATAGGCGGTATCCACGCCGCCCGAGGCGTATCCCTTTATCTTCGCTATGGGTTCGAGTCCCAGCTCCTTAGCCTTTTCGGCGCTCATCAGCACAACCGCCGCGGCCGCGTCATTGATGCCGGATGCATTGCCGGCGGTTACTGTTCCCTTCCCATCTGTTGTGAAGACGGGGCGGAGCTTTGCCATTTTTTCCAGTGTTGTGTCCATGGGGCGTTCATCGACGTCGAATATCTTGGGATCACCCTTTCGCTGCGGCATGACGACCGGTACAATCTCATCCTTGAATTCACCGCGTGCAATGGCAGCCAGTGCCCTCTGATGACTGAGGAGCGACAGTTCGTCCTGCTGCTCTCTGGTGATTCCGTATTTTGCGGCGATATTTTCTGCCGTAAATCCCATGTGGTACTTGTTGAAGATCTCATAGAGACCGTCATGGACCATGGTGTCGGTAATCTGACCGAAGGGCATGCTCATTCTGTATCCCCAGCGTGCATTCGGCAGGGAGAAGGGGGCATTGCTCATTGATTCCATACCGCCTGCTACGACCATGTCCGCGTCACCTGCCTTGATGGCCTGGGCACCCAGCGCTATCGCCTTCATACCCGACGCGCAGATCTTGTTGACGGTGATCGCGGTGGTCTCCTCAGGCAGACCGGCATATATGGATGCCTGACGTCCGGGATTCTGTCCCTGGGCCGCCTGGATGACGTTTCCCATAATACATTCGTCAAAATACGCGGGAGTCAGCGAGTTGTCATAATCATAATACTTCGCGTTTATTTCCGTTTTGTCAAATTCACCAAACACATCCGCGCGGCATGATTTGATAAAATCGGTAAGGGACGGTCTGAGCCCGGCCCTTTTAATTGCCTCTTTGATGACAAGCGCGCCGAGATCAACGCACTTTACATCCTTGAGAGAACCGCCAAAGGTCCCGACGGCAGTCCTTGCTCCACTTACAATTACTACTTCCTTCATAAGACTTCTCCTTTGCTTGTTATTAGCAGGAAAAATTTTCAGTTTTCCTGCTCTCTTTTTGACTTCAGTCAAACTCTTCCACAAATTCCAATTCCCTGGGAGATTTGTAGGAAGAGAGGTATTGCCTGCAGTGTTTCATTATATCCTTATTACCGATGGAGGATCCCTGCCTTCTTATGACAAGCGCCCTTACAATCTCTCCTCTCAAGAGGTCTTCCCTGCCTGTTACCCTCGCATCCTCTACTTCCGGGTGCATCCTGAGAGTGTTCTCAATCTCCGCGGGATATACGTTGAAACCGCTGGTGATGATCATTCGCTTCTTGAGTCCTTTGAGAAAGATGTACCCCTCTTCATCGATTCTTGCCAGGTCTCCGGTATGGAGCCATCCATTCTTTATTACCTTTGCGGTTGCCTCTTCATCTTTGTAATATCCCTTCATGACATTGAGGCCCCTGACAAGAAGTTCTCCAATGTCACCCGCTGGCAGCGGGGAGCCCGTCTCATCATGTACCTTTGCTTCAACGCCGGGTATTGGGGGACCGATAGACCCCGGTTTCTGCTCTCCATCTATCCTGCTTACCGAGCATACCGGGGATGCCTCGGTAAGGCCATACCCCTGAATCAAAGCAACTTCGAACTTTTTTTCGAACATCGGTATATATTCCGAGGGCATTGCCGATCCGCCGGTAATGCATAATCTCAGGGAACCGGTGTCGTAATTGTCCGCTCCCTCAAACAGCAGCATTCCCAGAAAAACCCTTGGAACAGCCGCTATATATGTGACCTTTTTTTCTTGTGTGATCTTGAAAATATTTTCAAGGTTGAATTGGTCAATCATGACTACGCTGGCGCCCATCTTCAGAACCATCAACATGTTGACGGTGGCCCCGAAGGAATGAAAGAGCGGGATGAGACAAAGACCCCTGTCTTCCACAGTTCCGTGGCAGATTTCCTCGAGCAGAGGAGACTGGGTGGACAGATTGCGGTGGGTGAGAACGGCGCCGAGCGGTTTTCCCGTTAGACCTGAAGTATAGATCATCGCGGCGGGATCATCGCCTGTGACCTCCGGCGTGTCAAGTTCGAAGGCATTCATCTCCATGGATCCGTTTATGGAAAGATTGCCATGGGAGTCGTCGGTTGTTATCAGGTGTTCGCACTGCGGCAGCTTTTCTCTTATTTCTTCAAACCTTTTCGCCGATGACGGGATGGTGATAAATGCCCTGGCATCACAGTTGTCAAGCAGGTACAGCAATTCATGGGGGGTCGACATGACATTGATGGTTACAGCAACCGCTCCGAGCCTCAGGATGGCAAAATAGGATATGATGAATTCCGGTATATTGGGGAGCATCATTGCCACTTTATCCCCCTTTGCCACACCGAGCGCCTTTAATCTGTTTCCAAAGGCGCTCACTGCCCTGTCCAACTGGGCGTAGGAGACGGTTTTGTCTTTATATATAATGGATATCCTGTCCGGGTATCTACTACAGGTATCCTCCAGCATTTTTCCCAGATTTTGTTCCATGTGAGGCCCCCCCCTGCTATTAGCAATCAATCCACCTATCACAACAGGTGATTTACTTCAACAAAATTGAAAAAATATATATGTATGCATAGTCCTGTTTGCGTTGCCTGATGACTGATTGGCTTGACATTCTGGTGTTGTGTAATATACATGTCACAAACTTCAGTGCGGCGGATTTTTTGCCATGCTGTAAAGAGAAATTTTTATGGGTGAGGATATGGCTGTAGTAATTGATGGTAAGAAGATATCACAGGATGTAAGAGATGAAATCAGAGAAAAAACCCTCCGGTTGAGAAAGGAAAGGGGGATTGTACCCGGCCTTGCAGTTGTCCTGGTGGGCGATGACCCTGCCTCGCAGATTTATGTCCGGGGGAAAAAGAACGCGTGCAGGGAGGTGGGATTTCTGTCGAAGGAATTCAGGCTCCCCTCTGATACGAGCGAGAAAAAGCTTCTCGATGTCATTGACGGGTTGAATCGCGATCGTGAGATACACGGGTTTCTTGTGCAGCTCCCCGTTCCGGAACATATAAGAACAGATGCCATCATTGAAGCGATAGATCCCAGGAAGGACGTTGACGGGTTTCACCCCTATAATGTCGGCAGGCTTTTTTCCGGCAATCCATATCACAGGTCCTGCACACCGGCTGGCATAATGGAGCTTCTGGATCGATATGAGATAGAGATAAAGGGGAAAGAAGCGGTTATAGTGGGAAGAAGCAATATAGTGGGGAAACCTCTTACTCTGATGCTCCTCGAAAGACACGCGACAGTCACCGTCTGTCATACGAGGACGAGGGATCTTGCCGAGGTTACGAGAAGGGCGGAAATCCTTGTGGCCGCGGCGGGGAACCCCGGGATGATAAGTGGTGATATGATAAGAGGTGGCGCGGTGGTGATTGATGTCGGGATCAACCGGCTTGAAACGGGCAAACTGGTGGGAGATGTTGTCTTTGCCGATGCGTGCAAAAAGGCCTCATATATCACCCCTGTTCCGGGGGGTGTCGGGCCGATGACGATTGCGATACTGCTGAGAAACACGCTGGCGGCGGCGTCTGTTTTATTGCCCGGGTAGTTGCAGTTACCAGAAGGGTTCAAGGGGTCGAGTGAAAGGACTGTGAACTGGAAACTGGATAGACCCGTAAAAAGTCAGTTTTCTTCGCTCAGAATCATTTTGGGGATGCTGCTATTCCCAGACTAAAAATCTAAAACTCGTGCTAACACACTCAAACAGTTAGCTTCTCGGAAGCGCCGGTCATTGCCAGCATCATTTCCTCAAAATACTTGGATTCGTTACGAAAAGACTTTTTACGAATGCATCAAACTTGAAACGTAGATTTAATTGAAAAGGGTTTAAACCCGCAACACGTAACTAGTAATTTTTTCATCTGAGGGACTGATGGACTTTGAAATTATTTCAGGAATGATCGGTGGTCTGGGACTGTTTATATTCGGGATGTATCTTCTGAGTGATTCCCTGAAGAAATTGTCTCAAGGGTTGCTGAAGGCGATGCTTGAAAAGATGACGTCGGGCAAGCTCAGGGCGACAATGATGGGCGCTCTTGTCACCGCGGTGATACAGAGCTCGAGCGCGACCTCGGTCATCATCATAGGGTTTCTGAATGCGGGGTTTATCCCTCTGGCGGCGGCCCTCGCGATCATGATCGGTGCCAATGTGGGCAGCACGGTTACCGCTCAGCTGATCGCCTTCAAGTTTACGACCGTAGCGCCCCTGTTTGTGTTTACAGGGACCGCGATCTTTCTCTCCGCAAAAAAGGGTAAAAACAAAAACAAGGGTCTGGCGCTTCTCAGCTTTGGCCTGTTATTTATGGGACTTGTAATGATGAGCTCAGCTATCAAGCCCCTGGCTGATGATGAGGCAATAAAAAACATCTTTATACGCTTCGGCGCCAGCCCTTTCTTCGGGATATTGACGGGGATGATTGTGACGGCTGCGTTACAGAGCAGTGCCACAACCACCGGAATGATCATAGCATTCGCGTCCGCCGGGTTGTTGGATCTTACGGCATCCGTTTACTTAGTCTTCGGGGTTAATATTGGCACATGTATTACCGCGGGTCTCGCCAGCATTGGAGGCAATCTGTCCAGTAAGAGGCTTGCCCTTGGTCATACGTTCTTTAATATAGCAGGGACCATGATCATGCTGCCCTTTATTCCTCTCTATCTGCTGTACATCCCCATGACCTCCGGTGATATCGCGAGACAGATCGCCAATACCCACACGATCTTCAATGTGATCAATATGTTGGTCTTCCTGCCGTTTGTGCCTCTTTTCGTTAAACTTTTGAACAGGGTGATTCCTGGAACGGATTATGAGAAGAAGGCAACGAAACACCTTGACAAGAATCTGCGTATAACGCCCACCCTGGCAATTAAGGCGGTTATAAAAGAGATGATTGTGATGTTGAACATATGTCAAGATATGTTTGAAAAGGCGGAGAAATGTATTATCACCTACAACCATAAACTCAGCAACGAGATAACCCTTGATGAAGATTCTGTTGATGAAATGCAGAAAAATATCACCGAATATCTTATCAGCCTTACTAAAAGGGAGCTGTCTGACCAGGAGAGGAATTTGATTCCCGCGCTGCTTCACAGTGTGAACGATCTCGAAAGGGTGGGGGATTATTGTGAGAGTATCGTAAGGTCATCTCAGAGAGGGTATGAACATGATTTGAAATTTTCCAGTCACGCGGATATGGAGCTGGGCAAGTTGTTTGAAAAGGTATACGTTCTTATGAGGCAGACAAGGAAGGCTATCGGAAACGACGATCACAAGGCGGCCGCCATTACACTGAATCTTGAAAGAGAGATACATGCTCTTGTAAGGCAGTGCAGATCTAATCATATAGACAGACTTGAACGGGGTGACTGCATAAGCGACGCCGGTCTTGTCTATTCGGACGTGCTTTCGTCCATAGAGAGAGTTGCCGATCATCTGTGTAATATCACAAAGGGCGTATTGCATATGGGGAAGAGATAACGATTTACGGTTTAACAATTTGGGAATTTCTCAACTCAAAACCTGTAAATGGAGGACGCCATGGTAGAGAATATATTCTGGCTCGGGCATTCAAGTGTGAGGATTGATGGGCAGCAGGTGATCTATATCGATCCCTGGAAACTCAGAGATCCAAAAGGGGCGGATCTTATCCTGATCAGCCACAGTCATCACGATCACCTGTCTCCGGAAGACATCAGAAAGATACAGAAAAATGATACTGTTATTATCACCACGCGGGATTGTGCCGGTGAACTTTCCGGGGATGTAAGGATAGTCAAACCGGGGGATGTAGTCCAGGTCGGGGAGATACTGGTTGAGGCGGGGCGTTCCTATAATATTGGCAAGGCCTTTCACCCGAAGGAGAACAACTGGCTCGGTTTTGTGGTAACGGTGATGGGGAAGAGGATATACTATTGCGGCGACACTGACCTTATCCCGGAAATGGAAAGCATAAGCGCGGATATTGTTATAGCACCTGTCGGCGGGACCTACACGATGAACGCCGAAGAGGCCGCCCTCGCGGTCAATATGATAAGACCCTGGGTGGCCATACCCGTTCACTATGGTGATATTGTAGGCTCCGAAAAGGATGCGGAGAGATTCAGGGACCTTTGCGAGGTGCCGGTTGCTATCAAGCAGGCATGAATTTTCCCGATGACACTTGACAGGGCTGGATTGATGTTTATTTTATGCTTTGCTGAGGGCACAAAAGACTTTTTAACTTTAATAACAAGTTTAAGGGAGGAGAATACAAAGGATGAAGATTAGACCATTACATGACAGGATCATCGTTAAGCGCATTGATGAAGAAGAGAAGACAAAAGGGGGAATCATCATACCCGATAGCGCCAAGGAAAAACCCATGGAGGGAAAGGTTATAGCCGTTGGAAACGGAAAGAAGACGGATGATGGTAAGGTGATTAAGATGGACGTGAAGGCCGGCGATAAAGTGTTGTTCAGCAAATATGCCGGAAATGAAGTCAAGATAGATGGTGTTGAACACCTTATCATGCGTGAAGACGATATACTCGGAATAATTGAAAAATAACAATCTGATTATAAGAAGGAGGAAGAGTTGATGGGAGCTAAAGTTTTAAAATATGATGAGGATGCCAGAAAAGCCATCCTTACGGGTGTTAGCATACTTGCTGATGCCGTCAAGGTGACACTCGGTCCCAAGGGACGGAATGTCATACTGCAGAGATCCTTCGGCGCACCCACTGTAACAAAGGACGGTGTGACCGTCGCGAAAGAGATAGAACTCGAAGACAAATTCGAAGATATGGGCGCACAGATGGTCAGAGAGGTTGCCAGCAAGACAAGCGATGTGGCCGGTGACGGCACGACGACAGCGACGATTCTCGCTCAGGCCCTCTACCGCGAAGGCGTCAAGGCAGTTGCGGCCGGCAGCAATCCCATGGATATCAAGAGGGGAATCGAAAAGGCCGTGGTTGTCGTTGTAAAGGAACTCCAGGGGATGAGCAGTCCCACGAAGGATCAGAAGGAGATCGCCCAGGTCGGAACCATCTCCGCCAATAACGATGAAACGATCGGTAACATCATTGCCGAGGCGATGGGGAAGGTCGGCAAGGAAGGCGTCATCACCGTGGAAGAGGCGAAGGGTCTCGAGACGGAGCTTGAGGTTGTTGAGGGTATGCAGTTTGACCGAGGATACCTCTCCCCCTACTTTGTCACCAACGCCGACAAGATGGAGGTGGTCTTGGAGGATCCCTTCATTCTGATCTATGACAAGAAGATAAGCAATATGAAGGACCTGCTCCCCATCCTCGAGCAGATTGCCAAGATGGGCAAACCGCTTCTGATCGTATCGGAAGATATCGAAGGAGAGGCCCTCGCGACGCTGGTCATCAACAAGATCAGGGGCACCCTGAACGTGGCAGCCGTCAAGGCACCGGGTTTCGGTGACCGAAGAAAGGCGATGCTGGAAGATATCGCCGTCCTGACTGGCGGGATGCTGATCTCGGAAGAGATGGGCTCAAAGCTGGAAAGTGCCAAGATCGAGGATATGGGAAACGCGAAGAGGATCGTCATAGACAAGGATAACACGACGATCATAGACGGGGCCGGCGAGAGGGCCGCCCTCGAGGGTCGCGTGAAACAGATCAGGGCACAGATTGAGGATACCTCCTCCGATTACGACCGGGAGAAACTCCAGGAGCGTCTGGCGAAGCTGGTCGGTGGCGTTGCCGTCATCAAGGTCGGAGCGGCCACGGAGACGGAGATGAAAGAGAAGAAGGCGCGGGTCGAAGATGCGCTGAACGCGACCAGGGCGGCCGTTGAGGAGGGTATCGTCCCCGGCGGCGGCGTGGCCTACATCAGGACCATTCCGGCCCTTGAGAAGGTAACGCTGGAAGCTGACGAGCAGATCGGCGTGAATATCGTCAAAAAGGCCATCGAAGAGCCCATGAAGATGATCGTTGCCAACGCAGGCTTTGAAGGCGCCATCATTGTGGAAAAGGTAAAGGGCAAGAAGGGTGACTTTGGATTCAATGCACGGACTGATGCGTACGAGAATCTTGTCAAGGCGGGTGTTATTGATCCCACCAAGGTGACGAGGTCCGCGCTCCAGAATGCGGCGAGTGTCGCAGCCCTGATGCTCACGACCCAGTGCATGGTCGCCGAGAAGCCTTCCAAAGATGAGGGTGGAATGCCGGGAATGCCTCCGGGTGGCATGGGCGGCATGGGTGGCATGGGTGGCATGGGCGGCATGATGTAGAAAGCTGTTCAGAACCGCGAAAGTGTGTGATTCGGGAGAGGTCCCTCGTCTTTGATGAGGGACCTCTCTTTTTTGATGCTCTAAAGATCAGATGGTGAGGAGACCCTCAGGTGAATCGATGATGTAATCGGCACCGACCCCTTCGAACCGCCTCTTCGGGTGCCACCCCCAGGTCGCGGCCACCGTTCGGATACCGGCAGCCTGCCCTTCCCTTATGTCCCCGACGGTATCTCCAACATAATATGTCCGGTCAGGGAGCGCCTGGCACCTCTCCACGGCGTGGTCTATCTTCTTGGTCTTGCTGAGCATGAAGTCGGCACCCAGGACGTCATCAAAGATGCCGTCAAATTCGTACCGTGAGAGGAATGTTCGTATAACGGAAGAGACGTTGGAGGATATGACAAGAAGGGTGTTGTCCTTTGTAAGGGTGTTTATCACGGGCAGCACGCCATCGAAGGGGAGAATCCTTCCGTAATCTATCTCCGGGGCGGCGGCCATGATGGCGTTGTTGAAGGCCTCCATATCCACTCCTAGTGCGCGAAGAGAGGCATAGAAATTACCGTCAAAGAGATCAAGGAAGTCACTGCGTGTCGTTATGACGGGTGAACCTATCTTTTTAAGTTGTGTCTTTACGAGCTCCTCGTAGAGGAGCAGCGAGTCCGCGATAACGCCGTCAAAGTCAAAGATAAATAGATTTTTCATGTGTGCTTTCATTCTGGCTTGTATGAGGTTTTCGGCCTGGCCCCCTGGCGATATGCAGCGGAACCGACGAAGATGTCTTTGATATTTCTGCCGAACGGTTTTGTGATAATCCCCTTTTCCGTGATGATAGCGGTAATATATCTGTTCGGGGTTACATCGAAGGCAGGATTGCATGCATGGAGGCCCTGCGGTGCGATCCGTGTGCCGTAGAATCTGAGCACCTCGTCCTCTCCTCTCTCTTCGATGGGGATTCCCCTTCCGGTGCGCGTCCGGCGGTCTATGGTGGCAAGCGGGGCCGCCACATACAGAGGGACCCTGTTCTCTTTTGCCAGAACGGCGAGGCTGTAAGTCCCAATCTTGTTGGCTGTATCGCCGTTGGCTGCGATGCGGTCTGCCCCCACGAGAACGAGATTGACCATTCCCCGCTGCATAAAAGAGCCCGCCATGCTGTCGGTTATAAGCGTGGCAGCGATGCCTTCTCTGTGCATCTCCCATGCGGTCAGCCTCGCCCCCTGGAGGAGGGGTCTGGTTTCGTCCACCAGGATATGGAGCTTCTTTCCCTCTTCATGGGCGGCCCGGATGACGCCCAGCGCCGTTCCATAGCCACCGGTTGCGAGCGCCCCGGCATTGCAGTGTGTCAGGATGGTGTCTCCGTCCTGTATCAGGTCTTTTCCATGGGCTCCCATCTGCCGGTTTGCCTCGATGTCATCTTCCAGTATCCGCAGGGCCTCTTCTGTCAGGGCCTTTTTTACCGCATCCGCTTTTACACTAGGTGTGGACGCGATCTCCTTCTCAAAACGGGACTTCATCCTGTCTATGGCCCAGAACAGATTTACAGCGGTGGGACGGGTTCGGGAGAACTCGTCACAGATACTGTAGAAATCCTCTTTCATCTTTTTTTCGGGTGAGTTAAGGGCGCCGAGGGCGATGCCCATCGCGGCAGCTATTCCCACGGCGGGCGCGCCCCGTATGGCCATGGTATTAATGGCAGCTATAACATCCTGATATGTCCGGCAGGTGAGATATCGTTCTTCGTGCGGGAGGACCCTCTGGTCGATCATCACCACGGCACCCTCATTCCAGGATATGGTCTTGATCATGACATCGAGAGTTTCTTCTTCAGCAGTTCGTTGACGATCTTGGGGTTTGCCTTGCCGCCGGTGGCCTTCATCGTTTGCCCAACGAAGAAGCCGAACAGCTGATCCTTGCCCGCCCTGTACTGCTCAAGCTGTTTCTTATTTGCCTCCAGCACTTCTTCCACGATCTTCTCCAGCTCCGTGGTATCGCTAATCTGAACGAGGCCCTTTTCTTCCACGATCTCCCCCGGGTTTTTCCCCGATTTCCACATCCCCTCGAAGACCTCTTTGGCAATCTTTCCGCTGATCGTTCCATCTCCTATGATACCGATCAGCTCCGCCAGGGCCGCGGGGGGTACCGGGCTTTCTCCTATCTCCAGCTTTGCCTCGTTCAGATAAGCCAGAAAATCGCCCATGACCCAATTGCTCGCGATCTTCGGCCGTTCGCAAAGCCGTACCACCTCTTCGTAATAATCCGCCAGGGCGCGGCTCGCCGTCAGAACCCCCGCGTCGTAAGGTGGAATGTTGTATGCACTGAGGAACCGCTCCCTCTTCTCCATGGGAAGTTCTGGAAGGGCATTTTTTATATCCTCTCTCCACGCATCGGATATTACAACAGGGACAAGATCGGGTTCAGGGAAATACCGGTAGTCGTGCGCCTCTTCCTTTCCCCTCATCGAATGGGTGACACACTGTGAGACATCCCACAGGCGTGTTTCCTGCGGGACACCGCCGCCTCCCTCCAGAATGGCGCGTTGCCTCTGTATCTCGTATTCGAGGGCATGCTGTACGTTGCGGAAGGAGTTCATGTTCTTGAGTTCCGCCCTGATTCCGAATTCTTTTTGTCCCTTCGGCCTCAGGGAGATATTGGCGTCACAGCGAAAACTTCCCTCCTCCATATTCCCGTCGCATATCTCAAGATAGACCAGTATTTCGTGTAGTCTTCGGAGATAATGAACCGCTTCGTCCGTGTTCCGCATATCCGGTTCGCTTACTATCTCTATAAGGGGAACCCCCGCCCTGTTGAGATCGACGTAGCTGAAAGGGCTGAGATCATCATGTATGGATTTGCCCGCGTCTTCCTCCATGTGTATGCGGGTAATACCGATTCTCCTCTTCGCTCCGCCGATTTCAATATCGATATATCCGGCTTCAGCTATGGGATGGGCAAACTGTGTGATCTGATATCCCTTTGGAAGATCGGGATAGAAATAGTTTTTCCTTGCCCATGTGCTTGTCCCGTTTATCCTGCAATGGGTCGAGATGGCCATTTTCACCGCGTATTCCACAACTTTTTTATTGAGTACAGGGAGAACGCCTGGCATGCCAAGGCAGACGGGGCAGGTGTTGCTGTTGGGCTCCTCGCCGAATCTGGTCGAACAACCACAGAATATCTTGGTTTTGGTGAGGAGCTGGGCGTGCACTTCAAGTCCTATGACCGGTTCGTACTGCATCACAGTTCGGGCATCCTCCTCTCTATCTTCGAGTTTTTCTCATATGCCGATGCTATCTGGAGGAGTTTTCCCTCCTCAAAGTGGTTCGCCATAAACTGGACCCCCATGGGGAGCCCGCCCTTCGTATAGCCGCAGGGGACGGAGATCCCTGGCACCCCTGCCAGATTTGCCGAGAGGGTGAATATGTCGCAGAGGTACATCTGCAGCGGATCGTCCATCTTTTCCCCTATTTTGAATGCCGGGGTCGGTGTTGCGGGGGTCAGGATCACGTCGCACTTTGTGAACGCGCTGTCGAAGTCATCCCTGATCAGGGCTCTTACCTGCGACGCCTTTTTATAGTAGGCATCATAATATCCGGAGGAAAGAGAGTAGGTGCCTATCATGATTCTTCTCTTGACCTCCGCTCCGAAACCCGAAGAACGGGTTTTCCTGTACATATCCAGAAGATTCTCTTCATTCGGAGCCCTGAATCCGTACCTGACGCCGTCATAGCGAGCCAGGTTCGAACTGGCCTCTGAAGGCGCTATTATATAGTAAGTCGCAATGCAGTACTCGGTATGGGGGAGCGATATGTCAAGGCACCGGGCGCCGAGTCCCTCGAGGGTTTTGATGGTTGTATCTATGGAGGCCCTGATCTCCGGGTCAACTCCTTCGACAAAGTACTCTTTGGGGATGCCGATAGTACACCCCTCGATGTCTCTGGAGATATAGGCCCTGTAATCGGGTACCTCTTTGGGGACGGAAGTGGAATCGCTGGTGTCATGACCGGATATGACATTCATCATAATGGCGCAGTCTTCCACATCTTTGGTGATGGGCCCTATCTGGTCCAGGGAAGAGGCGAAGGCTACCATGCCGAAGCGTGAGACCCTTCCATATGTGGGCTTCATCCCCACGACGCCACACAGGGCCGCGGGTTGTCTGATGGAACCGCCTGTGTCGGTGCCCAGTGATGCTATACATTCGTCGGCGGCAACAGCGGCGGCCGAACCGCCACTGGACCCTCCGGGTATACGCTCCAAGTCCCATGGATTCTTTGTTATCCCGAACCGGGAGGTCTCGGTAGAGGAGCCCATGGCAAACTCATCCATATTTGTCTTCCCGACGAACACCGCGCCGACATCCTTCAATTTCCTGACTACCGTTGCGTCATAGGGGGGTATGAAATCTTCAAGGGTGCGTGATCCGCAGGTTGTCCTGACACCTTCCGTGCACAGGATGTCCTTGATGGCTATGGGTATGCCGGTCAGTTCACCGGCGTTTCCCTCTTTTATCCGCCTGTCCGCCGCGCGGGCCTGTCCGATGGCGGTCTCCTCCATCATTGTTATATACGAGTGCACCTTTTCTTCTACAGATGCTATCCTCCGATATACAGATTCTGTAATCTCAACGGAGGTGAGGCTTCCGTCTTTCAACTTTTTCTGCAGTTCATGAATGGTTAACTGGTTGAATTCCATGTTATTTTCCTGAGACACTATTCTATGATTTTGGGAACACCGAAAAAGCCCATCTTCCCGTCCGGGGCGCCCTCAAGCGCAATCTCCGCCCCCAGGGATTCTTTCTCTGTATCATCCCTGAATACATTGCCGAGAGAGATGGCGTGTGTCATGGGTTGAATCCCCGCGGTATCCACACCGTTCAATATGTCCATGTACATCAGTATGCTGTTGAGCTGGGAGGTGAACTTTTCCTCTTCACCTTCACTGAAGTTCAGTCTGGCAAGGTGGGCAACATGCCTCACCTCTTCCTTCGTTATCCTCACCGCTGTATACCTCCTGTCCGCGTGGAGACTGATCATGTTCCATCTTTGAAAAGTTCATTTCCGGATGGATGCTAATCTACGAAAACCTCGTGGTTTTTATCATATAACCATATAAGTTGCAAACCATACCGAGGCTGATTTCAGATTGACAAAGATTCAAACAATAATATATCATAGCACGGATTTCTTGGAATAAAGGTGATGGTATGTTTGGCATTGGAATGCCGGAATTGATAGTTATACTTGTTGTCGCTCTGATTATTATCGGGCCGAAAAAACTGCCTGATCTGGCAAAATCTCTCGGCAAGGGTCTCGCGGAGTTCCGCCATGCCACCGATGATGTAAAGGACAGCCTCAATGTGGACCAAATCAAGGATGATGTGAACGATTTCAAGGATTCTGTCCTTTATGGACGAAAGGAGGAAGAGGCTGAGGGCAACAAACGGAAGGCGGATGATGAGACTGCGGAGACAGAAGATAAGAGTTCGGAATAATCCGCTGTAAATCCGATTTCCCCCTTTGCACACATAAACTTGAGCTATCATCTCTCATTATCCCACAGCCCAGATGATTTTCCCGGGCAGAAAACGAAAGAACATTGAATGCGCTGATAGGGTCTTTAAAAAATAAACCCTTGAATCTTTTCTCCAGCTAAATTAGAGAAGAACCAGGCATAACAGCATAGTGTGAGCTCGCGTTATGACAGATCAGACAAATGAAACAGATGAAAAGATGCCCTTTACGCTCCACTTGGAAGAATTGAAGTCCAGGCTGACGCGTGTGCTGATTGCAGTCGGTATCTGTTTTGTTATATGCTATTTTGTTAAGGAAAAGCTGTTTAAGATCCTGACGCTTCCTCTCCTTGCCGTGCTTCCCGATAACAGCTCCATGATATTCACCAGTCTTCCGGAGGCATTTTTTACCTATCTCAAGGTATCATTTTTTGCGTCCATTTTTTTTGTAAGTCCATATATTCTATATCAGATATGGGGATTTGTGTCGCCGGGTCTCTATAAATCCGAAAAGAAACATATCTGGCCTTTTGTCATATTTTCCACCACATTTTTTTTAGGAGGTTCACTGTTCGCGTACTATATTGTTTTCCCGTTCGGCTTTAAATTCTTTGTCGGATTCGGAAATGATGTCATAAGGCCCATGCTTTCTCTGAGGGAGTATCTCTCTTTTGCCATGAAGCTCCTTATCGCGTTTGGAGTTATCTTTGAACTCCCAATCTTTATGTTCTTTCTGGCGAAGATAGGAATGGTAAATTCACGGACCCTGAGAAAGAAGAGAAAATACGCGATACTCCTGGTGTTCGTTATCGCCGCCCTGTTCACTCCTCCGGACGTTGTGACGCAGGGCCTGATGGCCCTGCCACTGATGCTCCTCTATGAAATCAGTATCTGGGTGGTAACGATGGGAGAGAAGAAATCTGCCCGCAAAGAAGAAGACGACAACAACGACGAAAAAAGTGAAGAAGATGAAGAAGATGAATAATGAACAACAGTCGCCTGAAAGCACAAGGAAAGGAAAGGCGAAAAAAAGGGGAACTGTAAAAAAAATCTTTGTCTGGATCTTTGCCCTGGCCATCCTGCTGATCCTGACAGGGGCGGGATTCACCTATCTTCTTGTGGATGGATTGCCCAGTATCGCATCACTGAAAGACTACCGGCCCAGCATAATAACGAGGGTATACGCGGACGACGGTCAGTTGATCGATGAGTTCTATCTTGAAGACAGGAAAGTTGTCCATGTCACCGATCTGCCGAAATTTGTAATACAGGCATTTGTGGCGGGGGAGGACGCCCGTTTTTTCCATCACAAGGGGATAGATGCCCAGAGCATTATCAGAGCCTTTTTTAAGAATATGGAGGCGGGGTCAATCGTTCAGGGGGGGAGTACCATAACCCAGCAGGTGGCCAAGGGCCTCTTCCTGTCTCCCGAGAAGAAGTACATCAGGAAACTGAGAGAGGCCATTCTGGCCTACAGAATAGACAGATATCTAAAAAAATATGAAATACTAAACCTCTATCTGAACCATATATATCTCGGACATGGGACGTATGGCATAGAGGCCGCGTCGCAACAGTATTTCGGAAAGACCGCTGAACGGCTTATTCTGCCGGAGGCCGCCCTCCTCGCCGGGCTTCCCAAGGCCCCCAGCCGGTATTCCCCCTCCCTTCACCCCGACCGTGCCCGCCAGCGACAGATCTACGTTCTGGAGAGGATGGCGGAGGATGGGTACATAACGGAGGAGGAAAAGAAGGTGGCACTGGAAACTCCTGTAGCGCTGAAAAAGGCAGGGGATAAGACCAAGACAGCTCCCTATTTTACCGAGAATGTCCGCCGGTATATCCAGACCACGTATGGCAGCGATGTCCTGTATAGAGAAGGTCTTGAGGTATATACCACACTGAACATGACCTGTCAGAAGGCGGCCCGTGATGCCCTCATGAGAGGGCTGAGGGATCTGGACAAGAGACAGGGATACAGGGGCCCCCTCAGCAGGGTGCCTGAGGATGAGATCGAGGCCTTTGTGGCAGATATGCGCATTGGCATGGATAAGCCGCTGGAGGGCCGCATCACACAGGCCATCGTGGTGGATGTGGACAGCGGGGGGGGAATTGTAAGATTAAGGGTGGGCGAATATGAAGGCACTATGACGCTGAAGGATATGTCGTGGGCCAGGGTGCCCGATCCTGATATTGCCTATAACACAGCCAAAGTGAAAGATCCGGCGGATGTTCTCGGAACAGGAGATGTCGTGGAAGTGAAGGTCCTGAGCGTCGCGGATGGAAAGCTGGAACTGGAGCTGGAACAGGAGCCACGAGTGCAGGGTGCCCTTATCGCTATGGACTCTAATACCGGAGAGATAAAAGCGATGGTCGGGGGCAGGAGCTACAGAAAGAGTGAGTTCAACCGTGCCACACAGGCAAAGAGGCAGCCAGGATCCGCCTTCAAGCCCTTTATATTTACCGCGGCCTTCGACAACGGCATGACCCCTGCGACCATCATTATGGATAGCCCAGTCATCTACCGCGATACCCTGCAAGACAGCCTGTGGAAACCGCAAAATTACTCAGAAAAATTTTACGGCCCCACAACTCTCAGGACCGCCCTTATCAAATCGAGGAATCTGGTGACCATAAAGCTCTTAAAGGAGATCGGCATAAATTATGCTGCTGATTACGCTGTTAATATGGGGGTAACGACTCCTCTTACAAGAGACCTTTCCATGGCCCTCGGGACATCGGGTGTGACGCTTCTGGAAATGGTAAGGGGTTATGGGGTTTTCGCTAATGGTGGCAAGAAGGTCAAGCCCTTCTCCATAAGAAAGATCGTTGACCGCACCGGAAACATCGTGGAGAAAAATGTGCCTGAAGTAGAGCAGGTTGTTGATCCCGGTATCGCATATATAACGTCGCATCTGCTACAGGAGGTCGTCAAGGGGGGCACCGGCTGGCGGGTCAGGGCCCTGGGCCGGCCTGTGGCAGGCAAGACAGGCACAACCAATAATCTCAAGGATGCATGGTTCATGGGGTTTACCCCCTCGCTTGTCGCGGGGGTGTGGGTCGGATTTGACGATCTGAAACCGCTGGGCAAATATGAAACCGGTTCACGTGCCGCCAGTCCCATCTTTTTATATTTTATGGAAAAGGCGCTTGCCGGTACTCCTGTCGAATCCTTCTCACCTCCCGAGGGAGTCGTATTTGCCAAAATAGATCCCGAGACGGGGGCACCAGCTGGTCCTGACTCAGGAAAATACATATTTGAATGTTTTCTGGAAGGAACGGAGCCCACCAAAACTGTACCCGAAGATGATGACAGTGAAGACAAGGGATTCTTCAGATATGATCTTGACTAGGGAGATTAACGTTTGACAGCATTCTTTTTTAGGGCTGAAAATTCTCTTGACAAAAGAATTTTTTCATATAAGGTCGGCCCTAAATTTGTTTGAGGAGAACAGTCAGTGATACGTCCATTTGAAAAAGCGGTTACAGTTTTGGTAAGCGTACTCGTACTCGTACTCGTAGTAGTACTTACGGGGACCGCCGCTTGATCCTGATGGACTAAAAAAGAAATCAAGCCGCGGTCCCCGAGGTCCGCGGCTTTTTTGTGAAAAAAGCCGCGGCTCGCTTAAAGAGTCCGCGGTTTTTTTATTTACCTGTTCCCACACAAACTGTAAGGACCGGTTTTATAATAAAAACATGACCAGGAAGGGGAGAGATGGAAAAAACGGGAGCTGAAATACTGCTGCAGACATTGAGAGAAGAGGGGGTGGATGTTATCTTCGGATATCCGGGGGCGAACAGTCTGCCCATTCACGATAGTCTGAATAACAGTCCGATAAGACATTATCTTGTGAGACATGAACAGGCGGCCGCTCATGCCGCGGATGGCTATGCCAGGGCGACCGGTAAGGTCGGTGTATGTATGGGCACTTCGGGCCCGGGCGCCACCAACCTGGTAACCGGTATAGCGACGGCATACATGGATTCAACTCCCATGGTTGTTCTCACAGGGCAGGTAACGACAGAGCTTCTGGGAAGCGACGCGTTTCAGGAAACGGATATAATAGGGATTACCCTGCCCATCACAAAACACAGCTACCTGGTAAGTGATCCGGGCGAGGTAGAATCCACTGTAAAGCAGGCGTTTGAGATTGCGAGGAGCGGCCGGCCAGGACCTGTCCTTATAGACCTTCCGAGAAACGTAATGGCTGCAAAGTGTGAACAAAGCGGAGTGAAAAATATTGCGATGCCGAAAAAAAGGCATGCGGGGAACAAAAAAAATGGCGAAGAACTGCAGCGGATCGCCACCTATATGAATAGGTCTGAAAGGCCGGTTATTCTCATCGGTGGAGGCGTGAAACTCTCCCAGGCATGTGAGGAACTTGCCGGGTTGATTGAAAAGGGAAATATTCCATTTGTTTCCACAATGATGGGCATTGGCTCGGTATACACTTTAAATGGGTTCAATCTGGGCTTCATAGGCACACATGGAAATGAACTGGCCAACCGTATTGTGCACGATTCAGATTTTATCCTGACGATAGGGGCTCGTTTCAGTGATCGCAGTACGGCGATCGTGAAAGAATTCGCCCCGCTTGCCACCATTGCCCAGGTGGATATAGATCCATCCTCCATCGGCAAGGTCATAACGGCGGATATATCCCTGGTGTGTGATATCCGCGAAGCCCTTACGAAGTTGACTCCACTCGTGGAAAGAAAAGAGAGGAGCGGGTGGCTGAAAAGGATAGAGAAAGAAAGGAATGCCTTGGGGAAGGACAGGTCAATGAAAGAATGTGGACCGGCCGGGGCCTTTATCAGAGATGTCCAGACGGCTATGCCAGAGAAAACTATAGCTATCACGGATGTTGGGCTGAACCAGATATGGACGGTCCGATCCTGGGAAGCAAAGACTCCTCGCGGCATGATTACGCCGGGTGGATTGGGCACGATGGGATTTGGTCTCCCCGCGGCGATGGGTGTGAAAATCGCAGTGCCGGATCACGGTGTTGTAGTCTTTACAGGAGACGGTGGATTCTTTATGAACATACAGGAACTGGCGACGATCAGTTATTACAACCTGCCTGTCAAGATAGTGGTCTTCAACAACGGCCATCTCGGTATGATACGTCAGATGCAGGACCTGTTCTATGGCGCTCGCTTCACTGATATAGAACTGGGCGACAAGGTTGATATAGTTGCTGTAGCCAGGGGCTTCGGTATCCAGGCCGACAAGGTCTCTGTTGAGAATTCCGGGGCAGGCATAGAAAAAATGTGTTCCGCCGATGGGCCTTTCCTGCTGGAGGTGGTCGTTGATCCCGATACGTATGTCTTTCCTATCATACCGCCTGGGATGTCGAACATAGATATGATAGGTGGCAGGCAGGGGTGATTTGTCGAGGGTTAGGAATTTGTATCCCTCGGCACAATTATTGATTTTAGAAATCCTGTCAGTCCTGTCAAACTTTTTGAATATTGATGCGAAAGGATAGTAACAATGGAAATGAGAGAACGTATAATCGCGATACTGGTTAGCAACAAACCAGGCGTGTTGTCCAGGGTTACCGGTGTGTTTGGAAGGCTTGGTTATAATATAGAGAGTCTCTGCGTGGCGGAGACAATTTCTCCTGAAGTTTCAAGAATAACGTCAATCACCAACGCGAACTCGGACTTTATCGAAAAGGTAAAGAAGCAGTTAAACCGGCTGGTCGATGTCATGGATGTCACCGAACTTATCCCGGGACAGTCCGCGCAGAGGGAAATGATACTTATAGGAATCGACCTGGATCAAAAAGACAGGACTGAGATAGTGAGGTCTATAGGAATGTTTGACTGCAAAATTATTTCCATGCGTAGTAATTATTGTATTATCCAGGTTGCGGGAAGCAGGGAAGAGGTGGAAACCGTCATCAACTTTCTCAGGCCTTTCGGTATTGATAAGGTTGCAAGGACCGGTGTGCTTGCCTTACGGTATAAGGACAGGAGCTCTTGATCGACAGGTTGTCTGAGAACATTATTTTACTGCTGGCGGCTGCACGTTTTTCCATGCCGTGTCAGCCGGGCGGAATCTTCTCGCCGCCCGGGCCTTTTTCGATAAAGCCGGGATCCAGATGACACGATACTTGCAATCCAATATCATATGGTTTAGTCTTGCTGTCGATTATTACCTGTTCAGTGGTGAAACATCATCATCCTGTAAAAGCGGCAAAGAAAGCTTCCCCAAAGATGCGAATTGATAAATCACCGGCAATCATAAGTTCCATGTTCGACAGAATCGCCCCCACCTACGACCTGCTCAATGCCGCCCTTTCATGTTCCATGGACAGCCGCTGGCGAAAAACCGTCATATCGTCCCTGGAGATCAAGGATGGTGACACGGTGCTTGATATCGCAACCGGTACCGGGGATATGGCGTTCCGTACCTGCAGGACTGCCGGATGCACGGTCACAGGCATGGATATATCCCCCAGGATGCTGGAGATTGCCGCACGAAAAAACAGGGAGTTTCTCGGGCGCTTCCATATTACTGTGGGGGATGCCACCGCCATGCCCTTCTCAAACGAAACCTTCGATCACGCAATGACAGCCTTCGGGATAAGAAACATGCCAGACCTCCCCGCCTTCCTGGACGAGGCCTTCAGGGTACTGAAAGATGGCGGAAAACTGGCGGTGCTTGAGCTGTCGGTACCCTCCCGTTTCCCCTGGAGATGGATATATCTTACCTATTTTAAGGCCATACTTCCCCTTATCGGGGGACTTGTGTCGGGGGATTTTAAAGCCTACCGGTATCTGCGGGATTCGGTGATGGGATTTCCCTCTCCCGGTGACCTTGAACGCCTGATGGAAAAAAGGGGATTCGAAGTCACGCGATCATTTTCCCGGTTTCTTGGAATCGCTCATATCTATCTCTTGAAGAAGGTAGTTCCTCAAGCATAAATAGAGCGGGTTGGTATTTGATGCCTGAATTGTTTAATCAAATATATCCGGATCAGGATTTTTGAAGAATGCCTCGTGCAGTCTGGCGATGGTTGAAGGAATATCGGATTCATCGATCACAAAGGTACAACTGATCGGAGACGCCCCGTGCGCACTCATGTCGATATTCATACCCTCCAGATTGCGGAACAGGATCGACGTAAAGTCTCGGCTGGTACGGATATTTTCACCGACCATAGAAATGGTGGCCTTATTCCCGGCAATCTTTACAGCTCCAAGACATTCCAGTGCTTCAATCGCGCGCTCCATGTCTTCTGAAGCGTCGATCACCATCGCAACCTCCGTCCCGGCAGTCGTCACGACAGAGGGCGTGATCCTTTCCCTGTCTAGAATATCGAAAACCGATCTCAGAAAACCGGCCGGGTTGGCATGGGAGTCCTGAGTGATATTGACGATACGTACGGGCATCTTGTACGCGATGGATTTAATGAGGTCCCTTCCCTTCTTCGCTTGCTCCGTTATTGTTGTGCCACCGGTATCGGGCTGTCTGGAGTTGTAAATGCCGACAGGAATATTCTTCCGGTGCGCCGGCTCAATAGTCCCCGGGTGCAGAACCTTTGCTCCGAAGAAAGTAAGCTCAGACGCCTCCTCAAAAGAGATGTTCTTAATGGTGCGCGCCCCCGCGAAGATGCCTGGATCGGCTGTCATAATACCATTGACATCTTTCCATATCTGTATCTCCGAAACATCGAGCGCCGAGCCTACCAGAGCCGCGGTAAAATCAGACCCCTCAAATCCCAGCGTGGTGGTGGCTCCACTGCGCGTGAACCCTATAAAGCCCTGTATGACGGGGACACAACCGGATAAGACCAGCGGACGCACTTCCTCCTGAATGCCGCGGCAGGTAAGATCATCCAGCGGCCTGGCCCTTGTAAATCTTTCATCCGTAATAATAAAATTTCGCGCGTCCAGCCATCGGGCATTGATGCCGCGTCTCTGAAGAGCGGCCGCAATTATCGTGGTTGCAACCAGTTCGCCATACGAGAGGATCCTGTCCTGAGTGCGTGGAGTGAGTTCTCGCAGTACCGACAAACCTCCCAGCAATCTCTGAAGCTCCTCAAAATATCTCTCAAGGGTTGTCCGGACATCGCTGTCTTCAAAATCAGATGTGAGACCCCTCGCCATATCAAAGTGGTATTCACGGATTTCATCCAGATGTGAGAGGGCCTGTTCATCCATCCCCTCTGCCGAGAACCGTGCGATATCCAGCAGTTTTCGTGTTGTCTTTCCCATGGCGGAGTTGACCACCACCGGATGGCGCTCAAGGCGGGAGTGGATAATCTCCACCACCCTCTCAATCGAAGCAATATCCTCTATCGAGGTGCCCCCAAATTTCATCACAATCATTGTTCTTTCTCCACCTTCTCTTCGGCAAACAGGTCATAATCATCTGCTGAAACTACCAGACATTTCACAATATCACCAATCGCCTTTTCTCCTGCCGTAACGTAGGCGATGCCGTCTATATCAGGTGCCTGCCTTCTCGCCCTTCCTATATAATCGTATCCCGGAAGGTCCGACTCCTCTTCTATGACTATTTCCATTGTAGAACCGATAAGCGCTTGATTTATCTCACGGGAGATCAATGCCTGCTCCTCCATTATAATTCCCCTCCTGAGTTCTTTTACACTCTCGGGAATATGGCCGGGGAGCGCGTCTGCCACGGTTCCCTCTTCTCTCGAATACTCAAACACCCCCACATGATCAAACCTCGTCTCCCTTACAAACGCGAGGAGCCTGTCAAACCTCTCCTGTGTCTCTCCGGGGAATCCCACAATCATTGATGTCCTCAGGGCCACGCCGGGAATAATCTTTCTGGCGCTCGCTATAGAGTTTTTTATAAGTCTGCTGTCGCCCTTTCTTTTCATGGAGCCCAGAATATCGTCATCTATGTGCTGTACGGGAATATCGATATAGTTGCATATTTTTTCGACATCATGGATAGTCTGAAAAAGTTCGTCATCCAGATCCGCGGGATATGTGTAGAGCAGCCTGATCCACCTGATCCCATCTATCAGGGCAATTTCTCTTAACAGGGAGCTCAATCCGGACGCATAACCGAGATCTTTCCCGTAGAGTGTTGTCTCCTGGGCCGCTATAATAATCTCCTTAACGCCCCCCTGCGCAAGCGTTTCAGTCTCCTGTAGTATATCATCAATAGGTCGGCTTCTGAACTTTCCCCTGATGTCTGGTATTACGCAGTAGGAACAGTGGTTGGAGCAACCCTCGGCGATTTTCAGATACGCGGTATAGGGTGGCGTTGACAACAGACGCGGGTGCGAGGAGCTCATAAGAAAGTCAGGTTTTCCTATGCAGGAACGCTGTCCCGGTCCCTCCTTTTTTTGAAGAGCTGCCACGAGATCGGCTATGCGGGAAATTTCCCCCGTTCCCAGGAAAAGATCAACTTCAGGAATCTCTTTTTCGAGTATGGCTCCATATCTCTGAGGCAGGCATCCCGCGACTACCAAATGCCGGCACCGGCCACTCTTTTTCAGCTCCGCCATACGGAAGATTTCATCAATCGACTCTTCCTTTGCCGGAAGGATAAAAGTGCAGGTATTGATGATTATTATATCCGCGTCTTCAGGAAGGGGGGCGATCTCAAAACCGCTTCCAATCAGAGCGGCGGCCATCACTTCTGAATCTATGAGGTTTTTGGGACATCCCAGGCTTATGATATGGACTTTGTTTTTCAATTTATCGGGGAAGCTTTCCGGCCAGTACCTTGCGAGGTTTGGCGCCGTCCGATGGACCGACGACACCTTCGGATTCCATCTTTTCCACAATGCGGGCGGCCCTGTTATAGCCTATCTTCATATATCGTTGAACCATAGAGATGGAGGCCTGCCCCAGATCGGTAACCAGTTCGACCGCCTCATCATATTTTTCATCAAACTCTTCTTCCGCCCTTGCCCCTTCTTGTTCCGGGCTATAATGAGATATCGATTCATCGTAGGAGGGCTTCCCCTGCTTTGCAATAAAGCTTACAATTTTTGTAATCTCTCTATCAGAAACAAAAGCGCCATGAATGCGCGCAAGGTTGGATGTACCAGGTGGAACAAAAAGCATATCACCCGCCCCGAGGAGTTTCTCGGCACCGAGCTGGTCAAGTATCGTCCTCGAATCAACTTTTGATGATACCTGAAACGATATACGCGTGGGGAAATTGGCCTTTATGATACCGGTAATAACATCAACGGAGGGTCTCTGTGTAGCCAGGATGAGATGTATCCCCGCGGCTCGTGCCATCTGCGCGATCCGGGCAAGAGATGTTTCAACGTTCCTCTGGGCCACCATCATCAGGTCGGCCAGTTCATCTATAATAACAATTATGTAAGGCAATTTCTCCGGGCCTATTTCGGATTCTTCTCCTGAAGCCGGGGCAGAAACCCCTGACATCTGCTTTTTGGCCTCGCTTCGTTCCTTCTCAACCATTGTGTTGTATCGCTCTATGCTCTTAACACCCATAGTGGCTATTGCGGCATACCGTCTTTCCATCTCATCGACGGTCCATTGCAGCGCCTTTGCCGCCTCCTTGGGATTGGCTACCACCGGGTGAAGGAGATGCGGTATCCCTTCATACCCTGACAATTCAAGTCTTTTCGGGTCAATCATTATAAACTTTACTTCGTCCGGCGTTGCCTTGAACAGTATACTGCATATCATGGCGTTGAGAGATACACTCTTGCCCGAACCGGTTGTCCCCGCGATAAGAAGATGAGGCATCCTGGCAAGATCAGCTATCACAGTTTTCCCGGTAATATTCTTTCCAAGTGCTATAGGTAATTTGAATTTTGATTCCAGGAATTCTTCACTCTCGAGAACATCTCTGAGATATACCGGTTCTCTCTCCTGGTTGGGAATTTCGATACCGATTGCGGCCTTACCAGGAATAGGCGCTAATATCCTGATACTCTGCGCTTTTAATGCCAGGGCCAGGTCATCGGAAAGATTGGTTATCTTATTTATCTTTACACCGGCTGCCGGTTCAAGCTCGTACATGGTGACAACAGGACCCGGTTTCACCTCTGTGACGTTGCCTTCCACCCCGAAATCCGCCAGCTTTTTCTCAAGGATACGAGAATTCATGATAAGACTTTCTCTCTTCATTCTCGTATTCCTGATCTCTACCTTGTCAAGAAGGTCCAGTGAAGGAAGCGCAAAAGTTCCTTCCAGATGCAAAAATTCGAAGGCGGCCTGCTCGTCCTTTTGCTTCCCTTCCTTCTGCCCAACCTCATCGGAGATAACCGGGATATTTCTCGACACTCCGGATTTTTTATGTTTTGTGACAGCCTTTTTCCTTCTCACTCTCCCCATCCCGACCACCACAAATGTCTTGAGTCTCAGAAGTGTGCTCGACAGCAGTATTGCCAGTCTCCTCACAAGGTCTACAAGAGAGACATCAAGCGTAACCATTAAGGATATCATTAGTATAACAACCAGAACAATGTCGGTTCCTATCTGGTTCAGATAGGTATACAATACTTTCAACGAATACTTCCCGAGAAGTCCGCCCGCGTTAAAATCCACGCCGGAAAAAGAGATAGTGCCATACTCTTCCGCCAGAAGCGCCGATATGGCAAACACAAGGCCGATAAAACCAAAAATGGGAGAGAAGGCCATCCCGAACTTCCCGCCGAGAAACAGTTTGAAAGAAAACAGCACAAGCAACACGGGCACAAGATAGGACGTCATTCCGAAAATTTTGAGCATGCCATCCGAGAGATAGGAGCCTGCAAGGCCCCCGTAATTGGCTACCGCAACCTTGCCGGCTACATAGTGCGTGAGGGAGGGGTCATGGGGATTATAGGAAAAGAGGCATAGAAAGACAAAAGCAGCAAGGGCGAGGGATACGACACCTGTCATTTCCTTTATCCGTCTGTTCTCTCCGTCTGCGTGTTTTTTGCTCAAATTCAACCCCCTGATGGCCAACAAGACTAATTTAAATTGCCTTAATAATCAATGTGGAAATTCCAAGAATCCAGCAGTAATAAGCAAATATACTCAACTTATGTTTGCTTATTATAAAGAGCAGAAGTTTCAGCGTCAGAAAACCGGTCACAGCGGCGACAACCATCCCGGTAAAATATACCGCCATATCACCCGGAGGTATCATCCCAATATATTTTGACTCAAGCACAACTGCACCCAATATTGCGGGGATGGAGAGCAGGAATGAAAATCTGGCCGCTGTCTGGCCATCCAGTCCCCTGAAGATGCCAAAGGCTATCGTGGAGCCGGATCTTGATATTCCAGGGATCAGCGAAATTCCCTGAACAATTCCGATCACCACGCTGTCGATTATATTCATGTCCTTTTCCACCCTGCCGCCCTGAAATCTGTCAGACAGAAACAGCAGCAAACCGGTGATAAGCAGCATAAAAGAAACTGTTGTTGCGGAGGTAAAAAGATGGTGTATCCTATCCTCACATGAGAGACCTATAATCCCTGTAAATACCGTCCCTGTGATGATATAGAGGGCCATTTTCCTTCCAGAACGTACCTGCATGCTGTCAAGGCCTCTCTTGGAGTTCCGGAACCATCCTACCGGTATGAGTGATATCAGGATATCCAGAATTTCTTTCCTGAAAAAAACCAGCACAGCCAGAAGCGTCCCGAAATGCAGCATAACATCAAACACTACTCCGGGCTGCTGAAACCCCTTCATAAAACTTTGCACTATTACCAGATGGCCGGAGCTGCTCACTGGAAGAAATTCCGTCAGCCCCTGTATTACACCAAGCAGGATCCCGTCCCAAAGATTCAAAATTGTTCCTTTCCTGTCGCTCAAAAGAATATGGTGTTAATTGTCAAATCCCGATAAATCGGGACACAATCACTTGACGCGCCCGATTTTTGTACTTAATAACACAAATGAAGTCAATGGATAATATATAATCTGTATGCTAACATAAAATCATAAATAATTCATTGACAGCGATCCCGTTGAGCAATACAATTTACACTATTTTATAAAGAAACTACGAGGAGAGACAAATGGTTAACAAAGTTATATTGATTGGAAGACTGGGAGCGGATCCGGAGGTAAGATACGCCCAGGATGGTGCGATGGTAACCAATTTCAACCTGGCCACTGATGAACAATGGAAGGACAAGAATGGGGAAAAGGTTCAGAAAACAGAGTGGCACAGGATCGTCACTTTCAGGAAACTGGCGGAGATCTGCGGCAGCTATCTAGCCAAGGGGAGACTGGTCTATATAGAAGGCCGGCTGCAAACAAGGAATTGGAATGATAAGGATGGTAACAAACGTTACACCACAGAGATAGTTGCCTCCAACATGCAGATGCTGGAAAGAAAGGAACAGGGCGCCTATCAATCGAATGGGCAGGCAGAAAGACAGGGTAAAGGGATCTCATCCCCTGCGGGAGCGGCGATATTTGAAGATGACGTTCCCTTTTAACGGGTTTAATTTGCCGGGGTTTGGTTGATTAATAACAAAACGCCACTCCGCGTTCCGCCACGGAGTGGTTTAGTTATAGCCGTTCACGGTCTGCAGTTATCGGTTCACGGTTGAAAAACAGGGGACTGTGAACCGACAGCCGTCAACGGTTGTGTTTATTTTCTATCGTCATTGATCTTCTTGGGATCTTCGGTGTCTTCCACCCCATCGTTATCCTGGAAAGATTTTTTGAAGTTTTTGATGCCCTTGCCTATGGCTCCTCCTATTTCAGGAAGCTTTCCAGCACCAAAGATAATAAGAATAATCACCAGGATAATCAACAACTCTGGCATGCCTATTCCGAACATACTTGATTCTCCTCTTGGTACAGGGTATTTTCATCCCCTGTCTTCCAGTTGTTTTAAAATCCTCTGCCGATAAATCGGGGCTTTCGATGGTCTCTATCGTCTAAGATTAGGTTATAAGGCAATCCCTGTCAATACCTGTTTTACATATCCGCCGGCAGTATCAGGTGCACAACCTCCCCGTGCTTCCCTATAATGCCGAGTGGCTTTCCCTGAAAACTGATATCCACACCCGCCGCATTGCCAATGATCAGCCCGAATTTCTCCGACGCCTTTTCTGTAATCCTCTCTCCCGGTCGCAACATGACCTCAAAGGGAGGCTTTCCATCCCGGTTTATCTGTATCCAGGTCAATTCCGACGCTTCTATTACAAGGGTATAAGGCGCTTTCCCACTGGCTACAGCTTCATCTGGAACATCTTCTTCACCGACCACAGTTTCGTCGGGAGTGGTTTCTTCCGTTGGCCGCTCACCTTCAATCTCCGGCTGTCTGTCTTTTTCGATCACCTGACCTGTGTCTTTTATGTCATCCACATCAGAAATGTCTGTTGATCCCGATAAATCGGGATCAACTGTCTCCAGTATCTTGTCATCTTTCTCCAGTGCTGGCACATCCCCGGAGAAATCCTGAAGCTTCTCGGTACTTTCAATCTCCCCGACAGGCGCCAGTTCTCTCATTTCCCGACTGTCGTCGAAACTCCAGTGATTGAGGTAGAAAAATCCTGTGATTACTATCACACATGATGCAATCGTCAGCCAGATCCAGTATTTCTCGTGACGCTTTTTCCCTGCGAGTCTTTTTAATATTTCATTCTGGTTTTTGTCGGGCTCCAGACTTTCCAGATATTTATCATAGAGCGAGAGTAACTCTTCGCCATCAATATCAAGTGAACGGGCATACGCGCCGATAAAAGCCTTGGCATATATTGGATCTGGAAGCAGTTCAAATTTTTGCTCTTCGATAGCCTTAAGATTTGAAAGACTCACTTTCGTGGAGGAGGACATATCCTTTAAGATAAGTCCCCTGGATTCTCTGATCGCTTTCAGATCCAAAGTGGGATTTTCCAAACTGACATCCATTTTTTCCAAATCAATGCCATTTTCCTTCTCATCCATAGCAGCCGACACACCGATTCCTTTAAAAATATTAAAATGTCTATCATTAATCCACACGTGAAGCAACAGAATTTGTTTCAACTTTTTTGCAAAATCGTGTTAAGAATCCCCCTACAATACCTAATCAAGGAGAAGTATGATGACAGAATATGGGGAATTTGCCATATCCATAGCCAGGATGGCAGGAGCGGTTCTGAAAGATAGATTCAGTGAGAGCCACGAGATAGATTACAAAGGAGAAATCGATCTCGTTACAGAGGCTGACAGGATGTCCGAAAAGATATTGATAACGGAAATCAGCCGGAAATTCTCCGATCATAATATACTGTCGGAGGAGTCGACGGAGATAAAGAAAGGCTCCCGATACAGATGGATAATTGATCCACTCGACGGAACGACCAACTATGCCCACGGATTCCCCGTTTTTTGCGTCTCGATTGCTCTGGAAAAAGACGGAGCGGTCAGAACAGGTGTCATATACAATCCTATATCAGAGGAACTGTTTGTGGCCGAAAAGGGCGAAGGGGCATTCATGAACGGTTCGAGTATTTCAGTTTCCAAGACTACGAAGATTTCGAGAAGCCTGCTGGCAACCGGCTTTCCTTATGACATATGGAGGAACCCGAATAATAACATCAACTATTTTGGTGGGATGGCCCTGGAGGCCCAGGCTATTCGTCGTGCCGGATCCGCGGCACTTGATCTGGCCCACACAGCGGCGGGCCGCTTCGACGGTTTCTGGGAACTCAAACTGCATCCATGGGATACAGCGGCCGGATGGCTCCTCGTAAATGAGGCGGGCGGAACCATAACCGATATTTTCGGCAATCCCTACCGTCTCGACTCTCCAGGCATACTGGCGTCAAACGGAAAAATACATGACAGCATGATCCGCATACTGGGTAGTATCAACCCGGCCGACAAAAGACTTCTCTGACCACTTCCAAAGTGGCGGGCCGCAATATAAATCTTCTCTACTGTCATGCCAACGATACTTTGTCATCGCGAAGGAGGTTTCACTACTGAGGAATCTTAGATCTCACCCTGACGGGCACTATAGCTCCCCGCGGGCGAAATGATATTTCTTGATTGACACGACACTACGGGAAAATCTTAAAATCAAGAGGGGTGGCACAGGAGTATTACAAAGGTCTCGCACCTTTGGGGTGAGATCTTTGTAAGTGGGTTATTATCGTATCTTTAGTTTTTTTATCTTAGAATGAAGAGTATTTCTGTTTATACCGAGGAAATCGGCGGCGGCTATTTTTACATTATTAGAGCGTCTCATTGCAATCCTTATCAGGGCCTTTTCGACCATTGACAGGACTTCGTCATATACCCCATCACTGCCGTTCCCCCCGCAACCAAGAATCGTAACGACCTTGTCAATCCTCTTTTCGAGAACCTCTTCTATAAGAGGAAAAGATGTTTTATCAATTTCTTCACAAATTACCGCTTTGATCTGTTCCCGCTTGCTCATAAAATGTTCTCTTGAGGTATATGAATGAATAGTTTAACAGGCAATCTTCAGGGCAATTGCCCCCAGAAGAATAACAAACGCAACCCACGCGGATACTATATCTGACATCCTTCTTACCGGATGTTCGATAACATTCCGAACACCCTCTTCGACCTTTTCATGATCGACATACCGGACAACATCTTTCACAAGAGAGGTAAAATTCTCATGGGAGTTGGCCAACGTGTGAAATCCTCTCGTAGTGGTCAGCAATAGATAAACCTTCTTATGCAAAGTCAGAACGTCTACATTGGTAATCTCTTCCCACCGGAGCTGCTTTACCCTGAAAAGCTTTCTTATCCTGATATTATCATCTCCAATGGTTGTTCTGCGCCGGGCCGATCCAAGAAAAATATAAAGGGTAGGGACCAATATAATGGAAAGAACCACAGTCTCAGAAGGAAACCTCCTGTCAAACATGGAGATCGCCAATAGTACAAGGAGAAACACCGAGTCCAGAAAAATGGGAAGAAGAAACGCGCCTCTCGTTTTATAGGTGTTTGCTTCCATGGCAGGCTACTCTTCTCTCACAAAAGTACCGCTTTTGCCCCCGCTCTTTTTCAGCAGCTTTATATCAGACAGCACAATCGCCCTGTCCGCGGATTTGCACATATCATATATCGTGAGCGCGGCCACGCTCACCGCCGTCATGGCCTCCATCTCTACGCCCGTTCTATGAAAGGTCTTAGCGCTTGCATTAATAGTGATTTCACCCTTCTCAATATTACTCGAAAAATCAATGTCAATCCCGGTAAGTTCTAGGGGGTGACACATCGGAATAATATCGCTTGTTTTCTTGGCAGCCATGATTCCCGCGATCTTCGCGGTGGCATAGACGTTACCCTTTGAAACACCACCCGATTCAATGGCTCTTACGGTATCGGGCCTCATCAGTACTCTGCCGCTGGCAACAGCCTCCCTCAGGGTGGGCTCCTTGGCAGTTACATCGACCATCTTCGGCCTGTTATTTTCATCAAGATGCGTAAATTCCATCATAGCCTTCCATGCAACGGAGAAAATCTAACACAGCCCATCCATTCAGTCAAGAGAGTTAGGGACCACGGAAATAATATCCTGAATATGCTATGTCCGTTTAACCCTCCGATAGATCCATCCATTCACGTAGAAAAAATATGTCGCCCATCCACCGAGACGAATGATCTTTTTCGCTATCCTCTGTACGTTCTCCTGCCTGCTCACTTTTTTGTCCGAGAGGTAGATGGCAAATAATCCACGGTTAACCATCCGATGAAATTCCGGATTGGGCAATCCGGAGATGTTTATATCCGCCTGATTAAAAAAATGTGTCAACCGTCTCAGTAACTCTTCCTCATCCCTGTAATAAGAACAAAAATTCAGGTCCCCCTCAATTAGATCTTCTTCCTGATCGATAAAGTAATCCAGAAGGATATGGAATCCCTGAACCCATGGGAAATAAGCCTCTTTTATGCGCGACACCAGATTATCAGAGCACTGCTCATGGAGCGCGCAGGAAACCAGACAGAAGATACCAAGAGTTGAACCACAACATGCCGAAAATTCATACCATCTCATTGCCGACAGGTCAGCACGGTGCGCCTCAAAGCACTCCTTCAAACGAGGAACACGCTCCTCCTCTTTCACATGCTTATTCACCTGTAAGTTACAATAATAACCCGCCAATTCATGGAGTGCTGGAGAGACTTTATCATATGCGGGCAGTTTTTCTAATACATCCTGACATGTCGTCACGAGCGATACCAGATATCCTCCATCATCCTGCTTATCCCTGAATCGATAATAATCGGTACAATTGGTTCCGGGCGTTAACGCGTGAAGCATCGACTCATGAAGCGCGCGAAAATCGGCAGGGTCTGAAGACGTACTGCGATCACACAGATTATCGAGATAATCGCTGATAGTCTGATACGCGACAATAAAACGAATAGCCACTTCGCGTTTATCACCTGCCAGCAATCCATAGGCAGATCCACCCTCACAATGAAAAGTTTTTGTTCTTATGCTCATCAACGCCTGTCTCCGAAGTTCCGGATCCGGGATCTGCTTCGCAAGGGTTTTCCACTTATTCAAACAGCGATGAGTATCGGGAAGCACTTTGAACCAGGCTCTTGCCATCATGGTCCATGGGGAGGCCGGAATTGTCACTGGTGTAAACTCCTTTCACCTCTAGTCTATCTCCATTTTTATAAAAAGCAACAAAATAAGGGAATTTGTCAGAAACAAGTGCTGCCATCAAATAGAACCGTCCGGTTTATAATGGGTCACCAATCCGAGGTACCCGATTCTTCACATAAAAATAAATGGCTTTTCGTTTCACTTTCTGCTAAAGGGCATCTCCCCGGTTTTGACCAGATCAAACCGGGGTTTATATTATTTAAATGGAGACTTAAACAACAAACATGCAAAAAGACCATATCAGAAATATTGCAATCATTGCCCACGTCGATCACGGAAAGACAACTCTTCTCGACGGAATGCTCAATCAGAGTGGTACTTTCAGAAAAAACCAGCTGATAGTGGAACGCGTCATGGATTCTATGGATCTCGAACGGGAGCGGGGCATCACGATCACTGCGAAAAACACTGCTCTCTGGTACGGCGATGTCAAGATCAATGTTGTTGACACACCCGGTCATGCTGATTTCGGTGGAGAAGTAGAAAGGAGCCTTAATCTGGTCGATGGGGCGATCCTGCTCGTTGATGCCAGTGAAGGCCCGCTGCCTCAGACCCGTTTTGTTGTCAAGAAGGCGCTTGCCAAACATCTGCCCATTATCGTGGTCATCAACAAGATCGACCGCAGCGATTCCAGGATAGCAGAGGTCATCAATGAAGTATACGATCTTTTTATAGATCTTGATGCTACTGAAGCGCAGATAGAGTTTCCCATACTTTACACCAATGCCAAAACGGGAGTTGCCCACAGAAAACCGGAGGATGCCTCTGCCGATTTACAGCTGCTGTTCGATACAATTATCTCTCATGTCCCAGCACCACAGGCGGATGATGACGCAGTCCCGCAGCTTCTGGTAACAAATCTCGACTACGATCCGTATGTCGGACAGATTGCCCTTGGCCGATTGACTAACGGCATCCTGGAGATGAACGCGAGTTATTCCCTGTGCGGAGAGGAAAAAGTTACACCGGGAGTAAAATTTTCGGCCCTTTATACCTTTGAAGGGTTAAGAAGACTACCGGTTGACAGAGTGGAATCGGGAGATATTATCGCTATTGCCGGCGTTGATAATGTGGTAATCGGCGACACGATATCCTCCCTTGAACAGCCAGTGCCGCTTCCCCGCATCTATATTGATGAGCCTACGGTCTCAATGAATTTTTATGTCAACAACGGTCCCATGGCCGGGACTGAAGGCAAGTACCTGACGTCTCGGCACCTGAAAGACCGTCTGGAAAAAGAAACCCTGCGGAATGTTGCCTTGAAGGTCAAGCTCTTTGCGCGAAACGACACGTTTGAGGTCTGTGGTCGTGGGGAACTACAGATGGCCATTCTCATCGAAACCATGCGCAGGGAAGGGTACGAATTTATGGTATCCAAACCTCAGGTGATTACAAAAGAAGAGAAAGGTCAGGTTCTTGAACCTATCGAACGTCTTTTCGCCGATATTCCGGAAGAGTTTATCGGTATCATCACGGAAGCAATTTCCAAGCGGAAGGGACGCATGACAAACCTGATCAACAAAGGAAGTGGACATACTAAACTTGAGTTTATCATACCGTCGCGTGGATTAATCGGTTTTAGGAACCACTTTCTAACCGATACAAAAGGTGCCGGTGTCATGAATACGATCTTTGAAGGATATGGGCCGTGGTTCGGCAAGATTCCTCAGAGGGCGAATGGAACGCTGGTTGCCGATAGAGCGGGAAGGGTTACACCTTACGCGTGCCTCGCCATGGAGGATCGGGGAGAGCTCCTGGTCGAAATTGGAACTGAAGTCTATACCGGCATGATTATCGGAGAGCGAAATAAGCCCGGTGACCTGAATGTAAATATCATCAAGGAAAAACATCTGACGAACATGCGCAGTTCCACATCAGATGCCACTGTAAGCCTGCGCCCGCCGCGACGCCTGTCGCTGGATCAGTTCATAGAGTTCATTGCCGAAGACGAGCTGATTGAAGTTACCCCCCAAAGTATCCGCCTGCGCAAGATGGAACTGGATAAGAGCAAGCGACACTCCAAGTTGAAGGACTGATCTGAGTTTGATAAGGGGAAACATATAAGAGTGCTCGACTGCGAGAGCCTTGAGGAGCTTGCGGCAGTATAGTGCCGCACAAAATCCGGCAGGGTTGTCATTTTGTTTTCATTTTCAGCCATATTCTGATATGACCCCCCCCTGTTAGATTCGGGTATAGATATGGTATGGTTTGTAACCTGCCATGGCGTCTCTGTGGACAGGGGGATGTTTAATAGAAGGTTCAGGATTGCCATTGCGAGGGGCAAAGCGGCGTGGTAAGCCACGGGTGAGGTTCGAGATCCGAGTCTCACCGTTTACTGTTTGTGATAACAAATACAAAAACAAAAGGATTCGAAAATCATGGTTCAAAATAACTTTAGCAGGTTTCGGGGTGCCAACAAGTACATTCTCGATGACGAACTTGCCGAGATTGTTAATGTCTCAATGGCCCTGGAGATGCCTCTTCTTCTCAAGGGCGAACCGGGAACGGGCAAGACCATGCTGGCTTACGCCATCGCGGAGAGCCTCGGCATGCCCCTGATTATCCTGAATGTGAAATCGAGCATGAAGCTGGTGGACGCGCTCTACCAGTACGACACCCTGACGCGGCTCAACGACAGCCGCTTCAGTGACTCCAGCAGGGAGGTCAGCAATATCGAAGAATATATCAAGATGGGAAAGATCGGGCAGGCCTTTGTCTCGGATGTCAAGACGGTCCTTTTGATTGACGAGATCGACAAGGCCGACACGGATTTCCAGGATGACATGCTGGACGTTCTTGATCAGATGGAATTCGATATTATGGAGGTAGACAAGACCATCTCCGCGAAAAACCGTCCCGTTATCATCATCACCTCCAACGCCAAGAAGGATCTCTCCGATCCCTTCCTCGGTCGGTGCAATTTCCACCACATCGCCTTCCCGGGGGAGGAGACCATGCGCAAGATTATCGGTGTCCACTTCCCCGATCTGAAGAAGGAGATTATGGATGCCTGCGTCAAGAACTTTTACGGTCTGAGGAAACTGGAAGGGATAGAAAAGAAACCCGCCACCCGGGAATTGATCAACTGGATACGGGCGCTGAAGGCCGACCCCGATTTCAAGCTGTCGCTCCTTGAGCAGGGGAATGTTCCCTATCTGGGCGTTCTGTATAAGAAGAGTCCGGACATGAAGCTGGTGGGCAATGCCATTAGCCGTTCTCGCAGGTAGGGGTCGCCATACGGCAGCCCCACAGGAGTAAGGATTGTGTTTGTCAGTTTCTTCTATAGCCTCAGGGATCGGGGGATCCCGGTAACCCCCACCTCTTTTCTCAGGTTGCAGCAGGCCATGCGGCTGGGGGCTATTCGCTCCCTGAACAATTTCTATGTCGTTGCCCGTGCCCTGCTGGTCAAGAGTGAGCGGTACTTCGACATATATGATCAGATCTTCGCGCACCACTTCGAAGGGGTGGAACTTCCCGATCCCGACGAGATAGAGTTGAACGAGATGACGAAGCTGCTCTTGGATGAATGGCTGAAAAATCCGGAGGCGGTCGCCGACGCACTCGGCGTCAAAGAGGAGGATCTACAGAAGCTGACCCCCGAAGAGCTGGAGCAGTATTTTCTCGATCGTATCAAGGATCAGACCGAGGCCCACCAAGGCGGGAAAAAATGGATCGGCACCGGCGGTACCTCGCCCGTGGGACACTCCGGGTTTCATCCCGGGGGGATGCGTGTCGGGGGCGTCTCACATAACAAATCGGCGACCAAGGTGGCCCTCGACCGGCGCTACCGTGATTACTCCCAGGAGGGCCCCCTAACCCAGTCACAGATGGGGGAGGCGTTGAAAAAGCTCCGCCGGATGGTGCCTGCCGGGCCTATGGACATGGTCAATGTCGACAAGACGATTTATAAGACCATGAAGAATGCCGGCGACGTAGAGATCATCTTTGACCGCCGCCTCGCGGACCGGCTGAAGGTCATCCTGCTGATTGACAACGGCGGCTGGTCCATGGATCCCTATATCCCCATGGTGCAGACACTCTTCAATTACGCGAGAAACCAGTTCAAGGACCTTAAGACCTACTTCTTTCACAACACCATCTACGACAGGGTTTGGGCTGACGCCGCCCGGTATCGCAACTCGGAGATGATCACAGACTTCATAAAGAAAGATCCCGATACGAGAATTGTTATCGTAGGTGATGCCAGCATGGCGCCTTATGAACTGATGTATGAAGGGGGGTCCATCTATTTCGGCGAAAAAAAGCGGAAGCCCAGCATTGAGACCCTCCAGTTCCTTGCTCAAACCTTTCATCACTGCGTCTGGCTCAATCCGAATTCCAAACGCGCATGGGAGCATACATGGACCACTGATGTTATAAGGAAGGTATTCCCCATGTTTGAGCTTACCCTGGACGGACTGGACGGCGCCGTAAGCCACCTGATGTCGAAGAATTAGACGTTATCCATATCCTGAAAATCCTCGGCGATATTTTCACAATGATCGGAAATCCGTTCAAGGTTCATGAGTATCTCCACGAAAATCGGACCGGCTTCCGCGTGGCAGAGTTCCTCGTAGTACCGTTCGAGATGCCTGTCTTTGGCCTCTTTTACCTCAAGGTTGACCTCTTGTTCCCGCCGGATAATATCGTTTATTGTATTTCTGTCATCCCTGTCGATCAGTGATACTGCGGCTTCGATATTCTTAGACACCAGATTCTCTATTGCCTTCAGATCCTCCGCCGCCGCATCGGAAAAACCTATTTCTCTTCGATGTTTACGTTCGGACAATACAGAAATGTTTACCGCATGATCCGCGATCCGCTCGATATCATCACCCATCGAAGAGAACAGAAAAAGCCGCTTAAATATCTCAGGAGAAACCGGTTCCCTGGAGATCTTGTAGAGATAATCACCTATCGCTCTGTGCAGATTGTCAACTACAAGTTCAATATAGTTAAGATCATTCCTGTTCTTTTCCCTGAAATCCGGTATCAGGCTGATAGCTTTGGCAAACATCTTCTGCGCGAGCATGATCTCTCTTTGCAGTTCCTTTCGCGCGCAATTGAGAGCGGTCTCTGTTTGTAACAGAAATCTTTCATCGAGAAATTCCGGCCACATGGATATGACCTCTCCCGTTCCGGGCATAAGCTTCTCAATAAGACGCGAAAATGGTTTAAGGAAGGGGGTAAAACCAACGGCAAGGGCAAGGTTGAAGAAAAAGTGGCTGTAGGCGATCTGTTGAGGAATATCCTGCGATATTGTTTCAATGAAACGTATAAAAAAGGGGAGAATCGCCATAAAGAGCAGAATACCTAAGAATTTGAACAGGAAATGAGCGACAGCGCACCGCTTCCCATCAATATTCGCGACTATGCCGGCAAAAAGCGCCGTTGCCGACGTGCCGAGGTTTGCACCGAGGATTATCGGAAGGGCTCCATCTATAGTAACCAAGCCGTGCTGGGCCAGGATCGCGAGGGTTGCAATGGGAATAGCGGAAGATTGTATTATAGCGGTCAGAATAAAACCTATCAAGAGACCAAAGAAGGGATTCAATGGGACCTGGAAAAAAGATACAAAAGACTGACTGGCCTTCAAGGGCCCGGTTGCCTGAGAGATGAGAAAAAGGCCAAAGAACATAAAACCTAAAAAGAAGACAGCCTCTCCAGCGGACTTCCATCGTCCCCTTCCGGCAAGCCACATGGCGCTGCCGATAATAATAATCAGGGGTGATATGTCGGTAACCTTCCAGACAACCAGCTGAACGGTGAGAGTTGTTCCGATATCAGAGCCCAGTATAATGCCGAGGGAATGGTAAAAACTTATCAGGCCGGCGCTGACCAGACCAACGGTCAGGGCGGTGGTTGCCGAACTGCTCTGGAATAGAATCGTCGATACGATCCCGGTCGCAATCCCGTAAACGGGTCGCTTTACTGAAAGACTGAAGTACTCGCGGATTCTGATATTCGTAAAATTTTGCTGAACGGTTTTACTCAGCCTCAGCATCCCGAACAGGAACAGGATAATACCGGTGGAGAAAATCATAGCGTTCTGGAACATACACGGGCCTCAAGCATGATTAAAATTACGGGATCACAATCATATAAATTGTTTGCCTTTTTTGTAACACAACGATTTTTTGTTGGAAAGCTTTTATTGGGAGGATATCAATACTTTTAAAGGATCTGGTTGAGGAATATTTTGGTACGTTCCTGGGTGGGATTTTTGAAGAAGTGCTCGGGCGTTCCTTCCTCTATGATCGTCCCGTAATCCATGAATATAACCCTGTCCGCCACTTCTCTGGCAAAGCCCATCTCATGTGTGACCACGATCATGGTTATTCCTTCCTTCGCCAGCTTTGTCATGACGTCGAGAACCTCTCCTATCATCTCGGGATCCAGCGCCGATGTGGGTTCATCGAAAAGCATGATCTTGGGTTTCATTGCCAGTGCCCTCGCGATGGCAACGCGCTGTTGCTGTCCTCCGGAGAGCTTGTCGGGGTACTCGTTCACTTTATCAATAATCCCCACCTTGTTGAGCAGTTCTCTGGATATTTCCGACGCCTGTTTTTTTGAGCGCTTGCGCACAATGATCTGGGCAAGGTTGATGTTTTCCAAAACGGTCTTATGGGGAAAGACATTGAAGGACTGGAAGACCATCCCTATCTCTTCGCGAACTTTGTTGATGTCTGTTTCGGGATCGCTGATATCCATACCGTCAACAATGATGTGGCCATGGTCTATCTTTTCAAGCTGGTTGATTGATCGCAGCAGTGTGCTCTTGCCGGAACCGCTCGGCCCGATGAGGACCACCTTTTCGCCGTCTAAGACATCCAGCGAGACATTATCCAGCGCTCTCAACTGCCCGAAGTACTTGTATACATTCTTCATTTCGACCATGACGGGGCTTTTATTTGTCGACACCGACTCTGTCCTCCATGATGCTGATAAGTTTTGATAACAAGAGTGTGATAATCAGATAAACAAGAGCAACCATCGTATAGGTTTCAAAATAATTAAAGGATTCGGCGGCAAATTCTCGGCCTCTTCTCAGGAGGTCGGATACGGCAAGTATGGAGACCAGGGATGAATCCTTCAGAAGCGCCACAAACTCGTTGCCGATGGGGGGAAGGATAGTCTTGAAGGCCTGTGGAAGTATCACGTGACGCATGGCCTGCGACGAGGTCATCCCAAGAGATCGGGCTGCCTCCATCTGCCCGCTATCGACAGCTTCGATCCCGGCGCGGAAGATCTCTCCCATGTATGCCCCGTAACAAACCGCCATCGCGATGATCGCGCTGGCCATGGCGGGCACATTGACGATACGGCCCAGGGCGAAATAGATATAGAACAATTGGACGAGGAGAGGGATTCCCCGGATGATCTCCACATACAGCGACGCGATCCCGTTGATAATCCTGTTCTTTGATACCCTCCCGAGACCGGTAAAGAGCCCTATGATCAGGGCCAGGATTATCGCCGCTACGGTGACCTGGAAAGTTACCAGGATCCCGTCTGGAAGAAATTTCAAGATCTCCCAGTAGGGATCCGGGCTGGAAATTGTCAGATAGGCGACTATGGCGATAGCGCCTACGAAAGAAACCCGCCAGGCCGTAAACAATCCCGCATCTTCCTTGCTGGGGATTGCAGCGCCGTCGCCAACCGCTATGACCGGTCGTAGCGGTTCTTTTTCCTTTTTCTTCTCTTTTATCTCAGCCACTTTTCTTCTAACTGTTTGTCAATACCCTTGGCCTGTAGGGCCTTGATACCTTTGTTGATCAGATTAAGCAGTTTTTTGCTCTTCTTGTTTACCGCTATACCGTAGTATTCCGTTGTCAGGACATCTCCCACGATCTTGAACTTCGCTTTATATTCATCCTGCTGGAGTGCGTACTGAGCGGCCACCGGGGTATCGCAGACAACGCCGTTGATGCGTCCCACTGCCATATCTTCAAATGCCAGGCCGATTTCGTCATAGCTCTTCAGTTCTACGCCCTTTGCTTTTTTGACTTCCATGCCACCTGTTGTGCCCATCTGGGCGCCCACACTCTTTCCGGCCAGATCGGCGATCGTGACGGCATCCGATTTCTTCGGAACGATGAGCACCTGACCGGCATTGATATAAGGGATAGAGAAACTCATCACTTTCTCACGTTCTTCAGTAATAGTGACAGAGGATATGATGGCGTCGTATTTGCCAGCGGCAATACCGGCAAAGATCCCATCCCACGCGGTGTTTTTGAATTCCACCTTAAACCCTGCCTCTTTGGCTACTGCACTGAAAAAATCAATGTCAAATCCTACAATTTCCTTGTCTGTGCTAACCATTTCCATTGGAGGCCATGTGGCATCCGTGGCAATGGTATAGACCTTCTCCGACGCAAAGGCAGAACCTCCGATAACCGGCATTGCAACAAATCCGATTACAACCAGTAAAGCGATAATTATACGGCTACTCTTCATGTTTTTCTCCTTTTGTAAAAGCTTATTGCTGTTGGGTGTAACTACTATTGAGCCGGGCCATTGTCAAGACAAAAAACAGTGGTATTTATTTTGATTGCTTTTAAAAAATTCAAGCGATATAAGGCGATTATGTCTGAAAGGGGACAAATTATATGGTGAACTCGTCGAGGAAAGCGCGCAGACTGGGCGCGTATTTTCTGCTCCTCATCACTACATTTTTCTGGGGAACTACATTCGTAATAGTCAAACAGGCCGTGGAGCAGGTAGGGGTCTTCCTCTTTCTTTCACAGCGCTTCAGTCTGGCGTTTTTGATACTCCTTGTGATTTGCCTGATTTTGAGACGGCCATTCAAAAAAGAATACCTCAAAGGGGGTATGATCATGGGCGCCCTGCTCTTCGGCTCATTCGCTTTTCAGACCATGGCACTTCTGTATACAACCGCCTCGAATACCGCGTTCCTGACAGGCCTTAACGTCGTTCTTGTGCCGATAGCCGGAGCCATCCTCTTGAGGCATTCAGTAAACCACAGCGTGAAACTGGGTGTAATTCTGGCCGCTGCGGGGCTTTATCTCCTCTGCACGAACGGCGGCTGGTCATTTAACAGAGGAGACATCCTTGCCATAACCTGCGCGGCATGCATCGCGCTGCACCTCATTTTCACCGGCAGATTCGCGCGTGAAAGCGATGTCTACTGGCTCACAACTATTCAGATAGGCGTAGTGGCCTTCTTCAGCATACTAATGGCAAAATTCGGGGGCAATGAAATTCTGGTCTGGCATCATGAAATACTATGGGCGCTGGTTATCTGCGTCCTCTTCGCCACGATATTCGCCTTTCTGGTGCAGACCTCGATGCAGCGATTCACGAGCCCGACGCATACGGCGCTGATCTTCTGCATGGAGCCGGTGTTCGCGGCCCTGTACGCTTACTGGGCAATCGGTGAGAGATTCGGAGCCAGGGGTCTTATCGGAGCCACCCTAATACTTGCGGGTATGGTCATTTCCGAAATCTCTTTTCCGACCTGGTTTTTAAGAAAAAGCCGCACAGGAGAACTGGATTGACGGGCTTTATTCATTTCGTGAGTTCATAGAGGATTATAGCGGCGGCAACCGACAAGTTCAGAGACTCCACATTTCCCCTTCCCTGAATCGAAACAAGCCGGTCTGCATATTCTGTCAGTTCTTCAGACAATCCACCCGCTTCCTGCCCGAGCATCACAATATTTTTGTCTCCCTTTTCCCATTCGCCCGGCGAGATGCCGCCTCGCGGAACCATTGCCATCATACTGTATCCCGTCCTGTCCGCGAATTGACGTATCTGTTGTGGATCAATAGATGGATATACCTCTATTCCAAAAATAGTCCCGGCGGACGCCCGTATCGCTTTTGTGTTGAAGGGATCCACGCAGGAAGGGCTCAGAATCAGCTGTCTTACATCAAACCAGGCGGCTGTGCGCATAATAGTCCCCAGATTCCCCGGATCGGATACCCTGTCGAGGTATAACAATGTATCGGAAGCCGTGCCTTCCAGATCCGGGAAGTGAAATTCCCCCCGGCGGCAGATCATCACTACGCCCTGCGGCGTCTTCTCCGTGGAGATCTCCTCCATTATACTGCGGGAACATCCATAGACCGGAACATTCCCGGGAAGGATATCAACAATCGATTCGAGGTGATTTTCATCAGCCACAACCTCCAGTATCGGATGACAGGTTGTTTTAATAGCGGCCTCAAGCGCGTTAAATCCCTCGGCGATGAACACCCCCTCCTTCTCGCGGAATTTTCTCTGATGCAATTTACGAATCCATTTCCTGTGATTTACCGACATCTGTAAAATGCCCACTTCATAACCTCCTCTTTGCGCTTCCCTGCTTCCCTACACATGTACGCGAACTACTATTCAGATATATATTGCCCACGCCTGTAATTCAACCCCGATCGGCAAAAAGCCTGCACCCATAAACGAACATGGTCATAATCCAAAGATATTGCTTGACATATTGCCCTTATGATGTAACTTTCTCCGCGTTACTATTCAGATTTAAATAATAGAAGTTTTGAGTTGTCGGACCTGAATCTACCAAGGGAGTTTAGGTATGACTACGAAAACCCTGTTTTTCGTAATGAGAGACGGGGTTTATTGTTTTGGAGCCGCTGGTTACCTTGGGCATTATACCGTGTAAACAGAATGAACGAGAAGACGACCATATTGAGCGAAGTCTGTACCGAATTGTCCGCTGGCGGCAAAGGGTAAGCGGCATGGCTTTTGCGGCAGAGTTGTCCGTTCGTGCCGATTCAGAAAGAGAAACGGCAATATACTCCTCGACAAATGACAGAAGTGTCCGTGAAGGACGGCTTGCCCCCCCGATAGCCTGGCGAAAAAAGTAAGACATACAATATCCAACGTTGGGAACAAGACATGACTAAACCTACAACCACCATTCCCATCTCCTCAATCATCCTCGATGAAGACATCTATCCGAGGAGGTCAATCGATCCGAAGCGTGTCGGCATGTTTGCCGAAAACATCAGAGATGGTTTCAAGTTCGATCCCATCGAAGTAGAACCCGTCCCCGGCAGACCCGGCATGTACCGCCTGCTCGACGGTGCCCACAGATGGAGCGCCTATAAGACCACCGGAACAACAGAGATCGAATCAGTCATAAAGAACCTCGACGGGACAGATCCTCTGCTCTACGCCGCGAAAAAAGCCATCGGCCCGAGACAATTAACAGAAGATGAAGCAAGAGATACCGCAAGACGCGCGTACACAAAGAACCCGGCCCTGACATCTGCCGAAATTGGAAAGGCCATCGGTCGCTCAAGGCAGACAGTGGACTCCTATATAGCCGATCTTCGGGCAGTAACCCAGATGGGACTTGACATAAAGATATTTCGCATGAACCGCCTCGGCATCCAGCAGGATAGGATCGCAAATAGGTTGGGACAAACGAGAGATACTATTAGATATCATTTGGGGGAAATGCCAGAAATGGCAAAACCCCCAAATACCGATTTATCCAGAGGCTTCACCGTTGCCCAGGTAGCTGAAAAGCACAACTGGACAGAACCGATGGTCTGGTCACAGGCACTGGAAGGCAAAGAAGACCTTGACAGATTCAAGACACTTAACTGGGGACTGCGGACATGGGACCTGTGGAACTGGAATGACTGTGACAGGCGTTTCGGAGATGACTGGCCCGGTCGAATCCCGGCCCAGATGATCGCCCACATCCTGTACTATTTTTCAGATCAGAACGATCTGGTATTTGATCCCATGGCAGGCGGCGGAGTAGTGGCAGACACCTGCCTTGCCTTTAACCGGAAATGCTGGAGTTTTGACATGGACGACCGGCCGGATACAAGGCCGGAGATTGAACCCTGCTTCTGGGATATCGCAAATTTACAATGGCCGATAAATGGTAAAACCAAACCGGACCTGATGATCTTTGATCCACCATATTTTAAAAAGCAGTCAGATAACTACGACCCTGATGGCATATCAGGACTATCCAAAGCAGACTATCTGAAATTCCTGAAAGACTTTTTTGCCCTGGCA
>JAFDBG010000009.1 GCA_019313385.1 Deltaproteobacteria bacterium | reverse complement strand
CGCGAATGTACATGAAAAAACAATAAAAATAATTTCCCTCCCTTATATAATCTGTAAGAAAAATCCCCCGCCTTGTGCAAGGATGGGGGATTTTTTTGTCCGGGCGGAAAGAGTGAAGTTTCCCTTATCCGGCCCCGCCTTCTTCAACCCATCCAAATGTCTTTTGCACCGCCTTCTGCCAGCCAAGATATTTTTCCTCCCTGGCTTTTTGTGCCATGACAGGAAGCCATCTCTTCTCTTCGGACCAGTTCTGCTTCAGCTCGCCGAGATTGGACCAGAAACCCACCGCAAGCCCGGCGGCATAGGCGGCTCCCAGGGCCGTCGTCTCTGAAACCACAGGCCTGATAACCGGGACATCCAGCATATCCGCCACAAACTGCATAAGTATTTCATTGTGCACCATACCGCCGTCTACTTTGAGCTCGGACAGTTCTACACCGGAATCCCTGTTCATGGCTTCAACTATATCCTTCGTCTGATAGGCGTTGGCCTCCAGCACTGCCCGGGCAATGTGACCTTTGTTCGCGTACTGTGTAAGACCCGCGATCACGCCTCTCGCGTCACTGCGCCAGTATGGGGCAAAGAGTCCGGAAAACGCGGGAACGAAATAGACCCCGCCGTTGTCTTCAACCGTTCCGGCCAGTGCTTCGATCTCTGATGAACTGGATATCAAACCAAGATTGTCCCTCAACCACTGCACAAGGGCCCCGGCAATCGCGATGGAGCCTTCCAGACAATAGACCGGTTTGTCATCGTTTATCTGATAGGCCAGCGTGGTAATCAGGCCCTGGCTGGAGGGAACGGGCGTCGTACCTGTATTGAGCAGAAGGAAGCAGCCGGTCCCGTAAGTATTCTTGGCTTCCCCCTTTTCAAAACAGGCCTGGCCCACAAGGGCGGCCTGCTGGTCTCCCAGGGCACCGCATACCGGGACACTCGCCCCTAACGGTCCTTCCACGGATGTAACGCAATGGGAATTCCCGTCGCTAGACGGAACAATCGTCGGCAGCATCTGCCGCGGTATATTCAGGATATTCAGGATGTCATCATCCCACTCGAGAGTATTCAGATCCATGAGCATGGTGCGGCTGGCATTGGTCACATCGGTCACATGGACTCCGCCGTCAGGCCCGCCGGTAAGCCACCAGATTATCCAGCTCTCCATGGTGCCAAAGAGGACTTTGCCCCTGCGGGCGTCTTCCCGCACCCCGGGAATATTGTCCAGTATCCATTTGATCTTCGGCCCTGAAAAATAGGTGGCTATGGGCAGACCGGTCTTCTCGCGGAATCTATCCTGGCCTCCATCCCTGGTCAATTCACGACAGATTTCCACTGTGCGCGTACACTGCCAGACAATAGCATTGGTGCAAGGCCTGCCTGTATCTTTTTCCCAGACCACCGTGGTCTCGCGCTGATTTGTAACACCGATCGCGGCGAGGTCCGCCCCGGAAATCCCGGACTTGCTCAGCGCGCCACGGATGACATCCCCTGTGTTTCTCCATATCTCAAGAGGATCATGCTCCACCCACCCTGGTTTGGGAAAGATCTGTCTGTGTTCCTTCTGATCGAGACCGATGATCTTTCCGCCGCGGTCAAAGATAATAAACCGGGTGCTGGTTGTTCCCTGATCCACAGCACCGATATATTCCGCCATTTTCAGACTCCTCTTATATTAAATGTGTTTCAAGAGCCAGGCGTCCAGATCATCCAATACCTGTTTTCTCTGTTCCTCTTTCTCGTTGTATATCTCGTGGTAGAGGTCTTCGTAGACGTAAAGTGTTTTGTCACCAGAGCCTAAGCCCTCAAAGAAAGTTTCCGACGTGTCGGCGTTTGTCAGGTGATCATCTCCTGCCAACTGCATCAGCAGGGGAACTTTGATCTCGGTTGCCGAACAGCATGCCGCTTCCATGGCCGACAAAAACTCGGTAAACCAGCGGGCGCTCACCTGATCATTAACCAGAGGATCATCCACGTATGCGCGAACAACCTCTTCATCATGGCTGATCTTCGATGCATCCAGTTCATTGGAAAGACTGAGAGTCGGCCAGAGGGTAGACATTATTTTGCCGGCAAATGCCTTGACGACAGGTATATCCACAGTCACACCGAGCGATGGTGAAGAGATAATCACGCCATCCATCATTTCAGGAAAGCAGGCGGCAAACCGCAGTGAGATAAGCCCTCCGAGGCTATGTCCAAGGAGAAAGATCTTTACATCTTCAGCCATCCCATCCCTGGCAATTTCAACAAGCTTGCGAAGGTCTTCCAGATATTGGGAAAAGGAGGATATATGGCCCCTGCGACCTTCACTCTGTCCATGTCCCCTGTGGTCCAGTGCCCATACGCTTATACCTTCGGGAAGAAGCCGCTCAACAACATTGCCATAGCGTCCTGAATGCTCACCCAGCCCGTGTACAATCACCATCCTGGCCTTCTCAGGATTGGCCTGATACCTCCTGTAGAAGATCTTTATATCGGCCTCACCTATGAAAAAACTTTCATAATCAGCAGAAGATCTGGTCATACAAACACCCCCTATGTCTGGATAGATGTCCCCCATTTGATGAAACCAAACTGGGTCGTGTACCGTGTGGCACTTGAGTTGAACAACGATCCCCTCGCCGCGACTTTTCGGAGTAAAAGCAAAGGCCCCTCTTATACAGAGCTGCTGGGAGTTTCAATTACATGCTTAATCTCTGAGCATGATCTCTTCCATCCTGCCCAGCGCCTCTCCCAGTTTCTCAGGTTTGGACCCACCGGCCTGGGCCATATCGGGACGGCCTCCTCCTCTTCCCCCGACAACCGGCGCTATCTCTCCAATTATCTTCCCAGCATTATACCGGTCTGTAAGATCCTTCGTTACCATACACAGAAGCATGGCCTTATCCCCGACTTTGCTTCCCAACAGCACAACGCCGGAGGAAATCCTGTCCCTCACCTTATCCCCGAAATCACGAAGTGTCCTCACATCCGGCACATCAACCATGGATGCGAGCAGTTTAACACCCTTTATTTCTTTTATTTTATCAAGGAGGTCAGAGGAGTCCTTCGCCGCCAGTTTCCCCTTGAGGGTATCAATCTCCCGTTCAAGATCTTTCTGGGTTTTCAGCAGCTTTTCCAATCTTTTGTTCAACTCCAGGGGAAGCGCCTTGACGAGCCTGGCCGAGGTTTTCAATTCCTTTTCCACCACCTCTGCGTATTTGACGGCCTCTACACCTGTCACCGCCTCGATCCTTCTCACGCCGGCGGCTATGGATGATTCACCAACCACCTTCAGGAAGCCGATATCTCCGGTCCTGAGGACATGAGTCCCGCCGCACAGTTCCATGCTGTAGTCCCCCATCCGGACAACACGAACTGTTTCACCGTATTTCTCATCAAAGACGGCCGTCGCGCCGGTCTTCATGGCCTCTTCCCGTCCAAGAATCCGGGTATCAACCAGCATATTGTTCCTGATATAGGCATTGGCGATATGCTCGACTTCTTTGATCTCGTCGTCTTCGATCTTTGCAAAATGGGTGAAATCGAAACGGAGTCTCTCCGCATTGACAAGGGAACCGGACTGTTTGATATGATCCCCCAACACCTGCTTCAGCGCTGCCTGGAGGACATGGGTCCCTGAGTGGTTTGCCTCAATTGCCCTTCGTATCCCTTCGTCCGTCTTCAGTTCGACGGTCTCCCCGACACTTAATGTTCCTCTCTTGACTTTTCCGATATGGGTGAACAGGTCATCCAGGGGTTTCTGGGTATCCCACACATCAAAGAGTGCCGAGCCTGCTTTAATGATCCCGACATCTCCGACCTGCCCCCCGATCTCGCCATAGAAGGGGGTCTTTTCGACAAACACCTCGCCTCGTTCCCCCTCAGCAAGGGTGTCCGCTCGTTTATTGTCCTTAAGAATAGCAACTATCCGCGCCGTGGCCTCGGTATTCCCTTCATATCCGACAAACTCCGTTTTCGTCCCATCCATGGAAACCTCCCGGTACACATCGGCAACTTCTTCCTCACCACTGCCTTTCCATGCCTCTCTCGCTTTTTGCCTCTGGGCCTCCATGGATTTTTCAAAACCCTCCATATCCAGGGACATGCCGCGCGACATCGCGGCCTCTCCGGTCAGATCGGTCGGAAAGCCAAAGGTATCGTAGAGTTTGAACACTATCCCGCCTGGAATTACCTTCTCTCCCCTCTCTTCCAGAGACTCCATTTCGTCATTCAATATCCGCAGACCGGCATCAAGGGTTTCCATGAAACGCTGTTCTTCGTTAATGACCACTTTTCTTACATAGGATTCTTTGTCTATGAGTTCCGGGTAGAAACCCTTCATTTCCCCTATAACCACAGGAACCATGTCATGCAGAAAAGGTCTACCAAGACCCAGGAGCTTTCCATGCCGGGCGGCCCTTCTCAGTATCCTCCGAAGAACGTACCCTCTTCCCTCGTTGCTTGGAAGAACTCCGTCACTGATAAGGAATGTTATGGCCCTGCAGTGGTCGGCTATAACCTTGATGGATATGTCGTCGTCTTCGTTATCCTTATATTTCCTGCCAGACACACCTTCAATATGGAGAAGGATGTTCCGGAAGAGGTCGCAATCGTAGTTGCTTTCCACTCCCTGCATAACCGCCGCCAGCCGTTCAAGCCCCATGCCTGTATCTATGTTGGGCTTCGGCAGTGGCGTCAGCGTCCCCGATTCGTCTCTGTTATACTGTGTAAATACAAGGTTCCATATCTCTACATAGCGACCGCATTCACATTCCAGATTACATTCGGGCCTTCCACATCCAACGTCTTTACCCAGATCGTAGTATATCTCCGAGCAGGGGCCGCATGGCCCGGTATCACCCATCATCCAGAAGTTATCCTTTTCGCCCATACGCACGATGCGTTCAGCCGGCACCCCAATCTTTTTATTCCATATTTCAAAGGCCTCATCATCATCCCTGAAGACACTCACCCACAGCCTGTCTTCGGGAAGGCCCATGACATTCACAAGAAAATCCCATCCCCATGCTATAGCCTCATCCTTGAAGTAGTCGCCGAAAGAGAAATTGCCCAGCATCTCGAAGAAGGTATGGTGCCGCGCGGTAAACCCGACGTTTTCCAGGTCATTGTGTTTTCCCCCGGCCCTGACACACTTTTGCGATGTGGTGGCTCTCTTGTAATCACGCTTCTCCTGACCCAGAAAAAGGCTCTTGAATTGAACCATCCCAGCGTTTGTAAAGAGTAATGTCGGGTCTTCCCTGGGGATAAGCGATGAACTGGCTACAACCGCGTGACCCCGTTCTTTAAAATACTCAAGGAATTTTTCTCTTATCTCACTGCCTGTCATCAATGTACATCTCCTCGTTCAAGGTTTAAGTCGTAAAAAGTCTTTTCATAGCGAATCCAAGCATTCTGGGAAAAGAAGACTGCCTTTTTACGACTGTGTCAGGGGTTAAGACTCGCAGCGGCCTTCTACCATCTCTTTGAGCACATCCAGTATAAGCCCCACAGAAAATCCCCTGCCCGCGAGGCTCTGCGCCAGCCTCCTCTTTCCCTTATATGAAAAAACCTCGCATTCAGATTCCCTGCGAAGTCTTTTCTCAACAAGTTCCTCTATGGCGCGCCTTTCGTCTTTCTCTTCTCTTGTCTCGGCGATAGCTTCTTTTATAAGATCGCGGGAGATTCCCTTCTCGATAAGGCTTATCTCTATCTTCCTGTCACCCCACAACCTGCTTACGGCGAGGCTTTTTGCCCACTGCCTTGCAAAATTCTTATCATCCAGATACCCAAGATCGGTAAATCTGTCAACAACCTTCTTGATTACAGCATCTCCGAAACCCTTTTGGGCAAGTTTGGTCTGTACTTCTTTTATGCTTCTACCCCTGTATAAAAGATATCGCAGCGCCTTTTGCCTTGCCTTTTCATACAAAGGATCATCATCGTCCACTATTCTTTTTCCTTTACCTTATCCTTTTTCAGGCCGAATTTCTGGCAGACTTCATCCATTATTCTGTCTGTTATATCGGGATTATCCTTCAAAAACTGCTTGGCGTTTTCCCGGCCCTGTCCTATCCTTTCCCCTCTGTACGAATACCAGGCGCCTGCTTTTTCAACAATTTCGTTGTCGGATGCCAGATCAAGGAGGTCGCCCGCCTTCGAGATGCCCTCTCCGAAGATGATATCAAATTCTGTCTGCCTGAATGGAGGAGCAACCTTGTTTTTCACAACCTTGACCCGTACTCTGTTTCCTATTACATCCTGCCCCTGTTTTATCGCGGAGATCTTGCGTATATCCAGGCGCATGGTTGAATAGAATTTAAGGGCGTTTCCCCCGGTTGTTGTCTCAGGATTACCAAAGAATACCCCTATCTTCATACGCAACTGGTTGATAAAGATAACCGTCGTCATGGTCTTGCCTATCGTCCCGGTGAGCTTCCGGAGCGCCTGCGACATCAGTCTCGCCTGAAGTCCCATCTGCGCGTCTCCCATGTCTCCTTCAAGCTCCGAACGCGGCACCAGGGCGGCAACGGAATCTACAACGAGGACATCAAGCGCGCCACTTCTCACCAGCACCTCGGCAATCTCAAGCGCCTGCTCCCCCGTATCAGGCTGGGATATGAGAAGGTCATCCGTATTCACACCGATATTTCTGGCATAAGTCACGTCCAGGGCGTGTTCCGCGTCCACAAACGCCGCGAGGCCGCCTGCCTTCTGCGCCTCCGCGATAATTTGAAGCGCAAGGGTAGTCTTCCCTCCTGATTCGGGACCGAATATCTCAATGACCCTTCCCCTGGGAACACCGCCGACACCAAGGGCAAGATCAAGGCTTATGGAACCAGTAGATATGGCGGGCACATTCGATATAAATTCATCTCCGCCCAACCTCATGATAGAACCCTTTCCAAATTGCTTCTCGATCTGTGTTATAGCCAGTTCCACAGACCTTTCCTTATCTGTATCAGATATCATAGCGACCTCCCTTTACCGGTATAAGATTATACCCTCTGAAAAAATTGATCCAAAATTTAAAATTAACACCCGCCAAATGGAAAGGTGGCAAGCTTCGTGTGTACCGCACCATCGGGCTTCAGTTCACTCTCGAAGAGTATAAGCTCCCGCGCATCAAACCGGTGAGTGCAAGGTTCCCCTGTTTCTGTAATCACGTCTTCTGTCCCGGAGATTATCCCGCCGCGCGACCGGGCCCTCCCCAGTGTAAGGTGTGGTTTAAATGCCCTCTTTTCTCCCGAAAAACCGCATTTCTCCAGATTCCTTTCAATCTCTGCCTGAAGGGCCAACAGCTTCTGTACATCGCCACCTATGCCGAGCCATAATACCCTCGGTTTCTTCAGGCTGGGAAATCCTCCCGGCAAACCTACATTCAGCCCCATGGGGGCAACGTCTCTGACGTTTCTTCCGACAACCTCCGAAATACGGGCCACATCATTCTGAAATACATCGCCGAAAAATTTCAACGTAAGGTGCATCCCCTCCGGTCTGGTCCACCTTATTCCTTTCAACACAGGCCTTAATCTCTCTTTAAGGCCTTCTATCAGATCTTTTATATCCGGCGGAAGCTCCATCGCCAGAAATGTCCTTATGGGTTTGCTGTCATTCATAACAACACTTTTCAATGTTAGAGCTGATGGATAGTTTTACATGCTACTGTATTGTTCTGTCAATCTATCTCCTCCCCGGCCAGAAACCTCCTCAGCATATTCAAAGCTATCTGCGACGACATCTCTTTTATTCTCCTGCGATCCCATCTGAACAGAAACCTGCGGCATATGGTATCCTCTCCGGCGGACAGCGCGATAAAGACGGTCCCTACGGGTTTCTCCTCCGTTCCGCCCCCCGGACCCGCGATACCCGTTGTGGCCAATCCAATATCCGTCCCTGCGACCCCCTTTACGCCCTCAGCCATCAGAACGGCAGTCTCTTCACTCACAGCTCCATGCTCCGCTATGATTGAAGCAGGCACCCCGAGAAGCTCCACCTTTGAGGTATTGCTGTATGTGACTACCCCCCTTTCCAGGAACACCGAGCTGCCAGGCACATCCGTAATACGGTCGGTTATCAGCCCCCCGGTACACGACTCGGCTACCGAAAGTGTCAACCCTCTATCCGTTAGAAGAGCAGCCACCACTCCCTCCATGGTATCATCATCATAACCGAATATATATCTGTGAAATTTTCCTTCTATTCTCTCACAAATAACTCTGAGATTCTCTTCCACACGTTCCCTGTATTCACCTCTGGATGTGACGACCAGATGTGTCTCCGGAAACCGGGGGTAAAAGCCGATACTCACTCCAAGAATCTCCAGATCTTCATGCGAAAGAGTCTGATCTATTCGTGACTCGGTACGTCCAAAAATTTTTATCGTTCTTTTCGCAACATGTTCACGATACGCGATCTTATCTCTGAAGATGGAAATCACACCGTCCGAAAACATTTTTCTTGCCTCGGCAGGAACTCCCGGTATGACGGCTACAGGCCTGCCGTCTCTATCCTGGAGAAAACCGCAGGCGCTGCCAATAGGATTATCTATGATATCGGCACCCTCGGGAAACATGGCCTGTTTCGCGTTATTTTCCGTCCATGGGATGCCAAGGCTGCTGAATCGCCCCTTAAGCTGTTGAAGGACAGCCTCATCGGTATATAAATCAAGTTCAAATGCGCCGGCAACAGCCGCTGTCGTTATATCGTCCTCGGTCGGACCGAGCCCTCCCGCGACGACCAGAGCATCGGAGATTTCCAGGAGATAATCAAGTCCTCTCTTGATCGCGTCTCTATCGTCACCAACGATCATCACAGCCGATACACGCCATCCCTGTGCATGCAGCTCACGCGCAATAAAGGAAGAATTTGTATCCTGTGTCATGCCGCTTGTCAGCTCGTTTCCTATGACCAGTATTCCGATATCCATCATATCTCCTTAAATCACAAATCTGATAAGCAAAATCAGTAATATATTTCCATAAATGCCGGCAACTATGTCATCACCCACCACGCCATAGCCCCCCGGAAATTTCCTTTCGCAGAGGCGTATGGGAAATGGCTTGATAATGTCGAAGGCCCGAAAGATTATAAATCCCCAGAATATATGCCAGACAGTCGGTGCTACCAGGAACATGGTAACTTGAAATCCCGCTATTTCGTCAATAACGATCCGGCCAGGGTCTTTCTCGTTGTATATTCTCTCCGCTTCCTGTGAGGCATAAATGGCAAAAAGCGAAAAAGCAACAACTGACAGGAGGTAAAGCGACCATGAAAAGCGGGAAAAAACCATATATACAGGTATGCCAACCAGCGTCCCCGCCGTACCGGGTGCAAAAGGCGAAAGGCCACTGCCCAAACCCGTTGACACAATCCTTATGAACCTGTCATGCATGGTACCATGCCCTCTCACTTTACTGCCCACAAAAGTACAATGAGTGCTTCCCTTTGTCAATGAATAACTCAAATCCTGCCGGAAACAAGTAATTTGTTAATTTAGAATAGGTCGCCGGGATGTGGCTAATGGGGCGGACAGAAACATTACAGGGAATCCGGATCTGCGCCTTGAAAAAGTGCACGCTGTCACGGACGAAGGGTTGCGAAAAGCCGGGAGACATCATTCCTGTTTTCGTAGCCGTTCACGGCTGAAAAAACAGAAGATTTATAAATATCGTGATGTCACAGTTTTTGAGCTTTATCAATATATTTTCCGATTTATATGCGAAAAAATTAATTCAAGGATTGAAATCAATATCAAAAATGCTTCAATTGTTGCATAGTGCGTTTAAAAAACCTGTGAATCGACAACCGTGAACGGTTACGCGGAAACATACATATCGCCCTGAACCGCGCCCTGGATATTTGCCTCAGACTTTACGAGGTAAATATTCTCAAACGGTTAAGACTCCGTTGTACTCCAGTCTTATCGCATCAAGTTCCACCATGTCATGGTGTTCCGCACTGCCGTAAAAATCGACCACATCCTTGACCGGACCGCTTATTGTTCCCGAGGCCTTTACCTCATATTCGTGAAGGGGCGCGTAGGCTTCCACACCCTTTCCCTCGGGCAACACGGTCTCCCTGGGCTTGTGATCTTTTACCTGGAGCCCCCCCGGCGGTTCACCAAACAGGGTCATCAGTTCATCCCCCAGTCCCCGGGTATAGGCCCGGTAACGGAACCCGAACGACGCCTGCTTAATCTTTTTCTCGGAGATTATCTTGAGCGCAAGCTCCCCCTTTCGCCTCTCCAGGGCTTCTTCCAGGAGTTTGTAGAATCCGACGCCGATGATAAGGTGAACGCTGTCTCCCTTGACACCGATAAGACGCATCAACTGGCCGAATTTTCCCTCATTTTCCACATGGTGATCCTCGCCGAAGATCGCCTCACCCTGGAGCCCTTTCCCCTCAAGAAATCCAACCACAAACCCCCTGACGAGGTCGAGCGATCCCTCCATTACTACTTCACAGTATTCCTTGTTCATGCCGGATACGCCTTTCTCTCCATGCCCCGTCCCTCCCCGCTAAAAGAATATGAAGGTGACGAGGATGAATACAGGGATAAGGATTGGAATAGAGTACTTTATCATGTATCCGAAGAAGCTGGGCATGTTGATCCCCGCCTCTTCCGCTATCGACTTGACCATAAAGTTAGGGGCATTGCCTATATAGGTATTCGCCCCCATAAAAACGGCTCCCACGGAAATGGCCTTCAGATACTGTATAAACTCCGGATTGGCCGTGACCGCCTTCACCACAAGAGCGCCGGGCACCATAGCCTCTGTAATACCAAGTTTACCGAGAGCAAGATTGAAAAAGGTGAGATATGTGGGGGCATTGTCAAGAAAAGATGACAATGTGCCGGTGACCCAGAAGTAGTGATAGGGTTCTTTTACAGCAGACACAAGACCGGACAGGGCGCCTGCATTCCCCGCCTTCAATATTGCAAGCGCCGGGATGATCGTCATGAATATGCCGGCAAACAGCTTGGCCACCTCAATAATGGGAAACCAGCTGAAATCATTGGCCTCTCTCAAGACCTTAGAGGTAAATACCAGGGAAAGGGCGCCCATCATTATGATGCCGAGATCCCTCAGGACACCTTGGTACACCAGATGCACTCCTAACACGTTGAAGTGGCCCGGTTTCCAGTACCCGCTCATCAGCACGAGGCCGATAACCCCCAGTAGAAACAGAAAGTTGATAACCCCCTCTATCTTGAAGGGAATCTTCTCTTCTTCGGGTCCGCCCTCTACGTGTCCCTTTTCCTTCCGGTAGAAAAAGGTGTCAACGATGAAAAACAGGGCCAGCAGTATCCCCGAAGCGGTCAGCATATGCGGGAGTATGTTCGTTGTCACCCAGAAGAATGGGACATTATGGAGAAATCCAAGGAAAAGAGGGGGGTCGCCCAGCGGCGTGAGAGAACCGCCGATATTCGCCACGAGGAATATGAAGAAACAAACAACATGCGTCTTCTTCAGGCGGTCCTTGTTCGCCCTGAGAACCGGCCGTATCATGACCATGGCCGCCCCCGTCGTGCCCACGCACGACGCCAATATCGTCCCTATCAGCAGCATGATGGTATTGAGGGCAGGGGTGCCCTTCAGTGACCCCCTGACGACGATCCCACCGGCTATCGTAAACAGCCCCCACAGAAGTATAATAAATGGGATGTAGTCTATCAGATATATATGAAGTATGTGGTACAGCGCCACCTGGTGATAATAGAGGAGAAAGGGGACGGCAAAGAGTACTGACCAGAAAATCGAAATCTTTCCGAAGTGGTTATGCCAGAAATGTGGCATAAGAAGCGGACACAGTGCTATGGACAAAAGGATCCCGGCAAAGGGAAGTGCCGTCCAGACGGGCAGTTCCGTCCCGATATTATGTGCGCCAGGGGCATGAGCCGCAGCGGCGGGATCAGCGAAAACAAGGGTCAACACCGAGCATATCACGGCATATGTCAGTATGCTCAGCAAACCCTCCCGTGCACTCCTCATGAGCTACCTCCTCCGCCCCACAAGAAAACAAGCCAAGCGAGCTACCCCCCTTGGCTTGAATGTCTGAATACCCTTAAACACAGCGGACACACAGAAAAACACATGGAAGAACCAGTTACACCTTCTGTGAGACCTTAAGCCTTGCCGCAGCCATGTCCAGAGATTTCTTCACCTTCTCATAATCAAGATCATCCTTGTCCATCGCGGCCAGTTTGGCCTCCGCCGATTCCTGGGCCTTCTTCGCCTCTTCTACTATTATGGAACTGGCACCCTCGATGGATTCAACAAGGACGGTTGCCTTGAGACCTGTTATTTCCGCGTATCCCTCACCGACAAGGTAATATGCCTTTTTATTGTCTTTCGTATAGTTGAGCTCGCCGATCTTCATAGAACTCAAAAGCGGCGCGTGACCGATCAATACCCCGAATTCTCCCTCGCTCCCCGATAACGTCACCTCTTCGACGACATCGCTGAACGCAAGCCTATCGGGAGTCACTATTTCCAACATCAGTTCATCAGGCATCTAACAATCCTCCGGCTTAGTCTTCCGCAAGTTCAGCTGCTTTTTTCTTGACATCCTCTATCCCGCCGACCATGTAAAATGCCTGCTCGGGAAGGTCATCATGTATCCCGTCTAGAATTTCCCTGAAGGCCTTTACCGTGTCCCCAACCGACACAAACTTACCCTCTGTACCGGTGAATTGGGCGGCCACGAAGAAGGGCTGCGAGAGGAATCTCTGGACCTTTCTTGCCCTGCTGACCGTCAACCGGTCTTCCTCGGAAAGCTCATCCATACCAAGAATGGCTATGATATCCTGAAGGTTCTTGTATTTCTGAAGTATGATCTGAACATCTCTCGCCGTCTTATAGTGCTCTTCACCCAAAACATTGGGGTCGAGGATTCGGGATGTTGAATCAAGTGGATCGACTGCGGGATAGATTCCCAGCTCCGCGATGGGCCTTGAGAGAACAACCGTTCCGTCAAGATGGGCAAATGTAGTGGCTGGCGCAGGGTCAGTCAGGTCATCTGCGGGAACATATACGCACTGCACCGCCGTGATGGAACCCTTGTTTGTCGACGTGATCCGCTCTTGGAGTTCTCCAAGGTCTGTAGCCAGCGTCGGCTGATATCCGACCGCGGAGGGCATTCTTCCCAAAAGGGCCGACACCTCGGAACCCGCCTGTGTAAATCTGAATATATTATCAATAAAGAGGAGCACGTCCTGTCCCTCTTCATCTCTGAAGTACTCCGCCGCCGTAAGCGCCGTAAGTGCTACTCTGGCTCTTGCTCCCGGAGGTTCCGTCATCTGCCCGTAAACAAGGGCCGCTTTGTCGATAACCCCGGATTCTTTCATCTCCAGATAGAGGTCATTCCCTTCACGTGTCCTTTCTCCGACACCGCCGAATACCGAAATGCCTCCATGATGCATGGCGATGTTATGAATCATCTCCATCATAACAACCGTCTTTCCTACACCCGCGCCACCGAACATCCCCATCTTCCCACCACGGGGGAAGGGGACAAGGAGATCGATAACCTTGACGCCGGTTTCAAGAACGTGTACCGATGTATCCTGCTCCAGAAACGTGGGGGACTCACGGTGAATGGGCATGGTCTTCTCGGAGTTTATCGGTCCTAAGCCGTCAACCGGTTTCCCGATAACATTGACGATCCTTCCAAGACAGGCTTCTCCGACTGGCACCGTAATAGGGGCGCCCGTATCCTTGACCTTCATACCCCTCACGAGACCATCCGTGACCTCCATTGCGATACATCTGACCACGTTATCACCGAGATGCTGGGCAACTTCCACAACAAGATTATCCTCTTCATCATTGATGGCCGGATTCGTAATCGCGAGGGCATTCATAATACTGGGGAGATTCCCCTCTTCAAACTCGACATCGATTACGGGACCAATTACCTGTACAATCTTTCCTGTATTCATTCCCATCTCCTTAAATAATATCTATCATCCGTTTATGGCGAGCGGCTACTTTCCCGCCGACAGAGCCTCTGTACCGCCTACAATATCCATAAGCTCGGAGGTAATGGCTGCCTGCCGAGCCCTGTTAAACTGTTGAGTAAGGCTCTGTAACATATCTTCACAACTGCTCCTCGCGTTATCCATCGCAACCATCCTGGCGCCATGCTCACCTGCCGATGTCTCCAGCAGTCCCCTGTAGATCAGTACCCTCAAATACAGGGGGATAATATGAGCCAGAAGGTCTTCCTCGGAAGGTTCGTAGATGTAATCAACTGTAGACTCAGACCCTCCCTCATCTGAACCAACGGAGGATGCGGGCAATAATCTAATCATTATGGGCTTCTGCGAAGCAATATTCCGGAATTCATTGTAGCAGAGATACAGCTCGTCATATTCTTCAGCGATAAATGACGGTACCGCCTCCCCCGCAATGCCTGCAGCCAGGCTTATATCAAAATTGCCCAGTTTATCTACATATTCACCAACTACATTTCCTTCTTTCCTGAAAGAATCCCTTCCCTTCTTACCGGCGGTGATCAACGAAACTTCCTTCCCCTCAGCCGTCTTTTCTCTTTTGAATTTATTGACTTCCTTTATTACATTCGCATTAAATCCGCCGCAGAGACCCCTGTCCGATGTCATCATAATTACCCTGACTCTGCGTGGCTCACGCACGGCAAGCAAGGGATTCGTGAACGATGTCACCCTACTGGCCAGACTATCAAATACATCCATGATCTTATCCGCGTAAGGCCTGAAATTCTCCATCTTCAGCTGCGCCGCCTTCAGTTTCGACGCCGCTACCATGTTCATAGCCCTGGTGATCTGCCTGGTCTTATCTACGGCTACAGATTGTCTCTTAATGTCTTTTAACGATGCGCCCATTAACAACCACTCCCCTGTACCATCTCCGGATTATACAGTATTAGTCAGATGTCTGTTTTTCTACTCGGAGGCAAATACCGAATCAAACTCCGTCAGCATGCCCTTTATCTTATTGTCCAGATCAGAACTTAGCTCCTGCTTCTCATCTATCTCCTTCATTACATCCAGATGTTTGCTGTCCACAAAACTCAGAAGCTCCTTCTCATATTTCTTGAGACTCTCCACAGGATATTTATCAGTAAATCCCCTGACACCCGCATACAATATTACAACTTCCTGAGACAGGGACATCGGCTGATACTGGGGTTGCTTCAGGATTTCGACAAGCCTGGCCCCCCTGTTTAACCGCGCCTGAGTTGCCTTGTCGAGATCGCTCCCGAACTGCGAGAAGGAGGCAAGTTCTCGATACTGAGCCAAGTCGAGCTTCAGTGTGCCGGCAACCTGCTTCATGGCCTTCACCTGCGCCGCTCCGCCAACCCTTGAGACGGACAGACCGACATTGATCGCGGGTCTCACACCCGAAAAAAACAGATCCGGCTCAAGGTAAACCTGGCCGTCAGTAATGGAGATAACGTTCGTGGGGATAAATGCGGAAACATCCCCGGCCTGGGTCTCAATAATGGGGAGTGCCGTAAGAGAACCACCGCCCAGGTCTTCGCTCACCCTGGCGGCTCGTTCCAGAAGTTTCGAGTGATTATAGAAAATATCTCCGGGATACGCCTCACGTCCGGGGGGCCTTCTCAGGAGAAGCGATATCTGCCGGTAGGCCACTGCCTGCTTGGAGAGGTCATCATATATGATCAGAGCGTCCTGTCCACTGTCCCTGAAGTATTCTCCGATGCTGCACCCCGCGAACGCGGCTATGTACTGCAACGTTCCTGGATCACTGGCACAAGCCGCAACGACACACGTATAACTCATGGCATCGTTTTTTCTCAGGACTTCCACCACCTGCGCCACCGTCGATTTTTTCTGTCCTATGGCAACATATACGCATTTGATTCCGGTATCCTTCTGTCTGATAATGGCATCTACACATATCGCCGTTTTGCCTATCTGGCGGTCGCCGATGATTAGTTCTCTCTGTCCTCTTCCGACCGGCGTCATGGCGTCGATGGATTTCAACCCCGTATAGACCGGCTGATTAACCGGCTGTCTTTCGATAACACCTGGCGCAACCATTTCTATCCTGCTGTAGGTGTCCGTCTCTATGGGACCCTTTCCATCCAGGGGCTCTCCCGTGGCGCCAATAACACGTCCAAGAACAGCCTCTCCCACAGGGATCTGCGCGATTTTGCCCGTCCTCTTGACCACGTCACCTTCCTTGATGTGCATATCTGAACCCAGGATGGCAACACCGACGTTGTCTCTCTCAAGGTTGAGAACCATTCCCAGTATACCGCCGGGGAACTCAAGGAGCTCCATAGCCATGGCATTTTCCACGCCATAAACCCTGGCGATACCGTCACCAACCGACAAGACGGTACCGGTTTCGCTGATATCCAGCTTTTTCTCATAACCCTTTATCTGTTTGGAAATTATCTGTGTTATTTCCTCTGCCCTGATTGCACCCATCCTCTACATCTCCTCCCTTATGAGTTCCCTCATGTTGTTCAACTGAGCTTTAACACTGCCATCGTAAAGGGTATCGCCTACCCTTATAACAACCCCACCCAACAATGACGGATCTTCGTCAACAACCATCTCAACGTTTTTTCCGGTCAGGTCTTCCATCTGTTTCTTGATCCTCACGGACAGTTCACTTGACAGTGGAAATGCCGTTTTTACGCCGACTCTTACCTTATTTAAGACATCATCCATATATCTTTGATAGCACTCTTCAATCTGCTCAAGAACATCAAGCCTTCTCTTATCAACCAGCAGCATCAGAAAATTCGACGTAGTGATCGACATGCCAATCTTATCAAGAATATCTTTTATAACGGCAGATTTATCAGAACTGTCGAATACGGGATTGGCAAAAAATTCCGCTAATCCTTTATTTTCCTTCACCATGGAAGAGAATCCCTCAAGTTCGCCATAGATGACCTCTATTTTATCTTCCTCCCGCGCTATATCAAACAACGCCCTCGCATACCTCTTTGCAATATCGCTCCCTATCAATTTCGGCTCACCATCCTGTCCAAGAAGTCATTGACCATATTCTTGTGATCTTTATCTTCGATGTTCTTCTTTAAAATTTCATCAGCCATCTTAACGGAAAGTTCCGCGGCCTCCGTCCTGAGTTGTTTAAGGGCCTCTTTAAATTCCTGATCCATCCTGGCCGTTGAATCTTCCTTCATTTTCTCGGCGGTTCTCTTTGCCTCTTCGATAATCTTATCCTTTTCGGCAAGTCCCTGTGCCTTTATCATATCGGCAATTCCCTGTATCTCCGCAGTGGCCTTATCCAACCTGCCAGAATGTTCCCTGAGTCTCTTCTCTGCTTCCTCTTTTGCTGCTATTGCTCCTTCCAGCGAAGCCTTGATGGATTCACGACCCCCGGCAAAAAAATTCCGGATAGCTTTGGCTGAAAGTTTGTAAAGGATTGCAAGCAGTACAACAAAATTAAGAAATCTCCACCCAAAGTTGATAAGTGATGCCTTGCCGTGATCCTCTCCGGGGTGTTCCTCTTCGGCAATATCTTCCATGGCGATATCTTCGGCTTCTATTTCAACGCCTTCCTTCGCCCCGATGCTCTGCAGAACTTTCTCGCTTTGCAGACCGTTCTCACCACCCTGACCACTATCCGCAACGACAAGGACAGCAGGCGCCAGCAACAATGCCAAGGCCAAACCAAAAACAACTAAAAGGCGCTTCATCTATATACCCCTTCCCAATACCTTTTCAGAAATCTCCCCGGCTATTGTTCTGGTTTGATCACGCAGAACACCCATGGCTTCATCCACCTCTTTCTGCATATTAGCCTTAAATGCTTCCATTTTTTTCGAGATCTCATCTCTTACTTTTCCGGTTATCACATCTCCCTGCTCGGACCCCTCTTCCTCAATTTCATTTTTCTGAGCAACTGCCGCTGTCCTCGCCTGACGTATTTTCTCCTCGTATTCTGCTATTTTACGCTCAATTGTTTCATCGAGAGACACTACTTCCTCATCCGACTCTTCAATCTTTTTATTCCTTTTCTCGATGATCTTTAAAACAGGTTTGAAAAGGAGAAAATTGAGTATAACAATTAACAAGAGAAAATTGGCCATCTGGATCCAGACTGTATAATTCAGCTCTACCATTACCTTCCGCCACTCCTTGAGTTAAATATTTATGCGAAAAATGTTTGAAGATCAAAAACAACCCCGGGAGACCTCCATCGAAGTCCCTCCCCCAAAATCGGGAAGTATTAACCACAACTCCATAACCTTGTCAAGCTTTTTTTGACCGACGGTCATGTTATATATCTCGGGGGTTCTTTTGCTGCTGCCGAGCAGCTGAAGCCGCCCATGTTCACCTGTCTGGTCACTGGGAGGCTCCACTCTATCCATCTGTTTAAACTGCTGTATATTCACCCTTATCTTTGCCCGACGTCTGGCATGCGCCATCGATTACAGCGCCCTCTTTCACCACAAGAATCGCCGTCTTCACGTTGCCCAGAAGTCTGCCTGTGGACGAAATATCTGTCTTTTCCCTGATATCGAGATTACCCCTCACCTCACCGGAAATCAATATGTTGTCAACCGCAATATCCGCTTCGACATAGGCGCCTTCTCCTATGATCAATGTACCGCTGCCCAACGCTTCACCTCTGAATTCGCCATCAATTCTCACCAAACCATTCAGGACAAGTTTTCCATTGAACTCCGCACCCTTACCCAAAAAGGCCTTTATTTCTTCATCTCTATCTTTTTTCCTGCTCATCATTCAAGATCTCCTCTCCGCGTCCCTCCCCAAAAGGGTGTCTGCGGGACCCATAAAACTGTTAAGATTGATATGCGTGTAAAAAGTCTTTTCGTAGCGAACCGAAGCATTGCGGGAAAAAGATGTTGATATTGACTGGCGCCAAGAAAATCTAACTATTTGAGTGCGTTAGCACGGGTTTTAGTCTCGATTTATCGGGATTCAGCCGGGCAATAACAGCATCCCCAAAATGATTCTGAGCGAAGAAAACCGACTTTTTACGAATGTATCATGGTTGAAGTATAAACCTCCTCATGCTCACATTCATCAACAAACCCGCCCCTGCCATCAGAGCAATCATCGAAGACCCCCCATAACTGAAAAAAGGGAGCGGTATTCCCACAACAGGAAATATACCGATAACCATGCCGACATTTATAAATATACCCCAGAAGACAAACATTGTCACTCCAAAGGCTGTCAACGCCCCGGGCAAATCTCTGGAATATCGTGTGATCTTTAAACCCCACAGTATCAACATAAGAAACATAAACATCAGGGCACATACCCCTCCAAATCCCCATTCCTCTGCAAAAACGGAAAATGCAAAGTCCGTCTGTTGCTCCGGCAAAAATCTCAGCTGTGTCTGGGTTCCTTTCAGGAATCCCTTTCCCCAGATGCCGCCGGAGCCGATTGCGATTATGGATTGTATGATGTGATACCCCGCTCCGAGGGGATCCCGTTCAGGGTTTAGAAATGTAAGAATCCTTTCTCTCTGATAATCCTTCAGAAAAAACCAGCACAGCGGAGCAAATATAAGACCGCCCAGAGTAAAATATATAAGAAGCCTCCTGCCGACTCCAATAAAAACCACCATGGAAAGAAACAGGATCATCATAAACATTGCAGTACCCAGATCCGGTTGTCTTGCTATCATAAAAAAAGGTATCCCCACAATTGTCAGGAGGATCGCAAGATTACCAGGAGAATACCCTCTCCCCATATTATCATCAAAGTACCTTACCAGAGCAATGATAATTGCCAGCTTCATCAATTCCGACGGCTGAAAGGAAAATCCGTATATGACCAGCCACCTCTGTGAACCGTGGGTAATGTTCCCGTAGAAAAAAACCAGAAAAAGAAGGGAGAGCGAAACCACGTAAATCAGATAGGCATGTCGTATGATAATATGATAATCGATACTGAAGGTGACAACCATCACAACAAGTCCCAGCAAGACCCAATACATCTGTTTTGTGTAGAAGGGTTCTCCCCCTGAGGCCAGGTTATAACCGGCGCTATAGAGATTCAGGATACCTATGCCGCTTATCAGAAGCAACAGTCCCAGAAGGACCCAGTCAAAATTGGCAAACAATCTGCGATCAATCTTCACTTCTTTTTCCTTCTTTGCTCAAGATTAAAATACCCGTCAACGATCCTGCGCGCAATGGGAGCGGACACGGACCCGCCATGCCCCCCATGTTCTACAATAACCAGGATCGCTATCGTGGGGTCTTTGTAAGGCGCGAAACAAACAAACAGGGCATGATCCCTGAATTTATACTGTATATCACCTACTACATCATCACTTGTATCTTCCCGCATCCTTATGACCTGCGCGGTGCCGGTTTTACCACAGACATCCTTTTCCGGCCGCTTCAAGGCCCCGCCCGTGCCGTGGGGGTCATTAACCGCCCCCCGCAGGGCATATTTCAATATATCGATATTTTTCCTGCTGACAGAGATAAACCCCTCTTTCTCAGGAGGAAAATCTCTGACTGTTTGTCTGTCCACTGTCTCAATCCTCTTTATAAGCTGTGGTTTATAGAGAATTCCGCCATTGGCTATCGCGCAATAGGCCCGAAGTAACTGCAAGGGTGTAACGAGGACAAACCCCTGTCCTATGGACAACGAGGTGGTTTCACCTTTCTGCCAGGGTTCCCCGTATTTTTTCCGTTTCCATTCTTTTGTAGGAATCAATCCCCCTTTTTCTCCTGGAAGCGCTATGCCGGTTTTATATCCGAGGCCAAACTCTCCGGCATACTCCGCCAGCTTATCAACACCAAGCATCTCTCCCAGATGATAAAAGTAGACATCACACGATTCTACTATAGCGCGATGCAGATTCACCTTGCCATGACCCCCTTTTTTCCAGCACCTGAAAGTCCTGTCCCCCATCTGGTATGTGCCGTCACAAAATATTTCGGTATTTTCTGTTATTAAACCCTCCTCAAGAGCCGCGGCCGCGACAACCAGTTTATAAGTGGAACCGGGAGGATATTGCCCCGAGACAGCCCTGTTCTGTAAAGGGCATAAAGGATCTGCCGTCAGTTTCTTCCATCTGTCCCCGGATATCCCGCGGTTAAACAGGTTTGGATCAAAAGACGGACTGCTTACCATTGCCATAACAGCGCCGGTGCGCGGATCCATAACAATCGCCGTCCCTGCCTTTTCCTGAAAGGCATCCCAGCAGATCTTCTGAAGATCTGCACCCACATTGAGGACAACATTGTAACCGGGAGAAGGCTTAACCCCTCCCAATACATTCAGCCTTCTCCCGGCGGCATCCACCTCCACCTGTTCCCCGCCACTCTTACCCTTGAAATATCCATCCAGATATTTCTCAATACCGCACTTTCCCACTATGTCATCTGACCTGTAATCGGAGTAGACAGCCCTCCCCAGCTCAGGACCACTTATATTCCCAACATAACCCAGGATGTGGGCCATCATCTCTCCATATATATATTCCCTTACAGGAACAATATCGACAACCACACCGGGCAGATCCAGGGAATTGGTTTCCACTACGGCCATCTGATCTCTGTCTATATTCTTGCAGACTCTGACGGGAATAAAAGGCCTTCCGGACTTAAGAGAAGCACTCTCACGGGATATCGCATTCGGCCCCCAATCACAAAGGCCTGCCAGCTTATTCATAACACCCTCTATATCCTTTGCGGCCTCAGGAATTATGGATATATCAAAAGAGGATTGGTTGTCCACCAGGATATTCCCATGGGTATCCATGATCAATCCCCTTAGAGGTTTTATCTCCTGTATGCGGATTCGATTGTTCTCGGACCGCTGCCTCAGATTATCCCCCCTGACAGCCTGGAGATACCAGAATCTGGCGATCAGAATGAAAAAGGCAAGAAACACCAGCCATATAATCACTCTAATTTTATTCCTGAATCTTACAGGATCATAGCCGGTCAGGCGATCTTGCTTCCCAAACATTCAGTAAAACCTCAAAACGATGAAACAGGATAAAAAACGCAGGCGCGGACACACCGGTAATTACAGCCTGAAAAAACGAGATATTCAATATATCATAAAACACATTGACACCGTATAGGACCTCATACATCAAAACTATCAAAAGCTTCCCGAAGAGGGCACATATAAACGTGAAGCTGGCAGTGAAGATCATTCCCCCTCCATATACCTTGAATGAAACGGCTTTAGAGATAGAGAATATCAGCATGTAGTTGAGCACAAAAAAACCCGGCATAACACCGGTAATACAATCCAGAAAAAATCCGAGGATAAAAGACAGTATCCCACCCCTTGCAAGGCTCAGGTGAAAGCCGGCATATACAACCAATATCAATGATATCTCCAGCCCAGCCTTCCCGAAGAAAAGTATGTCAAAAAGAGTTGTCTGAATTGTAAGCAGGAGCAGAGAGAAAACCGGTAACAGAAGATAAAATATCATCTGGCCTCTCCAGTCCCTTTCAATATAACAAGGACCTCTTCCAGTCTGGCAATACCTACTGCCGGGTGTACTCTGATGCTCTGGAACAAACCGGCCTCTTCCTTATCAATCGCGGTAACCTTTCCGAGAACCAGGCCCTTGGGAAAAACTCCGGCAAGACCGGAAGATATTACTACATCTCCCTCTTTTACATCTTCTGATCTCTGGACGTATTTCAATTCACACCCGGATCTGCCAAGCCCCCGGAGTATCCCCTGACACCGGGTTCTCTGGATCAGGGCATCAATATTGCTATTATAATCCACAAAAAGAAGGACTCTGGATGTATTCCACGAAACCTCCATTATTTTACCGGCCACACCCTCTGCGGTTATCACCGGAAAGCCGGGATCTATCCCGTCAGCACTTCCCTTATCTATTAACACCGTCCTAAAAACAGAGAGTCTGTCTCTTCCCACCACTCTGGCGGCAACTGTCGGAAGCCCTGAATCACCTTTAATATCCATGAGCTTCCTCAGCCTTACATATTCGAGGGACATTTCACGGTAATTATTTACCTCTTTCATCAAAGAGGTAACGCTTGCATTCAGTTCTCTATTCTCTCTTTCCAGTCCCACCAGCATAACATATCTTGCCCATGCACCACCGATGGAGCTGAACACCGAATTGACTGCATAATCCAGAGGCGCAACCATCTCTAATACGATCTTTTTAAAGAAGCCTGCTTTTCCAGGTGATTTAAAATTCAGGGAAAAGATTGTAAGGGAAACAACTATAAGAACAAGAGCAGCAACAACCTTGTAATATCTTTTAGGAGATGTCATTCCTTATCCTAAAGCGGCAAAGCCGCACTCCAACTGCCTCACAGGGGGCTATCAGACACGAAAGGGAAACAGAAAAAGAAGGGATGAAGGATGCCCCGGTGTGTCGGGGAAGGCAAAAATCCTGACACTTCCGAGTCGTTGATGGCTATAGCTGGATAGTTACCTCTTTCAGTATATCCAGTTCATCCAGGGCCATGCCGGCGCCTCTGGCCACTGCTGAGAGGGGGTCATCCGCTATCGTTATGGGCAACCCGGTTTCTTCCCTGAGGAGTACGTCCAGATTTCTCAGGAGGGCTCCTCCTCCGGCAAGCACTATACCCCTGTCGACAATATCGCCTGCCAGCTCCGGTGGAGCATTCTCCAGGGCGTCTCTTACGGCATTAATTATCACACTTACCGGTTCCGCCATCGCCTCCATCACTTCTTCAGAATGTATCTCAACAATCTTGGGAATGCCCGATATCAAGTCTCGTCCTTTGACGTCAACTGTCTTCGACTCTTCCTCCGGATACGCGCACCCGATGGCAATCTTGATCATTTCTCCCGTTCTTTCACCTATAAGGAGACTGTATTTTCTCTTAATATACTGTACGATAGCGCTATCTATCACGTCTCCCGCGACCCTGACGGATTTTGAATAGACAATACCTGCCAGCGAAATTACAGCAACCTCCGTAGTTCCCCCGCCTATATCAACGACCATGGAACTCACGGGCTCCGTTATGGGCAGGCCGGCACCTATCGCGGCAGCCATAGGCTCTTCGATCAGATAAACCTCCCGTGCCCCCGCAGACTCCGCGGTTTCCTTTACCGCCCTCCTCTCAACCGGCGTAATCCCCGAGGGGATGGATATTATGATCCTTGGACGCACAAAGGTTCTTCTATTGTGGACACGGAGTATAAAGTGGCGCAACATGGCCCCTGTAATCTCGAAATCAGCTATCACGCCGTCTTTCATGGGCCTTATAGCCACAATGTTTCCAGGCGTTTTACCAAGCATCCTCTTTGCGTCCGATCCCACAGCGAGGATCTTCTTTGTCCCTCTTAAATCCCTGTGCACTGCTACAACCGAGGGCTCATTCAGGACAATCCCCTTCCCCTTTACGTAAACCAGGGTGTTTGCCGTCCCCAAATCGATAGCCAGATCGTTCGATATTAAGCCCAGAATATAATCAAACAACAAGTTTTTATCCCCCTTTATTTATTGTGACTGGCTCCCCCCTATACAGCATTTCAACAACCTAATCAATTAGAAATGTGTCCCGCGTCAGTATGTTACCCGCTGAGGGGCAACGATGTCACCCTTCAAAAAATCATTGCATTTTGGAGGTTACTATACTACTAATGTCGCTCAGTAAAATTGAAAGGTAGAAGGTTAAGATATGCTTCAATTAATGCGGATACACGCCAAAAACTGGCTGATGAAGGTCGTGCTGGGTATCATTATCCTTGTCTTCGTCTTTTACTTTGGATCCATGCGGGGAAGACAGGCAACTGAAACTATCGCTGAAATCGACGGATCACGGATAGCCTACGCAGAATTCAGAACGGAGTACCAGAATCTGCTGGACTTCTATCGTCAGCGATATGGCGACAATCTTACCGACGATCTGCTCAAAAAAATGAACCCGAAACAACAGGTATTCGACAGTCTCATAAATCGGTCGATAATCCTGTCAAAAGCCGACGATCTCAAACTGGACGTAAGCGACGATGAACTGAAGACATTCATTCTCTCCTATCCGGCTTTCCAGAGAAATGGCGTCTTCGACGATAAGCTGTACCAGCGAGTCCTTCGGTATCAGCGGATGACGCCGGAGGATTTTGAGATCACTCAGAGAAGGGCGCTAAAAGCAGGAAAACTGGAAAGGCTTATCAAGGAGTCGGTAAAGGTGTCCGATAAAGAAGTCCGCGACATCTACAATACACAGAACAGAAAGATCAATATAAACTTTGTAGAGGTAGATCTCAAGGCCAAGGCACAGCCCCCCGAAGAAGATCTTGAAAGATATCTTAAAGAACATGGTGAGGCATTCCGAATACCGCAAAGGGCAGTTATCGAGTACATCGCCTTCAAGGGGGAATCTTTCGCTGACTCTTTTGATATATCAGACGAAGAGATAGAGGAATATTACGACTATCACAAAGGCGATTTCGAAGATAACGGAAAGACAAAACCCCTGCCGGAAGTAAGAAGCAGAATTGTCTCCAGGTTGAAATCAACAAAGGGTACGGACGCGGCCTTTGGAGAGGCAAGGAGGGCGCACGATACGATCTACCAGGAGGAAAACTTTGAGGAGTATGCCCGGGGGAAGGGCCTCGCGATAGAGACATCAGAATTCTTCCGCGGTATCCCACTAACCGGTCAATTAACAGGCATTCAGGATCTGGGCGAATATGTATTCAATCTGGAAGAAGGAGATCTGGGACGCGTCTTTTCCAACAACAGCGGACACTACATATTCAAGCTTGTATCGCTGAAACCTTCTTATATACCCGAACTCAGGGAAGTCGCGAAGAAGGTTGAAAAGAGTTACACAGAGAGTGAATCCATAAAGTTGTCCAAGAAGGAGGCCGAAGACATACTTGGCCATCTGAAGAATGGAATGGATATGGCGAAGCTCTCCAGAGATAAAGGTCTGAAGGTGTCGGAAACCGGATTGTTTCTGCCTGGTCCCAGCATACCGAAAATCGGCTACTCCCAGGAACTGGAAGAAGCCCTCATCAGGATGTCCGAGAAAGAGCCCCTCCCTGACAATGTCTTCTTTGTCAATGGAAAATATATTGTAATAAGGTTTAAGGAAGAGGGCAAGCTGGACGAAAAAGAATGGGAGGAAAATAAAGGCTCCATAAAAGATTATATCCTCAGGTTTAAAGAAGAAAGACACCTCCTGTCATGGCTGGAGGGGACAAGGGAAGACATGTTCAGCAAAGGAAAGCTGAAAATACTCAAAAGAGTGGAGGATCTTTAACAAATGACTATAAGAAAAATTATTACAGCAATGCTCCTCTGCGCAACGCTTATGATCTTTTCGCAGGCATCCATTGCCGCCGAGAAGATGTATCGCCTAAATGTTTCCGGATGCTGGGGGTGAGCAGGCAGGGCCAGGATAAGTTCTATCCTGAAAAAGACAGAGGGTGTTCTTGATTTCAAACTAAACTCCACGACATCAACAATCACTGTAAAATTTGAAGACAGTAAGGTAGGCTTGGAAGGAATCGTGGAGAAAATCAGAGAGGGAAAGTTCTCGGTAGGGGACACTTCCCCGGTAATTACGCCTACTTTCTAAATAGTGATCATCCATTCTGGATGGAGACTAAAAGGGAATTGTCCCTATTTTCCCGCTGATCTTCCCGCAAGCCAACCGGTGGAAAACGCGGCCTGCAGGTTATATCCTCCTGTATCAGCGTCTATGTCCATCACCTCACCCGCGAAATAGAGTCCGCTGACAAGACGTGATGCCATCGTTCGGGGATCTATCTCCCCTGTATTTATCCCGCCCGCGGTGATGACGGCCTCGGAAATGGGGCGGGTTCCTGTTACTTCCAGGCGAAAGTCCTTGAGCCACGCCCGCAGACATTCCCTCTCCCGCGCGGTAATCTGGTGGCCCCTCCTGTCCGGAGGAATTCCAGTAAGCTCCATACAGACAGGTATCAGTTTGCCGGGCAGCAGGTCTTCGAGCAGCGTTTGAAACTTGCGTTTTCCATGCGCGTCAAACTCGCGCAGCAGTCTTTCATCCAGCTTGTGTTCATCCAGCGCGGGTTTCAGATCAATGGAGATGGTCACTCGGCCACCCAGATTCAACGCGTCCGTCACCCTGCCGCTGAGGGAAAGAATAATCGGTCCGGAGAGACCGAAATGCGTGAAGAGCATTTCTCCAAACGCTTCATCCTGTTTTCTGCCGTCAACCAGGACACTGACGTTCACGTTGCGCATGCTCAGGCCCTGCAGACGTGGCGCCACATCACCACCGGTCTCCAGAGGAATCAGCGCTGGGCGCAGGGGCACTACTGAATGCCCTGCTGATTGTGCCAGACGGTACCCGTCGCCGGTTGAACCGGTGGTCGGATAAGATACACCCCCTGTCGCGATGATAACAGCGTCTGCGGGGTATGTCTCTCCCCCGGAATCACGCACACCGCAGACCTTGCGCCCTTCGATAAGCAGGCCATCCACGGATATTTTCCGCCGCACGATCACTCCCTGCCTTTTCATCCATCCCGTCAGCGCGTCCACCACATCCCGCGCCTGTCCGCTCACCGGGAATATACGTCCTCCGCGTTCGACAACAGTTGGAACATCTAGTTCCTCAAAGAACGCCACAAGCTCATCATTCGAAAAGCGATGAAAGACCTGCCGGAGAAAAATCCCGCTCGACCCGAAGTGCGAAATAAACTCCGGAAGTGAAGCCACATTTGTGAGGTTGCACCGCCCCTTGCCCGTGATGCCAAGCTTGCGCCCCGGACGGTGCATCTTCTCAAGCAGCAGCGTATCTGCACCCAATCCTGCGGCCTGTCCGGAGGCCATCATGCCGGACGCGCCACCTCCGACTACTACAACATTACGTTTCACCATTTCAGGCCATTATATTGAGGGGCTCTATGAACTCCGGGTCTTCCCTCTCCATTATTTCAATGATATGCTTGTGCAGTCTCTTTTTCAGTTGTTCGAATACCGCCCTCTTCTTGGTGAAGGTCCTCGCGAACGCCATCGCGTCTTCAAGGAGGGCCTCTTCGTTTTCAGACGCCTTCACAATCACGTGACTTGCCTCCAGTTCATTCGCGGTCGCTCTCTTCCCGCTGTACACAAGCTCTTCAAGTTTGTAGTATGGGATCGCTTTTTTTATGATAGCGAGCATCCCCGGCAGAAAGGGGATGTTTATATCCACCTCCGGGAAACAGAAATATCCCATGTCCGCCTTCATGAATCTGAAATCACAGGCACAGGCCATGATGCTTCCATCTCCAAAGACATGCCCATTTATGGACGCGATAACAGGCATCGGAAAACACAGGATTCGCGTAAATACCTTGTTCAGACCATACAAAAAATCCTTAATCGCCTGGGTTTCCTTATTATTCATGACGTCCATTATCCATACAACATCAATACCCTGTGACCAGTTTTTCTGATCGCTTGATGTGATAACCACGGATGAGACAGTCTCGTCATTCTCAATCTCATCAAAGGCGTTCAGGATAGCTCTGTTGAAGTCAGGATTGTGCCTGTTCTCGCCGTTGTTCATAGTCATAACCGCGACAGTCCCATCCTTTTTCCATTCTACAATCGCCATAGCTGTCTCCTCCTCAGCGTGTATTATTTATTACCCGCGGGCAATAACGACCATCCACGGGCATTAGAACCGTTATTTTCAACAACTGCGCTCTTTGAATAGGCAATAGTATCAGATAAAAAGATTAGAGGATTATCTTCGCACCCACTACCAACTACCCACTGTCCACTACCCACTGACCACTGACTGTCAATGCGCCTCATCCCAGTTTTTCCCGGAAGCGATCTCCACCCTTATCGGAATTTTCAGGGCTATAACATTCTCCATTTCCCATCTGACGAGGTCCATAACCTCTTCCTTCTCCCGCACTGGAACTTCAAAAACGAGCTCATCATGTACCTGCATGATCATAGACACGGAAAGCTTCTTTTCCTTAATCCTGCCTGCGATATTCAGCATCGCCACCTTTATCAGATCGGCCGCCGTTCCCTGTATAGGGGTGTTGACAGCCATCCTCTCCGCAAACTGGCGGACTTGGACATTGCCGCTGTTGATCTCCGGTATATATCGTCGGCGGTTCAGAAGCGTGGTGACAAACCCCCTCTCCCTCGCCTTTTCCAGCGTTTCTTCTATGAATGTGCGGACGCCGGAAAATCTGGAGAAATATCCATCTATGTAATCTTTAGCGCGCTTCTGACTTATATTCAGCTCTCTGGCAAGGCCGAAGGGACTCATTCCATAAATGACGCCGAAGTTTATCACCTTTGCCTGTCTGCGCATCTCCTCGCTGACCATCCCGGGAAACACGCCGAATATGTCAGAGGCCGTCTTTGTATGTACATCCTCGCCGGATTCGAACGCCTCTATAAGCAGTTCGTCCCCGGAGAGATGTGCCAGAATACGAAGTTCTATCTGAGAGTAGTCAGCCGACACTATTTCGCAGCCATCAGGCGCGATGAAGGCCTGACGTATCTTTTTTCCTTCCGGGGTCCTTATCGGTATGTTCTGGAGATTCGGGTTACTGCTGGAGAGTCTCCCTGTCGCTGTCACCGTCTGATTATACGATGTATGCACCCTCCCCGTCTCCTGGTTAACAAGTGCGGGCAGGGCATCGGCATAAGTCGATTTGAGCTTTGCCATGCTCCGGTACACGAGTATCTCCGCCGGGAGGTCATAAGACTTTGCGAGATTTGTCAATACATCCACATCCGTCGAATAGCCGGCCTTTGTCTTCCTCCCCCTGGGAAGGCCAAGCCTGTCAAAGAGTATGGTCTGCAGTTGTTTCGGGGAATTTATATTGAACTCCTCCCCCGCGAGACGGTATATCTTTTCCTCGGAGACACCGAGCAGTTCCCCGAGCTGGAGCGACATCTCTCCCAAAAGGTCACAATCAAGGAGAACTCCCTTTTTCTCCATCAAGGCAAGCACTCCGGCAAGAGGCATCTCCACGTCACGGAAAAGGTCTTTCAGTTCCGCTTTCTCCATATCTTCACCCAAGAGGGGCGAGAGTCTGAATATAAAGTCCGCCCGGCGACACGCGTAATCCGAGGCATCTTCCAAGGGTACGTCCTGAAACAAAATCGCCTTCGCCCCGCTTCCCATCAGATCTTTGGGGGAGGCAATCCTGCGCCCAAGATGATCCTGAACAATATCGGCCAGATCATACCCGCGCCTGGAGGGATTGAGGACATACGATGCCACCATGACATCATACAGCTCTCCCTTCAGCGCGATTCCTGTCCGCGAGAGAGCAAGAGAAGCCGTCTTGAGATTATGCCCGTATTTTTTCAGGCTATCATCGGAGAAAAGCGTCTCCAGCCCTGACATGTAGGGGCCGTCACAAGTGTTGGATAAGGGAATATAACAAGCACTTTTAGCACCGTTGCAGATAGCTATTCCAACGATCTGAGCCCTCATCGCCTCATCTGAAGTCAATTCCAGATCAAAGGTAAACCTGCCAGACCTTCGAACTTCATCCAGCAGATTGTCGAACTCCACTTCACCGGTGATCAGGCGGTAATCAACCGCCTCTTTCTCCTCTTTTATCTCAAGCCTCGCAATGAGGGCGGGAAACTCAAATTCCCAGAAAAGCCTCTTTAATGTTTCCACATCGGGGTCCCTGAAACGAAGGTCATCCAGATCGGGTACTACGGGGACATCCGTTCTGATAGTAACCAGGTCCTTGCTCATCCGCGCCTGATCGGCAAATTCCCTCAGTTTTCCACTCAGCCCCCTGCCCTTGATCTTTCCGGCGTTTTCCAGGACACTTTCCAGGGAACCAAATTCTTGCACCAGTTTGAGCGCCGTTTTTTCACCCACACCGGGAACACCGGGAACATTGTCCGATTTGTCCCCCGCAAGGCCCAGTATATCAATCACCCTGTCGGGTCCAACTCCGAAACGCTTCCTGACACCATCTACGTCATAGGACATGTCTTTCATGGTATCCACCATCAGGATATTGTCCGACACGAGCTGCATAAAATCTTTATCACCGGAGGCAATAACTACCTTCATCCCTGCCTGCTCACTTCTCTTCGCCAGGGTTCCTATAATATCATCCGCCTCTACTCCCTGCTCCTCGATGACCTCCATGGAAAAACCGCGGACAATATCCTTGACATGCGGGATCTGGGGGCGGAGGTCGTCGGGCATCGCCCTGCGGTTCGCCTTATACTGATCATATGCCTCATGCCTGAACGTGGGGCCTCTCGCGTCGAATACAACGGCAATATAATCCGGTCCCCAGTCGCGACACAATTTCATGAGCATATTGGTAAAACCATAGATGGCATTGGTGGGGAATCCCTTGGAATTAGAGAGCCCGCGGATCGCGTAAAACGCCCGGTAGATATAATTTGTCCCATCTATAAGAAATAACATGGGTTTTAATCTTTCTTCAGCCATATTTTCGGCAATCCTTTTCAATAGCCGTCAGGGTTTAGAGACTGCCAGCGCCAGGCATCGGCACACATCTTGTCTATACCTCTTGTCGCCGACCAGCCCATTTTATCCTTCGCCTTCGAAGAATCGGCATAGCACACCGCTATATCACCCGGGCGGCGGTTCACTATGTTATATGGTATTCTGTGACCGGAGACCTTCTCGAACGCTTCAACAACTTCAAGGACACTGTGTCCCTGCCCGGCACCCAGATTATAGGTGACAATGCCGGGACCGGATGCCAGTTTTTCCAGCGCCTTCAAGTGTCCGTCCGCCAAATCCACGACATGAATATAATCCCTGACGCCCGTTCCGTCCACAGTGGGATAGTCATTACCAAACACTGAAAGTGCCTTGCGTTTACCTACGGCAACCTGCGTTATATAGGGGAAGAGATTATTCGGTATGCCGTTAGGATCTTCGCCAATCATGCCGCTTGAATGGGCTCCTACCGGATTGAAATATCGAAGAAGCGCTATATCCCACCCTTCCCCGGCAGGATTGATGTCACGGAGGATCTCTTCAATCATAAGTTTTGAACGTCCGTATGGATTGGTGGGCGCAAGCGGAAAATCCTCCATTATCGGAACCGTGTGAGGGTCTCCATACACAGTAGCGGAAGAACTGAAGACCATCTTTCTGACGTCGTGCTCACGCATAGCCTCACACAGATGCAGCGTTCCTGTAACGTTATTGTGATAATAACGAAGCGGCGTGCTGACGGATTCTCCAACCGCCTTCAGACCCGCGAAGTGAATCACCGCATCGACTGAAGCACCTTCAAAAATCCTGTTCAGCGCGTCTTTGTCCAGCAGATCCACCTTGTGGAATTCCAGGGTCTTACCCGCGATCTGCTGAACCCTTTTCAACGATTCCTCCTTGCTGTTTGCAAGGTTGTCGACAACAATCACATCATACCCCGCCTCAAGCAGGGCCAAACAGGTATGACTGCCTATATACCCGGCGCCACCTGTCAATAGTATCTTTTTGGTTCCTCGCTGTTTCATGTGGGTAGTCTGAATTCAAGTTTACCACCGATGAGGTAAATCATCGTGATCAGGTTTCTCGTTGTACGATATCCCCTGGCCTTGGCTTTGGC
>JAFDBG010000008.1 GCA_019313385.1 Deltaproteobacteria bacterium | reverse complement strand
GATCGAGTTGAAGCAGATTAACAAGAATAACCGCCGGGAATCTTTCAATCCGGAAGGTCAAGGGAAATCTCCGTTTTCCCCTTGACAAAACTTATCATGGATGTCCCTAATTTCCTCGGAGACACTTCAGGGGGAAGCGCCGGCTCAGGTCACGCGCCAGCCTACCGGTGGAGGTCAGATACAGTCGATCAGGGTGTATGTCGATCATGGCTGCCTAAGCGTCCGCAAAGGTTTATAATTGTAAATATTAACCTCAGAGTTTCAAAAGATCTGTCCCGGTATCCTACAATACCGGTCGAAACTTTGGCAAGCTGAACTCATCGGTTATATCGTCCCATACGACCTCTACCGGCATATCGCATCGTAGCTTGCCCGGGTCACAAGCGACGATATTCGTAAGCATGTGAGGACCTTCCTCCAGTTCCACGACTGCAACGACGTAGGGAACATCTTCCTGAAAGGCCGGATGGAACGCTACATGGTTGACGGTAAAGGTATAAACAGACCCCCTCCCCGTGGCGGTGATCCACTCCGTTTTCTGGGAATGGCATTGGGGGCAGAGGAATGAAGGAGGATGGCGAAGATATCCACAATTACCGCATTTCTGAATTTTTATGAGGTGTTCCCTGCACCCTTCCCAGAACTCTTTTGTGTCGGCATTGATCTTTGGTAAAGGCTTGTTGTATGTCATGGCGACTAACACCTCCTCAGGATATAACAGGAATGACACTGCATTATGGCACCGTTATCGCTGCATACGATAATTTCGGGTTCCTTTGTGTTGGTTGCGGGACCGAGCTGCCTATCCTCGCATCGACCCATGAGTTGCATTACCCCCTCCGTGAGGGGCGTCAGGCCCATATGGTACGCCTCGGATAATTGGCCACCCGATGTATTGAGGGGCATCCTTCCCCCCGGTTCAATGGTGCCCCCCGAGAACCACTCCTCTCCTTCGCCCGGTCCAAAGAAACCGTAGTCCTGCAGTGTAATTTCCACTGTATAGGTAAAGCAGTCGTATATCTCGCAGGCGTCGGCATCGCGGGCGGTAATGCCTGCCATTCGGAAGGCAGTCTCACTAGCCTGCCGGGCACCGGTCGGTCCCGCCAGATAGGTCGCCTGCTGAAAATCCGTCGACGGATTATGTTGCCCCATCCCCATGATGGTGACAAGAGGGTGCTTGAGATCGCGCGCCCTGTCGGCCGACGTTATGATACATGCTCGGCCACCGTCGTTGACCAGGCAGTTATCGGGAAGGCGGAAAGGCTCGACAAGCCGCTTCGCGTTATAGTAGTCTTCATATGTCATCGGGTTATCGTACATCACCGCTCGCGGATTGATCTGTGCCCATTTGCGCTGTCCCACTGCGATATGTTTCCATGTGTCGGGTCCCGTATGAAACTCATGCATGGCACGTCGAGCGGCCATCGCGTACCCCGCGGTCGCACCGAAATGGCCAAAAACCGGTGTATCACCACCCCTATCCATGAGCATACGGGACATGCTGTCTCCCGAGTGCGCATATGAAAGAAGTACATATTTACAAAGACCTGATTCTAGCGCGCCAACTGCGTGCTGTATTTGGCTCCGTGATCAGTTGGCTTCCTGAGTCATATAGGTTGGCGCCAGGCCGAGGTGCTGTGCCACGAGATAAGGGGTGACCTCTCCCTCTCCCGTCGGCGGAAGAAAGTGGCGATAGACGATCAATCCGTCAATGTCTTCTCGCTTCAACCCTGCGTCTTCAATGGCATTGGCACAGGCCTCAAGGTGAAAACTCATTGTGGTCCTCTCGGGGACTTGTCCCTGAGGTGTATAACCCACCCCGACAACGGCATATTTATCTTTCAAATTCACTGTTCACACCTCACTCTCTCTAACTTTTACTTAAGGATTTAGAGTTCTTTGGATTGACGGCGAACATCAGCCATTTTTCAGCTTTCGTCACGAAGCCCGGAGGAATATTTACCAAGGCCTCTTCTGCTTGCAACACATATGCACAATGTATACAAATAAAACGCTTATCTGCAATGTTTCTAATTATTTAAAAATTAGGATCAGCGTTAACAGCAGGTCGGACGTTTATTGCCGGAGCAGGTCTCGTCCGGTTCGATACTGCAGCAGCATCCGGTGGCTGATCCGCCGCCAAGCATGGAATTAATTACCGCGGCGGCACATCCCACACCCGCGGTTACCGTTAATGCCTCTGTGGGGCAGTTGAGGGCACAAGCGCCGCACTCCATGCAGGCGTCGCGATCCTCGATCTGGACACGTTTGTCGCCGTTCATGCCGAACACCGCTTGGGGGCAGACGGTCATACAGACCCCGCATCCGATGCATTTTTCTTCGTCAAACGCCAGTGTTGTCACATTTTTGAGATATCTGAGTCGTGTCATATCCGTGTACTCCTCCTATATGATGAATCGTGATCCCAGCCAGAGCAGGCATCCCGCGGTCCCGGCTGTTATTTCCAGAGGGAGGGCCCATTGCATCTCTTTCTTGACGCCCGAAAGGGAGGTATAGGTCGAGGCGCCGGTGAAATTCATTGCCAGGTATGCCGCCACGGCGGGAACCAGGAGAAGCCATGCGAGGATCTCGAGACGGTTGGCCCACTGTGTCATATCGGGATTCCGGAAGAAGACGAGAACCACGGCGGTAATCAGGCCCAGAACCAGGCCCTTCAGGGCGAAGGCCCGGCCCGGAATATACGGGAGCAGGAGCGGTGTCAGCACGGCCCCTGCGAATACCCCGCCAAGCAAGGCAATGGTGAAAAAGATTCCGTAAGTGACTACATTATCTACATATGTACCCTGTCCTCCAAATCCGGAAATGACGAGAGCGACCAGCGCGACTACGAGCGCCGCTTTGAGCGCCTGAACCAGCTCGATAGGGATCAGTACCGCTCTCTCCGAAAGGGTGAAGGTTTTCAAACGCATTACGGGAGTTGCCGCCATTCCCCGATCAAGATATTCGGCCAGGTCTTTGGTCCTGATGGGACCGTAATGGACCGTGAACCCGGCGAGTTTCTTGACGATGTGCGCGGCAATGCCGGGGGCGCCAAGCTGGGGAAGGATGATTTTCCGGTGAGAGACGATCTGGTTGATTTTACTCGATTTGATGCGTGCGACGAGTTCGGCTGTGCTGAAGGTTCCCTTCCCGGCGGCACACCAGACATTGATCCCCTCTGTGTCGAGGACGAGGATCCATGCATCACGCCCGGGGAGGGCAGACCGGAGGCTGTCAAAGCTCAATTTGTAGTTTGCGGTGACCAGTGCCAGTGATCCGGCGTCGGGATTTCCCAGGGCATAGAGACCTGGATCGACGGCGTAGTGCATCCGGTTGAGGCCGGAGCGGGCCTTAATCGTTCCCCAGTGGTCGGCCCATCCAAGGGATGAAGAGACCTGGGGGACGCGGCCGATGTCGGTTTCAATCGCTCCGATCACAAAGGGCTGATCCATGCGCGGCGGGTTCACCTGAACCTCGCAGGACACGCCTCACGTGGGTGGGGCTGAAACGGCCTCGGGGGATCCGGTGGCGCCTGATATACTCTGGATATCCTCAAATGATATTAAATTAGGATCTTTCATTCCTTAAATTCCTTGATTACAGGGGACTCAATCAACCTTGATAGCCACGGTGCGTCCCTCGTTTTCTCTTAAACCGGTTGCGCGCCCCCGCCGAAGATAGAAAACAACAGTACGAGAATCAACAGCTGAATGACCCAGCCGATTACGCATACCCCTACAGCCCGCAGTGTGCTTGTATAATCAAGGGCCTGCCTGACCGCGATTACCATTGCCGTCAGCATCCAGATTGAGGCTACCAGGAAAACCACCCCTCCCAGCCCCGGAATAATGCCTAAGATTCGAATCAATCCGGGAGAGCTCGCAAAGCCGATGGTGCGCAGCAGTTCACCGGGATCTGACTGGGTTTGCGGTTCTGGAAGGAGTTTTGTGCCGACAAAGTATGTGAGCCAGGCCCAGACGTACCATCCCGCAAGGGCCGCGATCGTCCCCATCACAAGCCCTCTGAGTCCGCCTGTTCCAATGCTTCCTATCCCGGCTGCCAGACTGGAAAAGACGACAACCGCCATCGCCTGGCCCATTGCCCCCTTGTCGGCCTCAACCTCTTCATACAGGTTTGCATCCAACTTGGCGGCGCGAATGATACGATCCTGAAATTTTTTCATTATACTCTCCTGGGTGATTTTCACCGTTCTGCGTATTCATATAGTTCAAATCAGCGCCTACAGCGAGATATTTTTTCGCTTTCCATGCAAGATAAGTCAAAGGTGGGGAAGACTTCTCACGCCGCTGTTGTTACAAGAGCGTGGTGCCTCCTTCACGGGGATCATCCCCAGTCGCACACAAGGGTCCGCGGGCCGTCGAAAAATAACACCCAGACCCTCTGACGAGAGACCTTCGTCACAAGCCCCATCCCGTGGGTTGCATGATTGATTACGTCATCAACCTTAAATGATCCTGACAAGCTGTAGGGGACAGGTTCCCTGTTCTTTAATCTCTCCGAGAACTGCTCAAAGTCCAGCGCTGCCGGTACCGGTACCTTTCGGGACGCTGCTGTCCGCCCGGTAACTCGCGCGGTCTTCCGGGGTGTCTTCTTCTTTTCGGGGTGATACTTGTGCTCGCTTCCGCACGTGCGGCACTTGACCCGAGCGACAATCCCCTCCATGGTGTGGCAAATGACGATGTGGCTGAGCTCCATCTTACACTTCGTACATGAGGTGGTAATGCTTTGCGCGACGGGTGTCCTGTCCTTGTTCTGTGTCATAGAAATCCCTTTCGTATAAATTCATTCATGGGTGTACCCGTCATTTCCCAACGAAGAAGGCAGGGGCGAATCTCCCCTTGCCTTCTTGTACGCTGCGTAATTGTAGTACGACAAACCAGCTTCCGGTGGACACTCGTACCGGAGGAGCGACCCGTTGTCAATACAAAACCTGAAAATCCGGCTTCAACCTGACGCGTCAATTAGAAGGCCAAAAGAGATTTGATATGGGAAGTGTTTGTATTTTTCCCGGTATAAAAGGCACACTTCAACAAAATCTTGACACGATTCGACCTGGTCCCTCTTTTTTACATCCGGAAGAAGATCAGGCTTCCCGCAGATAGTCGGGAAGGGCATCCTCCTCCATCCCCTTGAAACTGCAGAGAATGGGACAGGTCATACAGGGAGGTTTTATCCCGGACAGCGGCGGCTCCCCCTTGATACCTTCAATATAATCGCAGCACTGATTAACCTCTTTGTCGTCACCTTCGACAATTATGCTTACGGCCCCTTCTGCACCGCCGTATCCACCCGACGCGAAATGGACGGCTTCTACATCAAAGAGCTCTTCCAGGGCGTCCAGTTCGGTATAGGCCATGCCGTCTGTAACGCACACCATCCCGACCGTGGCGCCTATGCTCCGTTCGATAGTGTGCAATCCTCCCATCCTGGATGCCTCTTCGACGGACAGGATCATCTTCTCGAGACCCACGGGATAGATAATCGTTGCTCCCCGGACCTTCATGGGCAGGTAAAATTGACCCATGGTGCCCCCCATGGAATTTGCCATAACGACGCCGACATATCCCATGTGATCAATGGCATTGGCCCCCTTTAACATGATGTCCCCCGGCCCCAGTTCATCGATAACGGTGGATGGTTCCACATCCAGCAACTGATTCTTGTGAAACGTGACCGGTTGCATGCGAATGCCCTGAAGAAGCGCGCAGGTGATCCCTTTGATGACCTGCCCGGCAACATACTTTTCCTTCTCTATCGATTTCCCAAGCAGTTCCTCGACGATATACGCATTTGTAGACCCGCGTCCCACGATCAGATATCCTTCTTCCTTTGCTTGCTGTACCTCGGGAATCGAAACGATGCCCCTGGCTATCAACCGCTTCGATTCGGCCGGTGTCAATGTAAATAATGCCTGCATAACATAGCCTCCTTTTTTATCGTTACTTGTACAAGCTCCGCGTAGTATACGCGACTGCAAGAGATAGATAATGCCACAAATCAATGCCTATGAAAAGACATCTTTTGCATCGATTTTAATATGCCATATCACACCAAAACCATGCAGGATCTTCTTGCAAAGGTATCAGTTACGAGTTAAGGAAAACCTTCGTTGTTATTATCAGTCCGGGAGGTCCCTGTTGTGAAATTTATGCTGGTACGTCATGGTCAGACATTATGGAATCGAGAAAAACGGGTGCAGGGTGTGAGTGACATCGAGCTCAGTAAGCGTGGCAGTGCTCAGGCGGATAGTCTCGCGCGATCACTGAGGGACGAGAAGATCGACACGATCATATCGAGTCCCCTGAAACGGGCGGTACAAACGGCCGAGGCCATTAACCGTTTTCATCACCTTTCGATCGAGCCCGAGAAAGACCTGATGGAACTCAACATGGGGAATTTCGAAGGGATGGCCCTTCAGGAGATGATGAAAAACCACGGGGATTTCCTTAAACGATGGGCCGAAGATCCGGCTTCCATCGTCATGCCGGGTGGCGAATCCCTTTCCGAACTCCAGAATAGGGCATGGGGCGTTGTCGAGCGCATTGCCGGAAAATCAGGCACAACTCTCCTCGCGGCACACAACTTCACTATAATGACTATTCTCTGCAAGATTAAAGAAATGGATCTCTCTCACATCATACAGGCTCATGTGGATGTGGCTTCCAAAACGCTTGTGGAATTCCAAAACGGCAGGGGGAATGTTGTTTTTTTTAACGATATCGATCACCTGTCAGGCTGCGAAAAAGTCATCGATTAAGCGGTCAGGTGAACGGGGTGGATTTCCCCGCCGTATTCTGATAGAGTACACCCGATGTGTGACTATTCCTTTATCAAAAAACCCACTGCCGATGAGATCAGTCAGATAACGGATCTCTACCGGAGCGAAAACTGGTGGAAGCAGGAAGGGGATAACCCCGAAATGGTCAGGCAAATTGCGGAGGGGAGTCACTGCTTTCTGGTCGCACGTCACGAGGGCTATATCATCGGCATGGGGAGGGCCGTCAGTGACGGCGCCAGTGACGCCTATATACAGGATGTTACCGTGATGGATTCTTTCCGTGGAAAAGGAATCGGGACCCGGATCGTAAAGGTATTGGTCGATCGGCTCGAAAAAGACGGGATAAACTGGATTGGGCTCATAGCAGAGAGGGGGTCCCATCCCTTCTACGAAAGTCTCGGCTTTTCCGTCATGGAAAATTCAACTCCCATGCTGAGGCTTAAGGTATGAAGTTTAAACCGCTCACACCTTCCGATTACACAACACTCAAACCATTCTTCGCCGGGCAGAGACATCCGCTATGCCCCTATTCTCTCTCATCCATCATCGCATGGACAACCGAGGTCTACCAACCCTGTTGGGCCATTCATGATGATATCCTTTTTGTCTACGCCAACTTCACGAGACGTAAAGAAAATAGTCATCTTCTACTACCTATTTCACCTGACAGGGAACATTCCCCCGAAGAACTCGCCGAGATCTCCCGCCAAACAGGATACAGTACCTACTGGTTTGTTCCCGAGGATTATCTGGAGAGGTATGGTAAAAATAGCTTGGATAAGTTCTTCATCATCGAACAGCAGAATGGATATGACGACTACGTTTACCGAACAGAGGACCTGGCGAGCCTGGTAGGTAGCAAGTACTCGAAAAAGAGAAACCTTATCAAACAGTTCGAGCGAAATTATTCCGAGAAAGCGGGAACCCTCATTATAAAAACCATATCACCGGAAGACGTGCCCGGATGCCTGGAATTCCTGGACAAGTGGTGCGAGGAACGGGACTGCAATGTGGACAGAGACGAAGATCTCTACTGCGAGTGGAACGCCACCAGAAACGCCTTACATAATATCAATACCCTCGGGTTCAGAAGTGTCATGCTCTCAATCGATGGGATGACGCAGGCCTTTGGCATAGCTTCGCAGCTTACGGAAACGATGAGCGCACTCCACTTTCAGAAGGCTTCGGCGCAGTTTAAGGGTCTCTACCAGTTTTTCGACAGGGAATGCGCGCGCAGGCTTTTCCCGGGCCTTGAGTACATCAATAAGGAAAGCGATATGGGTGTGCCGGGACTGATTCAGACAAAACATTCCTACCATCCGGTGATGATGGTAAAATCCTACAAGCTGATTTTTAAAGAATAGCCTGCAGATTGTTGTTTCTGTGGACTTTTCCTTACCTTAAAATAGACGGTACGATTAAAATTTGGTATCGATGATCGGGTTCCTGTCATCGGCCTTGATTACGTAAGAATTGAGTTTTTTGTCTATTCATGGGTTATCCCATCATATTCTTCTGTTGAAATTTCCATCTCTTATGCTAAAATACAACCGGTCTTTACTATTTCACAAACAGCAACTTACATAAGCCTTGAAAGGAGGATCTCATGTTAAACGATGAAAAGTGGAAAGTGCACAATTCCAAGGGTGTCGGACGGGTGGTTGTCACCAAGAAATTGCCGGGCGTAAAATGGCTGGAGATTCTGGCGCGATCGGGCTACAGGGTAGATGTTAGCACGTCAACAGATATCCTGAGCATTGGCGAGATTGTCTCCGCGATAGGTGACAACTGTTCAGGAGTCATAGGACAGCTGACTGAAGTCTGGGGAGAAGAGCTCTTCTCCGCCCTTGAAAAGGCAGGAGGGAAAGTCTACAGCAATTATGCGGTGGGTTATAACAACGTGGACGTCGGCGCCGCTACAAGGCATGGTATCTGTGTGGGGAACACCCCCGGCGTATTGACTGAAACTACCGCGGAAATGGCTGTGGCCCTGACGTTCTCGGCAGCGCGCAGGGTGGTAGAAGCCGACAGGTTTACGCGTCGAGGAAAGTTCAACGGTTGGCTTCCAGACATTTTTCTTGGGGAGCTTCTCTATGGAAAGACGGTTGGTGTTATAGGCGCTGGACGTATAGGCACCGCCTACGCGCGCATGATGGTCGAGGGGCACAAGATGAACCTTGTCTATTATGATCTTTACCGGAACAGCGCCCTTGAAGATTATGTGGCCGCCTATGCTGATTTTCTGAAGTCGCGTGGAGAACAACCGGTTGCGTGCATAAGGGCGGAGAATGTGGAAGAGGTACTTCAGACAGCCGATCTTGTGAGCCTGCATCCGGTGCTCGATGAAACCACACGCCACCTCATAAATGCCGAACGTCTGAAGCGTATGAAGAGAAACGCGATCCTGATTAACGCGAGCAGAGGACCATTGATTGATGAGGATGCCCTTGTACATCACTGCCGGAATAACCCGGACTTTCGCGCGGGGCTTGATGTCTTTGAAAATGAACCTGAGCTAAAACCGGGTTTGAGTGAACTTGATAATGTGGTGATTGTTCCCCATCTCGGTTCCGCGACCATCTGGACGAGACAGAGCATGGCTATCCTTGCGGCCGGAAACGTGGCGGGAATCCTGATGGGATATCCGGCGTGGAAGGGAGAGAACATTCTGACCTTCCTGGAAGATAGTCCCCCGGAAGCGGCTCCGAGTATTGTCAATTCAGAAGATATGGGCATCCCGGAATATGCCGGGTAAAAGGAGACGACTATGAGAATAGCGGACAGGATAGAACGTCTGGGGGTTGAGACAGCCTTTGCTGTTTCCGCCGAGGCGGCCGCTTTCGCGGCAGAAGGAAACAAGATATATCCATTCCATCTGGGTGATTTAAACATCCTGACGCCTTCCAACATTATGGACGCGGCTGAAAAGGCAATGCGGGGAGGAAAGACAGGCTATTGTCCGAACGCAGGGATTCCCCAGTTGCGTGAGCTGTTGGCCGATGATGTCAGCGGATCACATGGGATTGATTATACCATGGAAAATGTGTCCATCCAGCCGGGCGGGAAACCGGTTATAGGCAAGTTTCTACTGGCGCTTATGAATCCAGGGGATGAAGTTCTTTATCCCAATCCCGGTTATCCCATTTACGAATCACAGATAGAGTTTCAGGGGGGCAGGGCGCTGCCTTACGGATTTGTTGAGGGGGGGGGAAGCTTCGAGCTGGATATGGACTCTATCGAAAGGCAGATAACCCCGCGCACGAAAATACTCATATTCAACGACTGGCAGAATCCTACCGGCGCGGAATGTTCCTCGCAAGAGCTTGAAAAACTTGCCGGGCTGGCTATCAAACACGATCTCTATGTGCTCTGCGACGAGGCCTATTTTGATGTTCGCTACGAAGGAAAGAGTGTTTCTCTGGCATCCCTTCCCGGTATGGCCGAAAGATCTGTGATTCTTTACAGTTTTTCCAAAAAATTTGCCATGACAGGGTGGAGGCTCGGAGCGGCCATCGGACCCCGATACGTCATTGATGTAATCACCAAACTCAACGTAAATGATGAATCCTGCTCGAATCATTTCATACAGTACGCCGCCATCGAAGGGCTCACAGGAGACCAGGCCCAGGCCCGGCAGATGTTGGATACCTTCAGAGAAAGAAGGGACGCGGCCGTGGATATTCTCGATTCTACAGATGGGGTACGCTGTTTCCGACCGAACGTTACGTTCTATTTGTATCCTAACGTTACCAGGGCGATGGAACGGAAAGGTATTGACGATCTCGACGAGTTCCGCGTGGCCCTGTTACATGAAACCGGCGTATCGGTATGCACCCGGCTGCATTTCGGGCGCTCTCTGGAAGGAGAGAAGGATTTCTATATACGTCTGGCATATTCGGGTATCGATATACAACAAATCAGAGAAGGCCTCGGCAGATTTAAGGCATTTATTGAGGGGTAATCTATGATCCTGTTGATTAATGGTCTTTTTACCCAATCTCTGCGTTATGCTCAAAAAATAATCCCCGGAATATCAACTATATACCTGTGATTATTTTTTTCGCATGCCTTGATCTTGAACGGAAATCCTCATAAATCAACAGAATCATCTATAGGAGGATGCTTATGTATGGAAAAATTCGTGAAGAACTGAGCGAGCAATTAGACGGACTCGTAAAGGAAGGTCTCTACAAGAAGGAGCGTCATATAGCTTCTCCTCAAAGAGCGAGGATCCTGGTGAATGGCGAGGAGGTCTTAAACCTGTGCGCCAATAACTATCTCGGTCTGGCGGACAATCCCGACATCATTGAGGCCGCCAAGGCCGGACTTGACGCCCGCGGTTTCGGGATGGCTTCGGTGCGCTTTATATGCGGCACACAGGATATTCACACCGAGCTTGAAGAAAAGATCAGCGCCTTCCTCGGAACGGAAGATACTATCCTCTACAGCTCCTGTTTTGACGCCAATGGCGGTCTCTTTGAAACTCTTCTGGGCGAGGGAGACGCGATCATTTCTGATGCGCTGAATCACGCCTCGATAATTGACGGCATTCGTCTGTGCAGGGCAGTTCGGTATCGCTACGCGCACGCCGATATGAATGAACTGGAGGAACGTCTCAACGAGGCACAGGGCGCGAATACAAGGATGATAGCCACGGATGGTGTCTTCAGCATGGATGGAGATCTTGCCAAACTGGACGAGATATGCGCTCTGGCCGAAAAATATGATGCCCTTGTCATGGTGGATGACAGCCATGCTACAGGTTTTGTCGGTCCTACAGGACGTGGAACGCCTGAATATTTTGATGTTCGGGATCGTGTGGATATCATCACGTCAACTCTCGGCAAGGCTATGGGAGGAGCGTCCGGCGGGTTTACGACAGGACGAGCCGATATGATATCGATGCTGAGACAGAGATCGCGTCCTTATCTTTTCTCGAATTCGGTTGCACCCCCAATAGTGTCCGCAGCCATCAAGACCCTGGAGCTGCTGGAAGACACAGGAGAGGCCAGAGAGAAGTTGAGATCAAATACGAAGTTCTTCCGCGAGGAGATTGTCAAACTGGGATTCACGATAAAACCCGGAGATCATCCGATTATTCCAGTTATGCTGGGAGATGCCGTGCTGGCACAGAGTATGGCTGCCGGGCTCCTTGAAGAAGGGGTGTATGTGACGGGATTTCTGTATCCGGTGGTTCCGAAGGGAGAAGCCAGGATCAGACTGCAGATGTCCGCGGTTCATAGTGAGTCCGATCTCAGATTCGCGCTTGAAAAGTTTGCAAAGGTAGGGCGGGAACTGGGAGCGCTGATTTGAAGTCTGTCATGGGGAGGCGCTGATTATGGATATGATGAAGGCCCTGGTGAAGGCCAAAGCGGAGCCGGGTATCTGGCTGGGTGAAGTACCGGTACCCGAAATTGGTGTCAACGATGTCCTGATAAAGATATACCGGACCGCAATCTGTGGCACCGATGTGCATATCTATAACTGGAATGAATGGGCAAAAAAGACGATTCCCGTACCCATGCACATAGGGCACGAGTTTGTCGGAAAGGTGGAGAAGATCGGCACCAATGTACATGATTTCAAACCCGGCGATATCGTTTCCGGTGAGGGGCATCTTGTATGCGGCCACTGTCGAAACTGCCTGGCAGGCAGGCGGCACCTCTGTATGAAAACCAGCGGCGTCGGTGTGAACAGGGCAGGGGCCTTTGCAGAATATCTCAGCATTCCGGTGACCAATGTCTGGTACTGCGATCCCCGGATACCGTGGGACATACTCTCTTGCTTCGATCCTCTGGGCAATGCCACGCATACCGCGCTTTCATTCGACCATCTGGGTGAGGATATCCTGATAACAGGTGCAGGGCCCATAGGATGCATGGCGGTTGCCATTGCCAGACACGCGGGTGCCCGCCATATAGTTGTAACAGATGTAAATCCCTACAGGCTGGCGCTCGCGAAAAAAATGGGAGCAACCCTGGCTGTGGATGTGAGCCGCGATACCATAGAGGGCGCTCAGGAAAAACTGAGAATGAAAGAGGGCTTTGATGTGGGCTTGGAAATGTCGGGCAATCCCGGCGCCCTGAACTCCATGCTGGCAAATATGTGTCATGGCGGAAAAATCGCGCTTCTGGGGATCCTGCCGGGTGATACCGGCATCAACTGGGAAGCAGTAATCTTCAACGGACTTACCATAAAGGGCATCTATGGGCGTGAGATGTATGAAACATGGTACAAAATGACGGCAATGATTCAGTCGGGGCTGGACATAAGCGCAATCATTACCCATCACTTTCACTACACACAATACATTGAGGCATTTGAGGTGATGAAATCGGGGCAATCCGGCAAGGTAATCCTGAACTGGGTTGATTGATTCATGACACAGGATTTTTGATCTCTTCCGGTCAGTGCCTGCTGTGTAAGTTAACGGTAGCCAGTATAATGAATGCAATCGCCGCGCCCACGGCTCCGACCGGCCAGAATTCCCCTCCAAATCCGTGAGTGGTTACGAAGTCCACGGCAAGACCGAGGAAGGGAGCCGCGAATATGGTTGAGACAGATTTCGCCTGACTCTCGACGGAAAGCACCGTAGCTCCATGTGTCTCGGTCGCGTACTCGTCAAACCGGCTGATAAGTATCGGTCTCCACAGATTCTGCATAACATACAAGGCCACAAATCCCGCTATTGCCACGTAGTACCATTTCAGATACAGAACGACTGCCAGTAAGAGATAGACAAAGAGTACGCCCTTCCAGATAAGAGAAGCTCCCGGCTCCTCTCCGCCCGCGTACTGCGTGATCCTGTGCGACTTGCGGCTCGCCCACGCGGACAGCAGGTGCAGGGCGAAATAGACCATTCCCACGACAATCGCGCTTCGGCGGGTATTTTCCATATACACAAACAGAGGAATGACCAGAACCGTGCTCTTGATGACCGGTTGGAGATAATCCTTGGCCGCCTCAAACACCCCCTCAAATGCCATCGATTCGGCAATAAGGCGGCGCAGGTGTCGTACACTTATAGAGATACGGAGTGTAGTCCACAAATGGTCAAGAATATCGGATATAACAACTTCTTTTCGGACAGGTCCTTCAAGTTCAACGGGATAATACATGAAATTTACTAGTCCAAAAATATATGGAACAATGGAGAGATAGAAAACAGAGGAATAATTTTTTGTGAATATAACAAACAGGGTGGCGATGATGATTGAAAACGCGGAACCCAGTTTGGACCATGATCGGGTGTAGCCATAGATGCGGGTCTTTTCATCCAGACGCCCCTGAAGGCGAAGCCAGCTGAATATCATGGCCTTGTGAGTGCCCGTCCGAAACGCCTCGCCGATGGCAAAGAAAAACATGGCGGCGAAGAAATGCGTGTATATTTGCACAAAACCGAACAGCGCGAATGAAATGATATAGGCCGTAAAGGAGATCATCATACATCTGCGGCGCCCGTACATATCGGCCAGAACTCCACTGGGGACTTCAAAGACGTTGATGCAGATCTCCCTGAAAGCAACAAGAAGACCTATCTGTGTGAAGCTGAAACCTCTTTCAAGGAAGAGAAGTATTATGAATGGTTCATAATACCGTTGATTTTTCAGGAAACCATATATTGAGAAACGGGCAAGCATGATCAGACCCTCAACGGTTAGCCTCCAAGCGGTCAACAACAGTTATTGGAGTTTTGATGGTTCTCCTAGTATCACGGTTCCGTGTGCAATCAACAATTTTAACGTCCTGCTTTCGGCTGTGGAGAAAGATTAGGCAGTTTCTTTTTGATGATCTTTCAACGGTGACCGGTAAGGATGACCAGTGTTGATTTCGATCCAGCATCCCGAAATTTATACGTATTTTCAACTGTAAAATCCATAAAAACAGCGGGTCGGCAAAAATAGTTGCTGTCACTATTTTCGTCCGTATGGCCGGTACTGTATAGCGGAGATAAGGGTCTGTCGATTCCCCGACTTTACTCTCCTGCCTCTATAATCTTTAGTAATTCATCAGTGGAGATATTCGCCTCCTCTTTGAAATTTATAAAACTAACGCCAGTTTCAAAGATACTTTTACCGTTTAACACATTGTACCACGCGATCTCGACCCTCAATTCCAGAACCCTCTCCGGCAAGGAAATCTTCAGTTTTAATTCGGGCTTTGTACCTGTGATAAACAAATGTCGGTTATTTACAGTAAATAATTCGGAATGAAGAAGGGCACCACCAACAGAGAAAACTACGACCTTGACCTCTATCTCGCCATGAGAATCAGGAAACCTTGCCTCAAGGATGGCATCCCAAGAGACCTCATGCCTTTTATTGAGCCTTCTTTCCTTGCTCTTATAAAGAAATCCGAGGTTTTTCATATGTCGCCTCCTTTCTCCTCACTTTTCAAACCCATCAATACTCTGAGCTAACCGGAAGATTTTTTCTATGAGGATGTGTTGAGGGAAAACATAGTTTAGGCTCTGACATGGCTAAAGTTCTTCGGTGAAAAGTAAAAAGCGAATCCACCCTGTCGATGACACGCTTCCAGAACGCTAAGTATTTATACAGAATTTCCCGCAATTCCATCGTGCTTTTAGGCCGATTTTTCAAGTGTGTCAAGAAATTTACCAGACCATCGGCTTCGTCCAGCCCCCAATACGATCTTTCGGAGCTACTGGACAGGCAGGCCGGAATCCAGTAAATTAAATACGTTCTGGATACCGGATCAAGCCCGGTATGACGGTTTTGGGACTTTTTACGAGTCTATCAAGCTGAGCTATTTGAAATATTTTTTTACGATCAATAAGATCGAAAGTAAAATGGAGGAAGTGTCGCCCTATTTGTCATTTCTCAGCTTTATCCAGATCTGCATCGACATCCCGCTTAAAATCCAGGGTCAGGTAATCAAAACTCGTGGGGAGGGAAAGCTCCAGTTTGTTTATGAACTGAACACCGGCGCGCACCTTTGCTGGAACGCATTCGAGAAGATGCCCTCCGCAGTGTGAATCCGCGGAGAGAAAGTGCAAATGAAGTCCCGGTACGTTCAGCGACGACATAAAGGAGGGGGTGAAAAATCCCGCAAGCGAGCCTTCAATATCATGGAAGTCGAAGACGGGTTGCTCCGTGGTAACCTCCACCAGGGGGCGGTAGCTTTCCTGCTTTGGTACCGATCGCGTCCTTACGCGGGCAAAGAGGCCGTCGATCCGGATTGCGTAAAACATGTTTGGAGACGGCAAAAGACTTTGGATCCACTTCAGGAAATCGTCATAGGGCAGTTCCCGATCAAGCTCGTCATGGGTCAGAGGTTCGTAGAAAGTAACGCAGGCGAAGGGAGTCATGGCACTGTCATCGACGACATTGACAGTCCCATCTCCAGTGATCTGGTAGATCACACCGTCGAGCATTATCATCTCTCCGTCCAGATGGTCAAACGTGCCGATGCCGAAATCACCGTGTTTTTTGATCTCCCTGAAGGGAATCTTCTCTTCATAAATTCCTTCAACCAGTGCATTCGCGGGAGAGCACAAATATACGGGGTTTCCGCCTTTTCTTGTGGATTTGTCTTTACGATTCATAGTCACTCCGGAAGCTCAATATTACGATGAAAGCAGAATCTTATCTGCCCAAAGACCCCTCGTTTTCCACGACCATTAGTCAACAGTCAACGACTGACCCCAATGCCGCAGACCCCAATGCCGCACCAATGCCGCAAACAAATATCTCACCACAATAACCGCGCATCTACCGCCCTACACCCGGTTTCAGATACCAACAGGGGATTGATATCCAGTTCCAACAGATCCGGAATCTCAACAGCTAAAAAGGAAAGTCGTTCCAGGGCATTCAGGAGAGCTTCCATATCCACACCCACTTCTCCTCTTACGCCTTTCAATAAAGGGTAGATTTTAAGCGACTCAATCATTCTTTTCGCAACAGATCTGTCAATGGGAACTATCTCCCGGCTTATATCACGAAACACTTCCGTGTAAATACCTCCCATCCCACAGGCAATTACCGGGCCGAACTGGGGGTCTCGTTTTAAACCAAGCAACAGTTCCTTGCCAAACGCCTGTTCCTGTAGCTGAAAAGCCTCAATCTTTAGTTTTGGATCTATGCGAAAAACGCTTTCCGATATTTCACGAAAAGCTTCACGGAGATCAACTGTGGTTTCGATTCCTGTTTTTACACCACTCCATTCACTTTTATGAAGAAACGCCGAACCGGAGAGTTTAAGAACGAGAGGATTGTCAAGTTCCGAAGCAGCGGTTTCAAGTTCCTCCAAGTTCCCGGCTACAGAGCCTCTTACGACAGGAATTCCAAATGCATTGAGTAAACAAAGGGCATCTTCCCCCGCTAGGACTTTCTGTTTTCTTCCTCTTTCTAAAAGAGGATCGACTTTATCACGATCAATTATAAAATGTTTTCCTGACGGGATCTCTCTATTTCGTAACTTGTGGTATTTATAACAAGAAGACAGCCCCTTAACGGCCTGCTCGGGAGAACGAAATGACGCCACACCATCAATCGCTTCGTAAAGATCGGGGAAAAAGGATTTATCATCCGCATATGGCCATATAGCAATAGGTTTGGTATTCCCTGCCATCCTCCGCGCCTCTGAAACCACTTCCGTAAGATCGACAACATCGTTATGAAGAGGAGAATTTACGGCAAGCGCTATCATCATTATACCGTCCACATCGGGCGATTCTAACAACGCTGTTACGGCCATGCCAACCGCTCCGGGAACATCGCCTCCAATCATCCCCACCGGCCATATGTCTACAGGATTGCCGATGTGGATCCATTCCGGCACTCCTCTCTTTAACTTCTCTGATAAACCTTGAGGCAGCTCGGCAAGTTCTAATCCTTCTTCCTCACAAGCATCTACGGCCATAATGCCTGCTGCGCCGGTAACAGTGACAATTGCAATCTTTGGACCTTTCATTGCTTTAAGACAAACGAGCGCCCGAAGGGTATCTTGTAATTCCGTAGCGTCATTTGCGCGAATTATTCCAGCCCGTTTAAAGGCCGCATCAAAAACGGCGTTTTCACCCACAAGTGAACCGGTATGTGAAAGCGCTGCCTCAGCGCCCCCACTGCTCCGACCAGTCTTAAGCACAATAATCGGTTTATTAGGGGTGATTTTGGAGGCTATTTCCAAAAACTCACGACCTCGCTGCATGCCTTCCATATGCAGAGCTATTATTTCTGTTTCAGGATCATCGGCAAAATATTCCAGCGCACCCACAAAATCAACATTTGCCGTATTACCGATATCGATTGCCTTCCCCCAGGATTTATAAGCAAATTCTTTAGAAGCTACCTGGACTAATCCGGTTTGAGCAATCAGAGATATCTTAGAAAATTTCTCAGGTCTTGGAAGATCGACAAACCCGGTGGTAAAATTTTGAAAATTATTAACCACGCCCAGCGTATTTGGTCCGATAACAAGCACCCCGTTTTTTCTTGCCAGATCGACAATCTCTCGCTGCAACTCCGCACCCAGCGAGTCTGCATCGGCAAATCCCTGGCTTATGATAATCACCCGCTTGATACCAGCCTGTACGCACTGCTCAAACAATGGTAGTACCCGATCTCTTCCAACGGAAATAGTCGCCAGATCCACCAGCTCCGGTATTTCAAGGACAGATGGATAAGCCTTTAACCCGCAGATTTCTTTGGCCTTTGGGTTAATAGGATATATACGACCCTCGTAACCATATCGTAACATGTTTTCAACATTGTTTAGAGCTCCCGGGCCCGTCTTACTTGGAGCTCCAATGACGGCAACTGATTTCGGACTAAAAAATTTATGCACGGCTTCAAACCTCCTAATAATGCATGTAAGTACTCAGGTGGATAGGCTAAAGAACAAGATATTAGCGATTGGCTACAGGCTCCATTCCAACATCCAAATATTTCTTAGCCAAATCAATATAGAGCTGTTTACCATAATTCCAAAAAATCTTATCTCTTTCCTCTATCGCTCTTACGATTTTCGCCGGATTTCCGGCAACGACTACTTCAGATGGAATAATTTGTTTCATCTTTACAACGCTTCCCTCTGCCACAATCGTCCACGTTCCTATTTCCGACCAAATACTGGTTAATGCACCCATACCGATAACGGCTTGATTTCCAGTGCTTTTGCCATGTATCACGGCGCTGTGCCCAATGGTAACATTTTCCCCGATTCTGTTCACCTCGTTCGGTGGGGCATGAATGACGGCCCCCTCTTCAACAGCTGTTCCATTTCCTATTTCAATTCTTCCGTAATCACCCCTTAAAATGGCACCATGTCCAATATAGCAATTGTCTCCTATGACTACATCACCGATGACTCTTGCAATGTCACTGATATATGAGTTTTTTCCAACTACCGGTTGCTTTCCGTCAAATTTATAGAGCATTTCAATCTCCTTTAACCTTAATTTTGCCGCCGATTGTAACGAGTTTTTGGTGAATGCATAACGACTGAATTCACCTGCCGCCAACACTGCGGAGCACTGAACATTGGAAAGCCACCTGCTTTAATGCGGGGCAGAGCCTTTCAAAAATAGTCAAGTTGTTGGCGGTCAAGTGGAGTGACTGACTAGGCAAAATTATTGATATTACTGTACTTAAAAATATGAGACCATAAACTATTTTGAAAAATTAAGTATTGTCCTCCGGCATACTCTCTTTGTTGCGAGAGAGACACAGGACCCCCCGGATTAGGATTCACATCCGATGGATTACACAACCTTGCCCGGCCGCACAATAAATCCGTCCCCCCCCCCTTTTTTTTAGTCAACGACTGCACCCAATGCAGTTTTAAAGTCTCCTCTCTACATACTTTTTATAATTACAGTTGTTTCATAAATTCATCCGATGTCATAACCTGAAAAAGCGGATAAAGAGGGTTTTTCCGATAAATATTCAATATTGATTCATGTATTTTCTGACTGGAAGAAGCGCAACAATCTTCAATGATGTAAGCACCAAAATCATTGGCAATGGCATCCAGGGCAGTTGTCAAAACACACCAGTGGGTGGTGATTCCAGTAATTGCAACGGTATCAACCCCATATAAGCGGAGGGTTTGATCGAGATCTGTTTTGAAAAAAGCACTGAAGCGACGCTTTGGAAGATACAGATCTGTATCACACTGGACAAGTTCATCCGTGACCTCAGCCCCTTCGGTATCACGGATAGAATGCTCGCTCATTTTGCCCTGAAATATGAAATCACCGGTCATAAAACTGTCCATGGAAAAGATAACCGGTATCGAATGGCTTCTGGCAAATTCCGTAAGACGATTTGTATTTGCTGTGATTGCTCGGGCGAATGGTGTTACTGGAAATTTATGTTCCTCATTGAAAGAGTCCTTAAGCATATCCACGATGATAATTGCCGGTTTCATAATGTTCCCCCTTTGTGGTTTATCAGAGCCTTTATCCTCAACAACTGGGAAAGAAAGGGGTCACTAAAAGAAGGGGGTCAGCCGTTGACTATTGACGAAAACTCCCCGGTGAAAAGTAAAAAACGAATCCACCCTGTCGATGACACGCTTCCAGAACTCTAAGTATTCATATAGAATTTCCCGCAATTCCGTCGCGCTTGTAGACCGATTTTTTAAGTGTGTCAAGAAATTTACAGGCCATCGGCTTTGTTCAGGCCCCAATGCGACATTTCGGAGCTACCGGGCAGGCAGGACGGAGTCCTGTAGCTTCAATAAATTCTGGATACCCCCGTATCAGGTACGGGGCAGGCTTATCAAGGCCGGTATGACGGTTTCGGGACTTTTTACGAGTCTGTCAATCTGAGCTATTTAAAATACTTTTTTACGATTCCCTTTGCGGCGATTATTCCCGAAACAGCCGCTCCTACAATTCCACGACTTTTCCCTGTACCATCGCCGGCCACAAAGATACCTTCAATATTTGTTTCAAGATGCCGGTCAGTTGGAAAATGGGTATCAAAAAACTTAATCTCCGGCGCATATAACAGGGTTGATGGGTGAAGAATTCCGGGCACAATCTTGTCAAGGGTTTTCAGAGATTCCCACAGATTATCTACTATGCGCGCGGGCAGACCGAGCGTAATGTCTCCCGGGACCGCATTGTAAGTGGCCCTGCATCGGTCGAAGTGGTGGGTTTTACTGTCAAATGTTGATTGAGAACTCCTTTTCCCCTCCCTGAAGTCTCCGATTCTCTGAACAATAGGCCTGCCGCCACCCAGCAGGAAAAATTGCTTTGCAATCATCCGGCCGAATTCAGTGGTGTCAGAAAAGGGTTGTGTCAGGGAAACAGTATTTATCAGCGCGAAATTTGTATTTTCTGTCTTGCGATCGAAGAGGGCATCCCCGTTGATTAACTTAAAATGATTGTAATTTTCAATCCTTACCCTGCCACCCGGGTTAGTGCAGAATGTTCTTACCCTGTCACCGTGGCGTCTTGTGTGAAAAATAAACTTGGGATCGTACACAACATCGGTTATTGCGTCATAAAACTCTCTGTTCAGCTCTACACGAATACCCACATCAATGGGTCCAAAATTGTTATTAACACCTGTTTTTCCGGAAGTGTCTCTGAACCAGTACGCGCCACCACGTCCCGGGGAAGCGAGAACGGTTTTTCCAAAATACTCTTTCCTCTTTTGATCTTTTTGACATACAAAGCAGAACCTTTCATTCTCCCTTTCAATAGAGAGAACCTCGGTGTCGAGGAAAAAAGTGGTGTTGATAAGGGAACTTCGCAAATAATCTACGAACTTTTTCCCATTATCGGTTCCATAGTGCCACTGTTCGGGAGCGATAAACTCTACATTGTGCTCATCGGCGATCTTTTTCCATGCGTCAATTTTGTCATTATTTTCAATAAAAGTAACCTGTTGACACATGGGGAACTTAATAAAGACCTGCTTAACTTCCCGCATCAAGTCCTGGGCCTCTTTTTTGCCAATCTGGAGTTCATCAAGATCAATTCCAACCCGGTAGTCGAAATTCAACTTGCCATCGTTCAGCAAGCCACCCGCTGAATATTGATTCCGGTCGAAGATCGCGATTTTGTCAATACCCATACGTTCGAGCCACATGGCCGTGAACAGACCGGCTGGGCCGGAACCTATAATCAATACATTAAAGTCACTCATATTCCCCCCCGCATTCTGACTATCAAAAGCTCAAGGGCCATATATTGGCGCCCTCGTAAAAAGTTTTTCATGTCGAATCCAGAAGTTGAGTTTATTTTCACAGACCCGATAAGTCAATGCAATTTCCTGAAAAAGCACCTCTTCCCCAGGGATAATCAGCATTCACCAATTGCCCTTCAGGGGTGTTCGTGTTATAGAATCGCCCAATATAAAGCCTGTTATTGAGGGCTGAAACTTTTTGGGGAATATAGTGGAAGAGACCATTAAAAGAAAAAAGACAAGACATGTCTATGTCGGGCCGGTCAAAATAGGGGGCGATGCCCCCATTGCCGTTCAGTCAATGACCTGCACCAACACAAGAGATGTGGAAGCGACAGTCAGTCAGATCAAGAGGCTTGAGGATGCGGGCTGCGAAATCGTCAGGGTAGCTGTTCCCAACATGGAAGCAGCACAGGCGATTGCGGACATCAAGAGGAAAATAAAGATCCCTTTGATTGCGGACATACATTTTGACTACCGGCTCGCAATAAGCGCGATTAGAAACGGCGCCGACTGCATAAGGATAAATCCCGGAAATACAGAGAAAGAAAAAATAAGACAGATCATACGTGAAGCAAAAGAGAGGGAAGTGTCGATACGCGTAGGGGTTAATGCGGGTTCCCTCGAAAAGGATATCCTCGCCAGGCATGGCGCTCCGACAGCGCCGGCGCTTGTTGAAAGCGCCCTGAGGAATATTGAACTCTTTGAGGATATGGATTTCCGGTCCATCAAGCTGTCATTGAAGGCATCCGATGTTCCTGCCATGATAGAGGCTAACCGGGCGATTTCCGCGGCGACCGATTATCCCCTGCATCTCGGTGTCACTGAAGCGGGAAGTCTTGTCAATTCCTCGATAAAGTCATCCATAGGCATAGGAGTACTCCTCAATGAAGGCATAGGCGATACCATAAGGGTTTCAATCTCGGGCGATCCTGTCGGAGAAGTTGGAGTGGCTTACGGGATACTGAGAGCTCTGGGCATCAGAAGGGTAGGCCCTGATATCATTTCCTGCCCCACCTGCGGGCGTTGCGAGATAGACCTGTTCAGGCTGGTTGAAGAGGTGGAAAACAGGCTTGCGGGGGTAAAGGAATACTTTAAGGTTGCTCTTATGGGCTGTGTTGTCAACGGGCCTGGCGAGGCTGCCGAAGCGGATATCGGCATTGCCGGCGGACGCCATTTCGGATTTCTTTTCAAAAAGGGCAAGATTGTAAGAAAGATAAAGGAAGAAGAATTTGTGGATGCCCTGATGGGTGAGATAAATGCGATGATAGAAAACAGGGGACAGTGATCAGTGATCAGTGAACAGTGATCAGTGGCCAGATTAAGACGAATTGAGGAGAAATGATGCGTTATTCAGAGATGTTTTTGCCGACCACAAAGGAAACTCCTTCTGATGCGGAGATCTTGAGCCACCAGCTTATGTTGCGTTCCGGAATGATACGGAAACTTGCGGGAGGAATATACACGTATCTGCCGTTGGGTTATCGTGTGATCAGGAAGGTGGAAAATATTGTTCGTGAAGAGATGAACCGGGCGGGCGCGCAGGAGGTATTTATGCCCGCCGTCCAGCCGGCCGAACTCTGGGTGGAATCGGGACGCTGGGAGATGTATGGAAAAGAGCTCCTGAGGGTCAGGGACAGACACAACAGAGATTACTGTATCGGGCCGACGCATGAAGAGGTAATAACCGCTCTGGTGCGCGATGAGATACAGACATACCGACAACTTCCCATGAATCTCTATCAGATACAGACGAAATTTCGTGACGAGATACGGCCGAGATTCGGTATTATGAGATCCAGGGAGTTCGGCATGAAAGATGCCTACAGTTTCGATGCCACTGAGCAGAGCGCGGAAGAAAGCTACCAGAAGATGTTCGATGCATACATCAGGATATTCACGCGGTTTGGACTCACCTTCAGGCCGGTGGAGGCGGATAGCGGCACGATAGGAGGGAGCTTTTCCCATGAATTCATGGTCACGGCTGATTCCGGAGAGGACGGGATGATCTATTGCACCTCCTGCGATTATGCCGCGAATCTTGAGAAAGCCGAGATAGCACGACCCGAGGAAAAGCATGATGTGGATTATTCCCCGATGGAGGAGGTACATACTCCCGATGTTAGAACCATCGAAGAGGTCAGCGCATTCCTGGGTGTTGCTCCCGAGGATGTCGTAAAAACGATGATATTCATGAGTGATGGCGAGCCTGTCGCCGTGCTGGTAAGGGGTGATGAGGATATAAACGAAACAAAACTGAGAAATTACCTCGGGTGCGACTCGCTCGAACTCGCCATGGATGATACCATCCTGGAGGTTACAGGATCTCCCAGGGGATTCGCCGGGCCCATAGGAATCAAGTCCCGGATTATCGCGGATTATTCCCTCATGAATATGAAGGATTTTGTTGTGGGAGCCAACAAGGAAGATCATCACATAAAGAACTGCAACAGCGGAAGAGATTTTGAGATACAGAATTATGCCGACCTGAGATTGATACGAGAAGACGATCCATGCCCGCGTTGCGAAGGAAAACTCAGGATCGCCAGAGGCATCGAAGTGGGACATGTGTTCAAGCTAGGAGTGAAATACAGCAAGGCCATGAACGCCACGTTCCTTGACAGTGATGGCAAAGAAAAGCTCATGATTATGGGATGCTACGGTATCGGTATCGGCAGAACGGCCGCGGCCTGCATAGAGCAGAGTCACGATGAAGATGGTATTATATGGCCCATGTCGATTGCGCCGTTCCAGGTGATAATCACACCGGTGAATATAAATGATGAGAAGTTATCAAAGACTGCCGAAGAACTGTACGACAGTCTCGTCGCGGATGGCATAGAGGTCATACTGGATGACAGGAATGAAAGGGCGGGAGTAAAATTTAAGGATGCCGACCTGATAGGCATACCCATCAGGATCACCGTGGGTTCCAAGAGCCTCGCGGAGGGAAAGGTTGAAGTAAGATTCAGGAAATCTGGAGAGGTCGAAAAAATACCCCTTGAAACAGTCAGGGGGTTTATCACCAAGACGATAAATGACGGTTTGAAGTGCGCATGATCGGGCAAAAGTGGTTGCTTTGCGAAGATCTCCGGGCATCAGCTCAGGGTAAATTGTAGAATATGATACGAATAACTGACATACTGGAAAGAGGCCAGAAGTATCTGTCTCAGAAAGACCTTGAGATGATAGAGAAGGCCTACATATTTTCCGCAACTGTGCATCAGGGACAACTGCGACTATCGGGAGAACCCTACCTTATCCATCCCCTGGAAGTGACCGGAATGCTGCTTGAAATGGGGCTTGACACCTCCACGCTGATAACCGGTTTGCTGCATGACACCGTTGAGGACACACTGGCCACCCTTGAGCAAGTGGAGGAGGCATTCGGCAAAGAGGTTGCCTTCCTCGTGGATGGCTTGACCAAGATAAGCAAGATAACCTTTGGGGACCAGATGGAGCGTCAGGCGGAAAACTTCAGAAAAATGATACTGGCGATGTCCTCCGATATCAGGATACTCCTCATAAAACTGGTTGACAGACTCCATAACATGCGCACTCTTGATTTTCATTCCCCGAACAGACAAAAATTCATAGCACAGGAAACTCTTGAGGTATACGCCCCGCTGGCCGCGCGCCTGGGAATAAACTGGATAAAGGACGAATTGGAGAATCTGTCGCTGAAATACCTCCATCCGGATGGATATTATGAGTTGATGGAACGTGTGGACAAAAATGAAGAAGAGCGTAACCGGTACACAGAAGGGGTAAGGGATATAATCAGGCGGCAGATAGAAAACTTTGGCCTGAAAGGAGAAGTCAGAGGAAGAGCCAAACATTTCTACAGCATTTTCAGGAAGATGCACGAACAGCATTTAAATTTTGATGAGGTTTACGATCTCACGGCATTCAGAATAATCCTTGATTCAGACGAGGAAAGAAAGTGCTACGAGGTGCTCAGCGTCATTCACGCGCTCTGGAAGCCCGTCCCCGGGCGTTTCAAGGACTATATAGCAATGCCCAAGGCGAACAATTACCGCTCCCTGCACACGACGGTTATCGGTCCATATGGGGAACGGGTGGAAATACAGATAAGAACGAAAGAGATGGATGAGTGGGCTGACAAGGGTATCGCGGCTCATTGGAGGTATAAAGAAGGCAGGGTCTCTTCCGGTGAGGATGAAGATCAGATCGACAAACTCAGAGAATTACTTGAAGGGCAGACCGAACAAGAAGATGCCAGGGAGTTTATGAAGAGTCTGAAGCTGGCTCTCTATCCAGATGAAGTTTACGTGTTTACACCAAAGGGGGACGTAAAATCTTTTCCAAAGGGCGCCACACCGATTGATTTTGCCTACAGTGTCCATACCGATGTGGGAAATCAATGCATAGGGGCAAAAGTGAACAGAAGCATTGTTCCCCTGAAGTACCAGCTCAAAAACGGCGATACAGTGGAGGTTATGACCCAGTCCGGGCATTATCCCGGCAAAGACTGGTTGAAATATGCTGTGACATCGAGAGCTGTATCCAAGATAAGACAGTGGATCAAGACAGAAGAACGTGAGAAGAGCATCATACTCGGTAGGGATATTCTTGAAAGAGAACTTAAGAGACACCTTCTGAAGTTCAGCCAGTTGGTCAAGGCGAACGAATTCAGCGCCATATTGGAGGAACATTCTCTGGCCGCGGTTGATGACCTGTTGGCTCTTATAGGTTATGGAAAAATGTCGGCAAAACATGTGACGCATCAGTTGTTGCATGATGATGAGGCGGAAGAGAAAAACGAAAAAAGGGGAATTCTGGACAGGGTCAAGGATAAGTTCAAAAAAGCTCCATCAGACGCGGGCATATCCATCACAGGAATTGATAATATCATGGTGCGATTTGCCAAGTGCTGTAGTCCTCTTCCGGGAGATGATATAGTCGGCTGTGTAACACGGGGAAGGGGCATAACTATTCATGTATCTGATTGTCCCATGGCAAGAGAAATGGACACTGAAAGGATAATTGACGCACAGTGGAACGTGGATGAAAAACAGACCTTCTCGGTTGGTATTATAGTAACCTGCACTGATAAGAAAGGACTTTTGTCCGAGCTGAGCAATGTCATATATTCTCTGGGAATAAATACGACCCATGTCAATATTAACGCAACGCCGGGCAATAACGCGATTTGTGACTTTCATCTGGACATAAAAGACCTTAAGCAGCTTAACATAATTATTGCCGAGTTGAAGAAATTAAAGAGTGTTTTATCAGTTGAAAGGATGCGAGGGCCGTTTCGCAGTACCAAAAAGAACAAATCACACGAAAATATTGACATCCGGCATTAAATTGCTGTACTAAACCAGCGCAAAGAATCTTACGACAGGGGATAAAATGATTGCAGAATCAAAAAGACTGACGCGTGTTGTAATCCTATTTATGTTGCTGATTTTCCCAGTATCCGCGGCCGCTGCGAAGCATGTTGTGGTAATAGATCCGGGTCACGGGGGCAGTGACATAGGCGTAACCCTGTCCAGAAGCGTTCATGAAAAGGATGTAACCCTTGCCGTCGCAAGGCTTGTGAGGGAAAATCTATCCCGTGTGAATAATATAAAAATACGGCTCACACGATTGGATGACAGGGATGTCTCTACGACAAACAGGAAAAAGCTCGAAGAAAAGTCGAATGCGGATCTCTTTATAAGCCTTCATGTCAATGCCGGTTTTGGACTTAATGCAAAGGGATATGAGATTTATTATCCTGTCTCTGATATTCCATCCGCTAAAAAGAGCAGCTCAGGAGAAATACTAAAAGACATGAATCAAACCAAGTATCTGAATAGCTGCGTCCGGTTTGCCCAGATAGTCCAAAATAATATGGGAAGGGTGCTACCACGCGAGGGGAGGGGATTGATAAACGCGCCGGTCCTTGTTCTTCAATCTATGGAAGCGCCTGCCGTTCTGCTGGAAATAGGTTTTGCAACAAATATTAAAAACAAAAACAAGCTGAAAGATAAGAAATTTCAGAAGGTTGTTGCCGACGCGTTAACCAAAAGCATAAAAGAATATTTTTCTACTGGTGAGGCATCATGAAAAGAATAACCGGCCGCGAATGGAATGAAATGCGGCAGCTAAAGATAACCAGAAATTTTATTACAAGCGCGCAGGGATCAACGCTCATAGAAATGGGTAACACGCGCGTGATATGCACAGCCTCTCTTGAAGATCGGGTTCCGCCTTTTTTGAGAAATTCCGGGAAGGGGTGGCTGACGGCGGAATATGCCATGCTTCCGATGTCCACATCTTCGAGAAGCAGAAGAGAATCGTCCAGCGGCAAGGTCAAGGGGAGAACGCACGAGATCCAGAGATTGATAGGAAGGTCGCTACGCGCGGTAACAGACCTGAATGCCTTTGGTGAAAGGACGATCTATATTGACTGCGATGTAATACAGGCCGATGGAGGCACGAGAACCGCGTCCATAACCGGTGCATTCATAGCGCTGGTGGATGCCCTTCGAGGATTGAGAGAAGAGGGTAAAATAAAAGGGTTTCCTGTAAAGGACTTTATATCCGCGATCAGTGTCGGGATTGTTGGCGGCGAGGTCCTTCTTGATCTTGACTACAAAGAAGATTCAGGCGCCGATGTTGATATGAATTTTGTAATGACCGGAAGCGGAGGAATTGTTGAGGTTCAGGGAACCGCTGAGGCAGAGCCCTTCAGCCGCGATATGCTGGACAGGATGACCGACGTGGCGACAACAGGAATCTCCGAACTCATAAAAAAGCAAAAAGATATACTCGGAGAGATATGACAGCATTTGAGGCTTTATCAGTGACTGAACCTGAAAACCGGAAGATTGTTTTTGCCTCAAAAAACGGGGGCAAAATAAAAGAACTTAAGGCACTGCTTGAGGGAATGAATGTCAACCTTTTTTCACTGTCTGACTATCCCGATGCCCCGGACATTATAGAGGACGGCAACACTTTTCTTGAAAACGCTTTGAAAAAGGCGCGAGTTATCTCCGAATATACCAGCGGGACAATCATAGCCGACGATTCGGGACTGGAGGTGGACTACCTGGAAGGAGCGCCCGGTATTTATTCGGCCAGGTATTCGGGAACGGGGGCGACAGATGAAAGAAACGTTCTCAAGCTCTTGGAGGAATTAGAGAACGTTCCCACAGAAAAAAGGGGTGCGGCGTTCAAATGCGCGCTGGTTTTATACCGGCCAGACGGAACCTTCGAAACCTTTGAAGGTAAGCTGGAGGGAAAAATAACCACAGAGCAGGCAGGCAGTGAAGGCTTTGGCTATGATCCAGTGTTTATCGTGCCTGAATACGGTAAAACAGTTGCCCAGCTTGATCCTGAGACAAAAAACAGGATCAGTCACAGGGCGATAGCCTTTGCCAAACTCAAAAAAAGCTTGCAGAAACAAGTCAGATAGACTAGAAAGCACAAACTTTTCCCGTCATTCGGGGCGTAGCGCAGCCTGGCAGCGCGCCTGCTTTGGGAGCAGGATGTCGCAGGTTCAAATCCTGCCGCCCCGACCAATAAAATCAACTACTTGAGCCCCGCCAGCAGCGCCACCCTCTTTAGATTGTGGCCCCCCATTGTGTGCTTTTTCATTTTTTGGTGCAAAAACGGGCAAAACAAGGGCATCCGTGGCAGCTTTTTCAGACTCGACCACGGAGTGTAAATATATCTCGGTTGTCCTCTCGTCTTTGTGGCCTAAAAGCTGTTGGAGTACCTTTGTCTCGACCTTTGCGGTGTTTTTCAGATAACTTGATACAAAATGCCGGATAGGGTGAAATCCGTAGTAGGGGATCCCCGCACGTTTGCATAGGGAAGGCATTAGCTTTGGCCGCGAGTTGTAACGCGAGCCTGTTCGTTTATTGTGGAAGACCCACTCGTCCTGCTCCCGGTTCTTCCATCGGCGCATGAATATTTAAAGGGGGGGGGATTCAGGGTAGGGAAGGTGTCCTTGTTATCGCCTTCAACTACAGTTACAACTACTCGACTTTAAACTCAGAATTGCGGTGAGAATTACTATTCGAAATTATGCCCATCAAAGTTGATAACCTTTTTCTCTAAACAATCTCAGACCAGCATCTGTAGCATCATTATCGTAAAGGGTTCCTCTATTCTTCTCGATTTCTTCCAGAGCCGCATCAATGCCCAAGGCCGCACGATAGGGTCGGTGGGAGGACATGGCTTCCACCACGTCGGAAACAGCCAGAATTCGGGCTTCAATAAGAATGTCATCCCCCTTCAGATTTCTTGGATAGCCTGAACCATCCATCCGCTCATGGTGCTGGTAGACAATCTCTCCCAGGTGTTGGAAGTGTTTTATATCCTTCAAAAATTTGTATCCTTTCATAGGGTGTTCCTTAATCATGGAAAACTCAAGCTCAGACAGTTTTGCGGTCTTAGACAATATCTCCGCGGGGATGGATAGCTTCCCCATGTCATGGATGGAACTTGCAATCCGGATTTCCTCGATTTTGTCCTTAGGTAATCCCATCTCTGTTGCAATAGCACGGGCAAGATCGGCAACTCGGAGTTGGTGACCGGCGGTATAGGGATCTCTGGTCTCCATTGCTAATACCATAACCTGAACGATGGCTCCAAGCGCTTTCCTGAGGTTTTCGAGGGTTTCTTTCAGGTCTTCTTCTGCTTTCTTGCGCTTGGTGATGTCTCTAGACACTCCGTGAAAGCCCACGGGTCTGCCGTCGTTATTGCGAATCGCGTGAATCCTATTTTCTAACCACAGTGTATGACCATCCTTATGATAGTATTCCATCTCTATTGCAATAGACCTGTCGGGATCGGCGGTTCCCTCCTGTTCTTTCTCCAGTTCCCGAGCCAATACATCCACAATCTTCGAATATGTTTCCGGTGTCACCATTTCCGACAGATCCTGCCGCACCCGCTCTTCTGGAGTGAAACCCAAATTGTTCGTACTGGATTGGCTCACATAGGTAGGTTTCATGCTTATGTCGGCCGTCCAGACGGTGTCCTTCATCTGTTCCACCAAAAAGCGATATTTTTCTTCGCTCTCCCGCAACGCCCCAAGAGCATCCTCTCGTTCTGACTTCGCCCGCTTGCGGGCGGTAATATCACGGGTAATACTGAGAATATGGGGAACACCATCGAGGTCAATTATAGAGGCTGACATTAACCCTTGTACGATATCGCCGACTTTTGCTCTAAGGGCGGCTTCAAGGTTATTGACTTCCCCGTCCTTTTTCAATCCGTCTACCAGTCTTTGCCTGTCCTCAATATTGTCCCAGATGTTGTATTCTATGGAGGTCTTTTCGATGATCTCCTCTTCGGTATATCCCAAAATCCTGGTAAACTCGGGATTAATTGAGACATACATGCCGTCTTCGAGACGGGTAATGCTTATGGAATCTGGACTGATATAAAAGGCTTTGCGGAATTTCTCTTCACTCTTGGTTAACGCTCCCTGTGCCCATTTGTGCTCTGATTCAGACGGTTCCAGTTCCTTGATTTTCTGGTTTGAGGTGGACACATCTTCAACCGGTTCAAAATTATTCCTTAATTCATCTTTCATCTGAAGTTCCTCCGCAATGATAATCACTATCGACTGAAAGGTATAAGACGTATATGGTTAAGTGAACTATCGAATACTCAATATTGACGCATTTGTAAAAAGTCAGAAAACGCCATTTTTCGTTATTCCGGCGGAAGCCGGAATCCAGTAAATTCAACAGCTTCTGGATACCGGATCAAGCCCGGTATAACGATTCTGGAACTTTTTACGACACCATCAATATTATGTCAAATGGAAAGTGTGCCATCAAATATTGTTTACCATCTGAAACCATCAAAGTTTACCGACGTTGCCAGATTGTCGATAACAGAAAGAAAAACAGTTTTTGCACTTATTTTTTGCATTCTTGGCTTACCCCCTAATTATTTTTCAAGATATTCCTCGATGTAGATCGCTTTCCTTCTTGTCCCTAAAGGATCATTCTAATACTCACAATCGGCAGTCCTCTTACCAATCTTGAATATGAGCATATCAGTATGTCTGTCTGGTTGCTATATCGGTTGTGTCGACACTTGTACCGTTATTGTCTCATTGGCATAATAATCACTCCATCGTTTGTGTATTTTAACGACACCCCCATTTTTTTAAACGGATATTTACCTATTCGCTCAGCTCCTCAAAACCTTCTTCATCGTTTATGGCATCGTTTACGATAAAATCATTGAGCTCTTTTGCTCTGCTGTTTGTTGTATCTAATAACCCCCTTTTGCCTTCCGGGGTGAGGTCACTTAGCATGTCGTTCCATTCTAAAGTGGTGAACTGCTTGAGCATATGGAAACCGGAAAGTGTATCTTCATAAAAGTCTACAAGTTTTGCCGTTTCATCGTTCAATTGACGAAGTATATCTGTCACTCCTTTATAGACTTGTCTGTGATTCTGGTAGAGGCCAAACCATTCTTTAACGGGGGGAAGGTCGATATATCCTTCTATCCGTTTTCCTGCTTTTATCAGTTGAAGGAATTCAAGGAAATCTTCGCGGGATATGGCAAGAACGAGAGAGACAGTTTTGATAAGGAGACTCTTGCCTTTCGCGGCCTATAACGTTGGCAACATTCAAAATGACGTTCTTGTTAAAGAGGGAGTCACTTGGAGTATGGGTGAAGGGACTTCCGGGACCCTGGATAGGTGCAATGGAGGCGACTATGTTCACCGGATGGGTATATGACTTTCTGAACCCGCATGCGATTGCCCTGAAGGTAGCTCATCCTGC
>JAFDBG010000116.1 GCA_019313385.1 Deltaproteobacteria bacterium | reverse complement strand
CTGCTCTCTTAGCACGTCAATGCGTAACCCTGAAAGTTGGTCAATCTTGCGCCGCAGAAAGTCGGCATCGCGTATTTCCATTGCCTGGCGAGTTTCTTTTTCCAAAGTCTTCATTTTTTCTTTGTCGCCACTGTTTCCATGCTCCTGTATAACCTCCTTCGTGACCCTGATTTCCTCCTCCGCCTCCGCCAACAATGCTGGCCATTCCAGCACCTCCTCCAATTCATCGACAGCTAGCCTCAGATCCAGCAATCGTTTGTCACACTTGTCAGCAGCATCAGCTTCCACGCGGGACGCGGCAAGCGAGGCATCCAATTCATGTTCCATCCTTTCCCTGTCTATCCGCTGAAGCAGTTCCTGCCCCTTCAAGTCTCCAATCGTCTGCGCCTTTTTTCGTGCCTCATCCAGGCGGTTCTTCTCGCACTGGATTTCCTTTTTCAGTTTCTCGGGACTCGGTGGCTCATAATCATACTTGATAACTTCCTCGTATTCTTCATCGAGGATAGGGATATAAGCATTTGTCCGCACGATGCGCGATTGATCTATTTGAATAGTGATTTCGACCTCGCTTCCAGCAGGCACGTCGCGCTTGATCTGACTGGCCGGAATTACTAAGGACCCAATCTCCCTGTTACGGTCGGCTCGTTTGTTCTCACCTTCAACCAGGGGGATCTTGAACAGATTTCCACCCTGACCTTGCCGAACTTCGAAAGCGGTCTTACGGATTTCTCGCCACCGTGCGGGCAGGGGTTTGCCTTTCTCAAAGAATATTGCTACCTCGTTGTCAGCTAACGCAATACCTACAGAATGGATCAGCGGCTGGTCGGTGATAGTCAATCCAATGGTGTAGGTTAAACGGTCTGGTACAGTCTCGCATTTGGTTCCGGTTGTGCCACAAAGTTCAATGAAGAACGTATTCTGTCCTTTCTCTGCCCGCAGGTTCGTCACAAAAAAACCGTCAGGCGCGACTTCGATTTTCCCGCTGCGCCATGGCGGGTGTGCCTCAAGATTTACGAATTCGACAGTAAAACCGGAGAAATTCTCGCCATTAGACGCCAAAACTTTGCCCCCTATCAGTGGTTCAGTATCAGTTCCTACTGGTTTGTATTCAAGTTCGATAGAGTATTGACCCTGCGACACGGGTTGCGGCACAATACCTTCAACGCGCTGTGTTCCTGCGAAGATCGCCGCACCACACCCCACCACCGTAAGCGGATCCACGTTGAACTCAAGCGAAATACCCAGGCCCTCATTGAGAGCTGCAAGGCGTTTTCTGAGGCAGGGCATGAGAGTCGGTCCGCCCACCAAGAGCACCTTTTCTATGTTGCCGGACACCAGGTGCTTTTCAGATAGTACTTTCTTACAGATGTTGATTGAACGAAGAATGTAAGGTTCAGCCAGTCTTTCCACTTCGGTCTTCTTCAGTTCATAATCAAATGCCACTGGGTTTCCTTGATCGTCCTGGCATAGAAAATCAAAGCTGATCTCTGCTGAATCGTCGTTCGCGACCCTTATCTTTGCCGTTTCTGCCTGATGCTTTAGTTTCGCCATGGCATCTCTCCACTTTGGATTGCCCCGACGAAAATCCTTCAGTGGATATTCTTTTGTCACAGCAGGAATCAGCAACTGCTCGACGATTTCCCAGTCAATCAATTTGCCGCCCAGGTGGTTGTCACCACCGTGGTTCACGATCTGGATCACGCCGTCACGGACTTGTATTACTGCGGCATCGAAGGTTCCACCACCAAAATCATAGACCAACCAGAAAACCTTGTCGCTCTCACTCTGAAATCCATAGGCCAGTGCAGCCGCAACCGGCTCCTGGAGCAGAGGGCTGGTGGCAAATCCCGCCAGTTGCCCTGCCTTGTTGGTAGCCTCGCATTGTGGCAGCTCAAATGCTGCTGGTACGGTTATTACTGCCGCCTGGATGTCTTCGTCTGTCCGCTTTTTTACGATGGCCTTGAGAGATTTGAGCACTTCAGCCGAAAGATATTCAGGCTTCATCCTCCGCCCATTCCTGGCAAACATGAATTCTGATTTGGTTCCCATTTGGAGTTTGAACTCAGAGTATGCATTGTCAGAATCAGTCTCCAGACGCTCTTTGGCCCGCCGACCAACGTGAAGCCGATTCTTCTTGTCGATCCATACTGCTGACGGAGTGTATTCAAACCCTTCGTCGTCCTTGAAAACCTCAATCTGTGTTCCCTTTACCAGTGAGACCACACTGTTGGTTGTACCAAGGTCTATCCCGAAATCAATTGTTGTTCTGTGCATTTGTCTGTCCTCCTTCAGTTTTCTTTCTAATCTTTAGGTCTTCGTGTTTTGCTTTCCTGCATGTCCTTCGGCGTCTCTGGCGTCCCAACGATGACCTCGCCTATCTGTATCGCTTTGTCCTTAAAGTAGATACTGGGCTTGATCGTTTCAATCACCATCTCGCGTGCGATCCCCGCCATTGGCTGGAACGTAATGGCCTTGAGCGACATCCCCGAGTCGAAAAGCTCATTTGTATGGTCTTGAATTTCGATATTCGCTTGGGTAAAGGCATCCCACATGGATTCAAGATGCCGATAGGCTCGGCGCATCTCCTCAAGGGGTCGGTCGGTGCCTGGATGCAACATCTTTTGCCGCAACCGCCACAGGCTTGTTCCTACGTCGGCCAGGAATCGCATTCGTTCGCTATCCACCTGATGATCTTCTGTATGATCTGGCGGTATGACTCCTTGCTCTGATGCCGAAGGCTGAGGCGATTTTTCCAGGATACTCAGCAAGTCCGGCGGCCAGACAGGAGGATTAATTCTGAATTCTCTCGGGTACTTCAATTGTCTTAAAGTTGCCAACAAATTCATGATTATTTTCCGTCATTTCAATTATCTTCTGGCGGCTTATCTCCAAATTCCCAGCCTTCAGCCAATAACTCTTGTATGCTGGAAAATTTGGTTTTATGAGACTCGGGCTTTATTCCTTTTGGAGATATCATCCGGCCGATTCCATAACCAATTCCTGCCCCAACAGCAGCGAAAATGCCAAGGGCTATCAATCCTACAAACCAGTCATCTTCATTTGCGTTAACAACGGACACACATGAAGCCAGTCCAGCCAGACCGCCTAATATCCCTCCTACTGCAGTGAAAGCATCCATCCGGGCATGGGTGGATTTGCATTTCGAACAACGGGGCACCTTAGCCGTAGTA
>JAFDBG010000063.1 GCA_019313385.1 Deltaproteobacteria bacterium | reverse complement strand
ATACAGCAAAAGGGCTCACCGTAATGGACGCAGTACACAGGCTCCGTGGCAAGAAGGGGACAAAAGTAACCATAACAATCATTCGTGAGGATGAAGCTGATCCGATAGACTTTGACATAGTAAGGGACATTATAGAGATAAAGAGTGTAAAATACAGCACATATTCCGGGAATATAGGTTACATCAGGATTTCGAACTTTCAGGAAACAACCGCAGATGAACTTGATGAAGCTCTAAAAGAGATCAATGCGGAAGATATTTCCCTGAAGGGACTTGTTCTGGACTTAAGAAATAATCCGGGTGGACTTTTGGACCAGTCGGTAAAAGTGTCGGATGCATTTCTCAAAGCGGGGACAATTGTATCGTCGAGGGGAAGAATAAAAAGCAGCGAAAAGGCATACGAAGCCGGGGACAATGGCGATGAACCGGAATGTCCCATAGTTATCTTGATCAACGGTGGAACCGCCAGCGCGGCGGAAATTGTATCAGGAGCCCTTCACGACAACGAAAGGGCTATACTGTTGGGCACTCAGACCTTTGGAAAGGGATCGGTACAAACCATTGTTCCCACGAAGGATGGCTCTGCGCTCAAGCTGACAATCGCAAGATATTATACGCCTGCGGGGGAGTCCATTCAGGCCAAGGGAATTATACCTGACATTGTTGTTGAATATGCAAAACCTGTTGCTGCTGTCGTTGATGAAGGCAAGCCCAAGCAACTTAGGGAAAAAGATCTGGAGGGACACATAGAAGGCGAAAAAGAGGAGGCAAGAGACGACAATGCCGATAAAGAGATGGAAGCTCTAAGGATGGATAATCAGCTAAAAAGCGCTATAGATCTTTTGAGGAGCTGGAATATTTTCAAGAAGATATGAGATGATGGAAAGTCACTGACCAGAACGGTTTCTGCTCGAGAGCAGTTTGTCGGGTGTCTGTATGATATCAGGGTGAAAAACTTAGGCAATATATTTTAAAAAAGTCAAAGAGAAGGGTTGTTCATTTGAAGGGAAGCTCTTTTAGAAACTGGATATGCATGTTTGTTCTGTCTGCCGCCTTGGTATTCGCGGGATGTTTACTGTATCGCTGGGCAGGCATTGAAACCGCACAGGTTCCGCACAGGGAGGTTTCGGTTAAAAAGGTTGTCGCGAGGAATAGCACTAAACATGAAAGCGTAAAATCCGGGAAACCGGCGGAACACAGGAACACGGTGCAGGCAGACAGAGAAGCTGCGGCTGAGACGGAAAACAGGGTAGCCGTTGTTATTGACGATATGGGATATGATCTACTGGTCTTGGATGAAATCCTTCAGATAGAGGCACCCATAGCGGTTTCCATTCTTCCTCATCTTTCCTTTTCTGTATTGGTTGCCGAGAGGGCAAACAAGGCGGGAAGGGAGGTAATCCTGCACCTGCCTATGGAACCCAATGGTTATCCCGAGAAGCGCCTTGGCCCGGGCAGTGGAGCACTTTTTCTGCAGATGAACAGGGATGAGATAATAGATCAACTGGAAGAAGATATCATGGACGTTCCCCATATATCAGGCGTCAATAATCATATGGGGTCCAAATTTATGGAGGATGGAGAGAAGGTAGAAATAGTCCTGGATCAACTGAAGAAAAAAGGACTTTTTTTCCTGGACAGCCTGACAACGAAGAACTCAAAGGGAATACAGGTTGCTGAGAAAATAGGATTACGGCACGTTGGAAGAGATATCTTTCTTGATAATGGCCATGATCTTGAAGAAACGCTCGATATATTAAATCGTATTGCCGAGAGACAGGATAGCTGGAAAACAATGGTAATTATTGGGCATCCACATGAAAGTACAATCCAGGCAATCAGAGAAGCACTGCCCGTCTTCCGGAACAGGAAGATACACATTGTGCCATTATCCGATCTGGTTCAGTAAGGGTTAGGATGCTTGCAAGGGAAGAATTTAAATCCAGACGATCAAAGTATCCCCAAAGTTGTTTTGAGCTAAGAAAACTGACTATTTACGTCTGTATCAAAAATAAAATATGAAAACCTCAAACAACATGAGAAATGCCTCCATTATAATCATCGCCATTCTTTTCTCTGTTCTAACAGCATGTGTATATCATCCCCTGCATGAGAAACAGGCCGGTTCGCAGGAACAGGTGGAAGACGTTCTGCCAAATGGTGGTGGGTATTACCACTATTCTCTCGGGGTGCTCTTTGATCTTAGTGGAGAGATTGACAGTGCTATTGGTGAATATAAGAGCGCCCTTCGGTTTGAACCCGAATCTTCCTATCTCATGAATGAACTTGCCGCACTTTACATAAAAAAGGGAGAGATTGATACAGCAGTCAGGTTATTGGAGAAGTCTGTCACGCGCGACCCGGTATATATTGACTCCCATATCCTGCTGGGAGGTCTGTACGGCAATCTCAAAAGATACGAAGACGCCATAAATGAATACAACAGGGTTATTGATATAGATCCTGAAAAACTGGAGGCGTACCTCTTTCTCAGCCTGTTCTACCGCGAAAACAAGGATTATGAAAACGCAATAAGGGCGCTTAGCGATCTTCTCAAGCTTGATCCCCTGAACCTTATGGGTAGCTACTACCTTGCCAAGGCATATGCCGCAATGGAGAATTATGATGAAACTGAGATATGGCTCCAAAAGGCACTGGATATAAAACCAACATTCAGGCCGGCATTGATAGATCTGGGAATGCTGTACAGGTCTCAGAATAAAAATGACAAAGCCATGGAGATTTATAGAGATTTCCTCCAGACTGATCCATTCAACAATGAGATAAGATTTGAACTGGGAAATCTTTTATTAAAATTAAAAAAATATAATGCAGCCGCCGAAGAATTTGGGAAGATATTGGATCTGGACAATTCTCTTGCCGATGTACATTTTTCACTGGGGCTTTCATATTTCTTCGGTGGTAAAGAATACAATAAGGCCATAGGGGAATTTCTTACAGCGCTTGAATCACGGCCTGATAATTACCAGGCAGTCTATTTTCTCGCTGGCGCGTACGAAGAGAAGGGACAGTACGCAGATGCAATGAAGGAACTTGAGATCATACCTGAGGAATCAAACCTGTACACATCTGCCCGCATCAGGATGGGATTTATCCTGAAGAAAGAAGATCATGCCGGAGAAGCGATAGAATTGATCAAAAGAGAGATAGACAAGGGCAGCAAAGATCTTGAATTCTACAGATTTATTGCCGCCCTTTACGAGGAAGGAGACAGGTTCGAGGATGCAGAGGATATTTTGGAAAAAGCCCTTTCCCTCTCGCCACAGGATATAGATTTGCACTACAGATTGGGCATTATGTATGGCAAGGGAAACAAACATCAGGAGAGTATAAGAGAAATGAAGGCCGTACTCAAGCTTGATCCTGATAACGCTGACGCGATTAACTTCATCGGTTACAGTTATGCGGAGAGGGGCATCAGGCTTGATGAGGCCGAAGAACTGATCAAAAAAGCCATTCGCCTGAAACCGGATAACGGTTATATTATGGATAGTCTTGGTTGGGTTTACTTCCGGCAAAACAGAGTAAAGCTGGCGATAGATTATCTGAAAAAAGCGGGGGATCTTTTACCGGAAGACCCCACAATTGCCGGTCACCTTGGCGATGCCTACGAAAAGGACGGTCAGATGGAGAAAGCGCTGAAGGCATATAAACGGGCGCTGGGCCTTAACCCGGAGAACAATGATCTGAAGGAAAAGATAAAAAACATAAGGATACCCGGTGAATAAAACTAAATTTATACTAATTTGTCTCGTTCTCCTTATGGTTTCAGGATGTATTTCCGGGAAGATTCCAGAGTTTACAAAAGGCCAGATAGCGGTTCCTGAAGATATTCTCGGAAAGATTACTATGCCGGCCAGTGGCGATATAATAAGGGCCACGGCTAACATCACGCTGAATTCTTCTGAAGGAAGATATTCAGGGAAGATAGCGCTCCTGCTGAAGGCTCCTTTCTGCCTTCGCATAGAAACGATGCCGGTCTTTGGCCCGGCGGACTTTTTCCTTTCAGCAAACGAGGAATCTCTCAAGGTGTTTCTCCCTGGGGAGGGGAAGTTCTATGTGGGCAAAGCGACAAAAGAAAATCTTTCTTTGTTTCTCAAGGTACTTCTTTCCCCTGGTGACATGGTTTCGATACTTGCCGGATTACCTCCGCAAATAATGGAGGGGAACCTTTCGGAATATGTGGAAGGGAAATTCTACCGTGTGGATATCAGATCCGGGAAGAGGAAGCGGTCACTCTGGGTAAACCCTAATGACTATACATTGGCAAAGATTGAAGAGATTGATGATGGCAGGGTTATCTACAAGGCGACATTCAGGGACCCCGTTGTTATTGATGGGATGCCATATCCCGGAAGGATAGACATGAAAGTGGGAGAACCTGGAAGGGCAAGTATAAATATACGCTATCTCGATATAGAAATCTCACCCGATGAAAGCACTGCAACTTTTGACCTCCGAACGCCTTCCGGCATTGTCCCTGTTCTCATAGACCGGCACTGACATTTGGCGCGATTGCACAAGCAGCGCCAAACGTCAGGCAAACTATTTGATATCGATCAGTTTTTTCCTCGCTATCCTTGCGGGTGTTGTGTTCGGATAATCTTTAATAACTCTCTGCAGCAAAAGCTTGGCGCTGGATTTATCGCCGAGTTTCAAAAAAGAGAGAGCCTGTTTTAAAAAGGTATTGGGGACCTTGTTCCCCTTGGGGTAATTCTGGATCACCCCTTCGTATTCCACGATTGCCTCTTCGTATTTTCCCTCGAAATAGTCACACTCCCCGATCCAGAATTGCGCATTATCTGAATATTCTGTGTCGGGGAAGGATTTCAGGAACTTCCGAAACGCTTCTTTCGCCAGACCATATTCTCCGGTTTTGAATATACTGTAGGCATTGGAATAGGCTTCCTCCCTGCCCGTTGCTCCCCCATTCTTAATCGGGGTGGGGCTCTCTTTCCCGCTATTTTCTTTTTTGCCCCCCCCCTTGTCGATACTTAGATAGCTTTCAAGGTATGCCAATCGGTTAGAGATATCGACCAAAGTGCCGTTTAGATTTTCCAGCTTCTTTTTTGATTCAAGAGTTTCTACCGTTACCTTCAGGCTTTCCGTCGCTCCCCGCAGTTTTTGAATGCTGTTCCTCAGGTCTATTACATCCGCACCGATGTCCGCCTGGCTCTTTCTTGCCGATTTTATAAATTCGCTGTTTTCCCCGGTAGCCTCCTGGAGTTTTGAAAGATCTTTTTGAAGGGTAGCCAGTTTCATCCCGAAAAGCCCTTCAGACCGCCGAAGGTCTTCCTTTGTTGCACACCCGGTGCATGTGAATATCAAGATCAGGGAAAGGATCAGGAAATTTTTCAAGAGGACACCCCTTTGCAATTACTGTTTATTGGGGAATACAATGAAGTGATCTCTCCTGTTTTTTATCCACGCCTCTTCACAATTCCTGGGATCCGCAGGCAGTTCCTCACCATAGCTTATAGTGGTTATCTGTGTATTGGCGACACCCAGATTCACGAGGTAGGCTTTTGCTACGTCTGCACGTCTTTCTCCCAGGGCCAGGTTGTATACCGCCGTTCCCCTGCTGTCGCAGTGGCCCTCGATAGTCACTTCAAAACCCCCGTGTTCCAACAGCCAGTCCGCGAGTTCTCCCAACAGCACTCTGGCTTCCGGCTTGAGATCATAATTGTCGAATGAAAAATGTATATCCTGGAATGCGGCGGCTTCCGCCAGTGTCTTTTCTTTCAGGGCTTGCTCCTTTAATGCCTGTTCTCTCAAGTCCGCTTCCTTCTTTGCCTGGGCCTGCTGAGCAGTTTCCTCTGCCGACGGCTGTGCCTGTGTCAATTCTACCTCGCTCTTAACCACTTCCTTTTTGGCACATCCTGCGACGAAGATCAGAGAGAAACTACATACAAACACAAGTATTACTGTAATCAAATTTTTTCTCATTGGACACTCCTCCTTCAAAAAGTTTAGATAGGTCTGTCTTTTTAGAACATAAAACGATTGTAAATTCAATATAAATTTAGGTGCCGGGACCACGAGGGGCTCTTGAATGATTCCACTCCCTTTATGCCGGGCAGCACTCTCAGATTCAATCCATTGGAGTTTATCACACATATCCTTTCCCGGCCGGCCCTCTTCGAAGAAAAAGCCAGATACCTTCCATCCGGCGACCAGGAAGGCGATTCTCCTCCCCCCGCTTCGAAGGTAAGCTGCATGATATTGTCCCCGTTTTCTCCAATGGAAAATATCTGGAAGCCGCCGTTTGACGATCCCTCATAAGCTATTCTGGTTCCATCCGGAGACCAGCAGGGTGATGAGTTGTAGGAACCCTCGAAGGTCAATCTTCTTACGGTTTTTCCTTCCGAATCCATAACAAATATCTGAGGAGATCCGGAGCGGTTCGATACGAAAGCTATCTTCCGTCCGTCGGGAGACCACGTTGGAGAAACATCTATGGCCCGGTCATTTGTCAGGCTCTGAAGGTTGCCGCTATCGAGATGTTTGACATAGATATTTTCGTTTCCATCCTTGCTGAGGACAAGCAGAATTTTCTTGCCATCAGAGGACCAGGAGGCGGGCAGATTCAGTCCCCTGAAAGAGGATATTTTCCTTGTCGTTCCACTTGCCGGGCTTATGGCGTAGCAATCGGGGTTTCCATCTTTATATGAGGTAAAGGATATCTTTGACCCGTCCGGCGACCAATGGGGCAGAAGTGTCAGAGAATTAAAGGCGGTTACCTTGAGGGGATCAGATCCATCGAAATTTATCATATATATCTCAGAGCTGTTATCCTTTTTTCCGACGAAGGCTATCTTTGTATCGAAGACGCCGGCCCCGCCGGTGAGTGCCATCAGTATCTCGTCTGCAAATTTGAGAACCATGGCCTTTTTTTCTTCCGGTTTCCCCCAGTATTTTTTGCCTGCAATAAGTTTTCCATCAATGGCATCAAAGAGGCGAAACTCCACGGCAAGGTTTTTGCCATCGTAACCAAACCCTCCCTTTACCAGGAAGTCAGAGCCGATACTGGACCAGTTGGAGAAGTCGATTTCTCCGGCGGTTATTCCAGAGCTGTCTTGATTTTCGAGAAAGGCGCCTTTGTCGATTATCTTGAAGAACCCTGTAATTTTCAGGAACCGGGACAATTGATCCGCAAACCATTCGGATAGATTATCCTCGTCCCCTGCGTTTCCCAGGTTTTTGAATTCCGGTATCGCCACCGGGAACTTTTGAAACGCGGGAGAGTTTATGTCTATATACACCTTTCCGCAGGCCGTGGAACTGCACCAGAAAACCAGCAAAAAAATGAGAAAACCTGTTATTTTACGCATTATCTCTCTTACAATCCAAAACAGTTGTTGGCTTTCGGAACTCCTCTGGAATTGCGGGGTGGATCGTAGACCCCTGATCCCTAGAGTTCAGATGAGTAAAATCTTATTCCAAGATCAATGTATCTCTTGTCCAGCCATTCGGGGAGAGGAGGGAATGGTCCCGCTTTCTTGATTGCCTTTATGGCGGATTCATCAAAATACCTGTTGCCGGAATTCTTTTCGAAACTCAGATGGGACACACTGCCGTTTCTCAAAATCTTCGCCTCTATGATTGCTTCAAGGTTGTCGTCGGGCAGTATACCTTCGGGCAGAGCCCATTTTTCTTTTATCATGGACCAGACAACAGAGTAATACACCTTCATCCTCATATTCATCTCGGAATTTCCGCGAGAGGCTGCCGGATGGTAAGCTTCAGCGGCCGATGCAACCTTCTTTTTTATGCCCTCTATCGCTGTATCGACATTTCCAGATGTGGTTTTCCTGTGGATCTCCGTTTTCCGGACGGGGGCATTCAGGCTCTTTTCAACTTCTTTTTTCATTACCATTGAGTTGCTTCTGCGATTCAATCCGACTACTTCCCTGGAGGTCGCCTCGGAAGATCTGATCTCCACGGAACTTGAAGGAAGACTTACCAGATCCACGGTATATGATGGTCCGAATGTCCATCTGGGGCTTGGCAGAGATGGGGAAAAGAATATAATTGAAAGGATGAGGGCATGGAGTAGAAAAGAGAGCACGACCATGTTGTTCAAACCCGTGGTGTCGCTGTGATTCCTCTCCAGCGCCTCCGATAAAAAAGTCATGTCTATTCCTTCGGGGATTCTGTAATCATTCCCAATTTGTCTACGCCGGCCTTTCGCACCTCAGACATAACACGAACAACAAACCCGTAAGGGACCTCTTTATCTGCGCGCATAAATATTTCCCTGTCTATTCTGGAGGAGAAAATGCTTTCCAGCTTGGCCTTCAGACCTGTTATGGATGTCTTGTATTTGTTTATAAATATCTCTTCCCCGTTGTTTATTGTCAATATGAGCTTTTCCTCGCCGACATCCACGGTTTTGGCCTTTACCCGGGGAAGGTTGACGTCTATCCCCATCTGCAGCATAGGGGCGGTAACCATAAAAATTATCAACAGAACCAGTATAACGTCGACAAGGGGCGTGATATTGATATCTGATATGGGCCGCGAGGCGGCGCTTCTTCGATTTCTTGAATATCTCATTTGTGGATGCTCTTTGTGTAATACCTTTCTACTATGTTGAGAAATTCCGAAGAGAAACTGTCTGTTTCCACAGCCATGGTTTTTACCTGATTTGCATAGTAATTATAGAAAATAACCGCGGGTATAGCCGCTGCCAGACCGGCAGCGGTGGCGATCAGCGCTTCCGATATTCCAGGAGCGACTACCGCCAGTGTGGCGGAACCCTTCACCCCAATGCCCTTGAAAGCGTTCATTATACCCCAAACAGTTCCGAAAAGCCCTATGAAAGGACACGAACTTCCCGTGGTAGCGAGAAATCCCAGGGAGCTTTCCAGTTTTGTCATTTCGGAATCGCAAGCCCTGTTCATGGCCCTTTCAATGTTATCCAGTCCTCTAATCTCCGGCGGCCATGAGGCTTCGGAATCTGCATCTGAAGAAGCTTCCTTCCTGATTCCGGCGACCTTGACAAGTTCGGTGTAGCCCGCCCTGAATACCTCCGCAATCTGAGAATATCTGAATTTTTTCGATTCGGGAAAAACATCCGACAATTTATTGATTTTAATATATCTGTCCAGAAACATGTCGTTTTCTTTTCTGGACCTTTTAATAATCCTGTATTTCATCAGGATAATCGCCCAGGAGACCACGGAAAAGAAAAGGAGCAATAGAAGCACAAATTGGACCATGGGTCCTGAGTCCAGTATCATATCGAGTACGTTTCCGTGAAAATGTCTTCCAATATCTGCTGATGTTACGGCCAAAGCTTCATTCACTTTTATTCTCCTGAACGCGTACTAAATCTGGTGAAAGCCCCGATGATCAGGTCTTGCACCAGTCGGTTTGGGGGGGATTTTGTAGTTTAAATTCATTACATTGTCAATATATCTTTTCGATGAACATCAGGAGACATGCTTGGAGCATACCGCCTGCAATCGTTGCGTCCCCGCGTTTTCACGCTGTACATGGCCATATCGGCCTTCTTCATCAACATGTCGGGGGCGATGCCATCATCAGGATAAATGGCAATACCTATACTGGTGGTTGTATAGAGTTCTCCTGCACCCACAGCAAAAGGTTTCTTGAAGGCATCCAGTATCTTCAGGGCAAGTATACGAGCGTCTTCCGCCTCCTCTATTTCCGGCAGCAGTATCAGAAATTCATCTCCCCCCATTCGGGCGATTGAGTCACTCCTGCGCAGGAGCTTCGGGAGACGCCTGCCGATAGTCTTTAATACCTCGTCCCCCACGTCATGCCCCCACGAATCGTTTATGTCCTTGAAATTATCCAGGTCGAGCAGCATTACAGCCAGCTTTTTGCCGCTGCGCTGTGCGTGGGCCAGCTCAAGCGATAGGCGGTTGTCAAACAATATCCGGTTGGATAGTCCGGTGAGTGGATCATGGGTGGCCAGATGAGAAAGTCTTTCCTCCACCTTTTTGCGGTCAGTGATATCTATTGATGTTATGATTGCTCCTTCGGGGAAGGGGGATATCTTTATGTAAAGAAATTTATCGCCGTACTGTTCATCGGGAAACTCCTTTGATACACCCGACCCTATGCACTCCATAAGTTTGGAGTACATATTATTCCTGTGCTTTCCCGCGTAATCCCTGTACATAATGTCTCCGGTACGAGGCATCCTGCCGCCCGATTTTATCTTTTCATGATTATATCCCGTTATTGTTCCCCTGTTGTCCACGATCATCGTTTCAATGGGATTGTTTTCGAATAGCGAGCGATATCTCTCCTCGCTTTTGCGCACGGTCTCTCCGGCGAGCTTGCGCTCGGTAACATCCCTGACAATTCCGCGAAACCCTGTGGGATTGCCGGATGAATCTTTCGTAAGGGATGCGGACAGGGCGACGCTTTTTTCGACTCCATCCATTCTGATAATCTCATAGTCCTCTGCTTTTGCAGGGTTTCCCGTCCGGTATACCTCGCTGAATATCTCATACATTTTCTTCGCGGTTTCGGGTTTGGCATATTGCAGGTTGTTCATCCCCAGCAGTTCGTTTCTTGACAGTCCGGATAACCTGCACAGCGCGTCATTGAAAAATGTGAAATTTCCGGCAAGATCAACCTCAAAATATGCCTCCTCAATATTTTCCAGGATGGTGCGGTACTTTTCTTCATCTTGCCGCAGCTTTTCTTCCATTTTGTGCCTGTAGAGGGCCATTTCCATGGTAATGCGCAGCTCCCGGTCTTCAAAAGGCTTGATGATAAAACCAAACGGGTTTGTCGCTTTTATCTGTTCCATCCTGTCTTCGGCGATGTTGGAGGAGACATATATTACCGGTATATTGTATTTGGCATGAATCCGGTTTGCGGTCTCTATGCCGTCTATACCCTTCCCCAGATTTATGTCCATCAAGACCAGATCCGGGCGCAGTTCCGCCGTTTTCCTGACAGCCTCCTCCCCGGAAGAGGCAATGGCTGCAACTCCACAACCCATCCCCTGCAGTCTGTTATGGATATCCATGGCGATAACCTGTTCATCTTCCACAACGAGGATTTGTTTCTTCACGCTAAAATCCCAAAATCCACCGCCTAAAAATATATATGGATATTTGGGTTGTTAGAAGGAGCTGTTTTTAAAAAATTTCAGAAAAAACTCCGGATATTGCAGCAACCCTATGAAATCATTAC
>JAFDBG010000062.1 GCA_019313385.1 Deltaproteobacteria bacterium | reverse complement strand
TCTGTCAACGTGCAGAAAACAAGGCGTTACTGCGTCCGATGCCTTGCGCCTGCTGTTTCAGGGAAAGTGCCCAACATTTATGGATGTGAAAGAACATTGTGCTGAATAGTTACAAATAGTTTAAGAAAACACGCCCCCGCCACGATACTGATACTTACCATTGGAGGGACACACCCGCCCGTTAATGCTTTAGAATCTTACTCAAAAAAAGCTTTGTGCGTTCATTCTGCGGACGATAAAAGAAATCGTCCGGTGTTGCCTCTTCAATTATCTGTCCCTCATCCATAAAGACGACCCTGTCGGCAACCTCGCGGGCAAATCCCATTTCATGTGTAACCACTATCATTGTCATACCCTCGCGCGCCAGGTTGCGCATGACATCCAACACCTCGTTTATCATCTCCGGATCCAGGGCCGACGTGGGCTCATCAAAGAGCATGATTTTGGGCTGCATGGCAAGACCGCGCGCAATGGCCACACGCTGCTGCTGACCCCCGGACAACTGAGCAGGATATGAATAGGCCTTTTCACGGATGCCCACTCTTTCCAACTGTTGAAGACCAAGCTTCTCCGCTTCTTCCGGACTGGTCTTCCTGACATTGATGGGAGCAAGTGTGATATTCTGGAGGGCAGTCATGTGAGGATACAGGTTAAACTGCTGGAAGACAAATCCTATCTCAGCTCTTAAATGGGTGAGGTTTATCCGGCGGTCATGTATGGGTATGCTGTCAACAACAATCTCACCATTCTGTACTGGTTCCAACTTGTTTATACATCTGATGAGGGTGCTCTTTCCCGATCCGCTCGGACCGCATACGACAACCACTTCTCCAGTGTCTACATGAAAATTGATATCATTAAGGACGTGAAGCTTTCCGAACCACTTATTCACGTTTTTAAAGGTGATCATCAGATGGATGCTCCTAACGCATATTCTCTGGTTTATACTTCCCGAACCTCATGTTGTCAATAACGAAGTTCAGGACCCCATGTTTTTATTTATGGTAATGGCCGATATAGAGAACAATTCATTTCGACTGTTGACAAAATTCTGTTATCCTACTATCCTGAGAAGATGAGTCTACAATCTCGACTTGTCGGGACCGCCACGAAGACCTGAAATAAAAACAGGGGACTAAAGGTTTTTGAGAAAATGAAAAATCTGGATCCATCCAGGATAGCAATCATCGGACCCGGAAGGCTCGGGACTTCCTTTGCCTACAAGTTCGGACGCGACGGAAAAGATATAACCATATATTATCACGACGCTGAGATATGCAGAGAGATCAATCAAACCCATTTAAACCCCAGACACCTGACGGATGATCTTGCAGGAATGCTTGGTGGCATGGAAAACGTTCCCAGGTTGCCGAACGTCACTGCAACAAATGACCTGGAAAAGGTTGTTGAAGAAAATGACTTTATCATACTTTCGATAACCATGAACAGGCTCCGGGAGCTGCTGAGCCAGATAAAACCCCTGATAGCGAAGAAAACGGGGCGGACATACCTTGTATCTCCGATAAAGGGTCTGTCTTCGAACGAAACGACCGGCGAGCTTATAACGCCATCTCAGATGATAAAAAACCATCTTTTCGACCTCAAACACAAATTTGATGTTATCTGTATCGGGGGGCCATTCTTCGATATAGATATAGCGACGGGTAGACCAGTATGCTTAACTGTGGCGGGAAATAAGGACACGGCAAAGACTTTTAATCTTAACTTTCTCAGGCTGAATCGCAGGGAGTTAACTTCTTATTACAATTTTGATACTGCTGGCATTGAGGCATGTGGCGCCTTGAAAAATATCGTAGCAAACCTGAAGGGGGTTACTGACTGCCTGACTCTGGGAAATTCCCTGCCCGGAACCATATTCGCGAGATCCGGCGTTGAAATAAGGTCCCTGTCAAAGTTGCTGGGGGGAAGTTTCCAGGCATTTTACAGCCAGGCCGGTGTGGGTGACATGTATGTAACGATCTCATCGGAGGCCAGCAAAAACTACCGATATGGCAAATATTTCTATCAATTATTTGACGGCAATCCCATAGAAACAGATATCAGAACGCTGAAAAAGATAGATGGCACTCCGGAAGGACCAAACACGATAAAGAACGTGCACAGATACCTGGAAAAGAAAAATATGTACAGTCCCCTGTTCCACTGCGCCTACAAGATATTTCACGAAGAGACAAGCAGGGATGAGATAAGGGAACATGTCATACAGGCATGCCAGCTTGACAAAAGGAACGAGGAGTACATAGGCCCCATTTCAAAACTGCTCTACAAAATGTTTCCCAACATCTGGTACAGAAGGCACAAGGGTATCCTGTCTTAGAGAATAACAAATTCTGCCAGCCCGGTTCATGACAGACCCTAAATTCTATTTCCGGCGCTTTTCTTGATAAAGTCTAATCTCTCAAGGTATTTATCCTTGTGATCCAGACCGCTGTATCTGCTGATATCGTCAATCAGAAGGTTCACATGGGGGATAATGTCCACGCCGCAGTGGTTCAGGTTTTCTTTGTCTGCCCTGTCAATCGTGAGGATCGAGTAGTATGTCAGCAGCATCCTTACACCGGACGTTCTCCTCAACAGATAGGCTTTGCCTGACACAGTGTTCAGAAAGAAAGCGGCATATTCATAAAAATCGCTCACACTGGCTTCAATCTTTCCACTTTTATTTTCTATTTCCCTCAAACCCCATTCATAAAGCATTGCAATGACAGGTTCGAGATCTTTCTTCTCGTTATAAAGAATATCCTTTGTCAGCAATATATTCTTTTTCCCAATAACCCTGTAAAAGTGCGCTATATTATTTCTCAGTACATAAAGATCCTTCATTTCACCTGACACAACGGGGGGGCGTGCGGAGAGCTTCGAAACAAGTCCCAGAAAGTGCCGATATGTCCCATCCTCCAGTTTGTAGGCCCTTATATAGTCTTGTCTGTCGAGGCAATCAAAAAACTGTTCCACCCTTTCCTGCAGTTGATCCCCTTTGCTTTCTTCGACAACGGACGGTTCCTGCGCTTTTTCTTTCGGACTGGGAGGCACTATTTTTTTTCTGACGCTTTTTCCATCGTACCCTGTATCCCCTTCTGAAGCATATGGAACGACTCTGGATTCTTCCCTTGTGGCTATCTTCTCATCGGGAAAGAAATTGTCCCTGTTTAAAAAAATTATAAGTGCAAGGATCAGGAACACTGCGGCAAATACAACAACAAACCAACTGTTTTTTTTCATTACCACACCTCAGAATAGTCATTATCCGGTACCAGCTTCCGGGAAATCCATCTCCGGATGGACACGGTTCGTTTTCTATACCAGATTAGATAAGTAAATCCATCCATAAATATTACTGATTACAGAAATAATCCCAGTATCAGATATATTCCAGTATCTGCAAAAGATCGGTCACGATAATGTCAGGCGATACATCTTTACATCTTCTATCACCCGACCTCAGATTCAGAGATCTGCCATCACCCGCGAAGAGGGCTGTTTGAAAACCGACTGTCATGGCGGGAAGTATATCCTTCAGCATATCATTCCCAACATATAGAGCATCCTTCCTCGTTATTCCCATTTCCTCAAGTCTTCCCGCAGCCTTCTCAAATATGTCGAGAGAGGGCTTACCATAACCCAGAACATATGAAAACAAGACAAGGTCATCCATAAACCCAAGCCCTGTAAGATCATTGCCCAGCAAGGAAGTAAACAGACAGGGCGTGTAAAACTGGGCATTTGAGATCACACCCATAGGCATATGCTTCCCCCTGCACCCATTTAGCATCTCTTCCAGATGGGGCATAGGGCATACAGGATTAACAACAAGTTCATACTCGACAGCGAAGTCCTTGATCCTGTCCATATCTTCAATACCAAGCACTTTTTTCCATATCTCTTCAATCCTGATCTCAGGATAATTTATCCCCTGTTCCATCAATCTTTTCTTGCCTTTTTCAATTTCAGAGAAGAATTCTTTAAGCAGAACATGCGAGGGGATATTAATGTTATACTTGTCAAGTAAACCGGTTATGTCGGTAATATTACGATCGGCCCATTCTTTTGCCACGCTTATGTCGCCCGCTTCGCTTATAAAGAGTGTGCCATACACGTCAAAAAGGATCGCCTTGATGGCGCTTTTCAGCGTCCCCTCTCTGGAGATAGAAACGGGCATCACATCAACCGGTCTGGAATAGCTCTTAATAAGTTTGTCAAAAGACATCTTCGCCCTCCCGAAATCAGCTGCTTGCCCTAAGAATTGCAAACAGACAATGATGATTACCTCGTAAAAAGCCCCGCATGCCGACGCGTCGACACGGCATTATAATGGGAAGCAACTTGCATTAATTTGTCATTCCGAACGAATGTGAGAAATCCTTGTTTCGATCGAAGATAGAAGTCTTGTTTTCAAAATGCCACTATCATTAAGATTTCTCTTCGTTTCACTCCTCGAAATGACAGACGTGAAAACTGCTTCTTTGGCTTTTTACGTGTAAGTTACTTGAAAGTCTTTTCGGAACGAGTCCAAGCATAAGAAAATAAATATGACATGTCAAGCACCGAGGAAGACACTCTGCTTCCCTTATATACTGAAGACTTTGAATTTTATCATTTCGAGGAGCGTCGGCGTCGAGCTATAGTCCCCGTCAGGGGGAAATCTTAATAGTACAGGCCGCTGAAAAAAAGACTCCTCTCTTAGATCGAAATGACAAATAATGATAGTTATTCAAACATCTCATACTCTCTGCCGTGACTTCGGCATTTTGATTGACAGTCCGTTCTTACTTAGTGTAATCATACTGGTAAATTTGAAATAGGATGAGGAAGCAAATGGAAATAAAGAACCTTATGGTGACAGGCGGTTGCGGTTTTATAGGCAGCAATTTTATACATTATCTTCTCAGGCAAGATGATTTTACTGGCAGAATCATAAATGTGGATAAGCTTACCTATGCGGGAAACCCCTACAATCTCGGTGGAATAGAAAAGGACTACCCTGACAGGTACAGATTTGAAAAGGCTGACATCTGTGATCTTGGACGGATGGAAGATATATTTTCCCAGTACGGGATTGACGCGGTCTGCCACTTCGCCGCCGAATCGCATGTGGATAGATCAATAAAGGATCCCGGGGCCTTTATATACACAAATATTGTCGGCACCTTCAACCTGCTGGAAGCTGCTCGTTCACATGCCGAAGATTTTATCCTCTTTCATCACATAAGCACGGATGAAGTATACGGAAGCCTCGGCAAAGAGGGACTGTTCAAGGAGACCACCCCATACCAGCCCACCAGCCCCTACTCCGCGGCAAAGGCCTCTTCAGACCACCTCGTAAGAGCATACAATAAGACCTACGGGCTTCCCGTGACCGTTTCCAACTGTTCAAACAACTATGGCCCATACCAGTTCCCTGAAAAGTTGATCCCACTGATAACGCTGAACGCGAAAGATGGCGAAAAACTGCCCGTCTATGGCGATGGCAGGAATGTGAGAGACTGGCTGTATGTGGAAGACCATTGTGATGCAATATGGACAATCATGGGGTCGGGCAGGCGTGGTGAGACATACAACATAGGCGGCAATATGGAGATGGAAAACATCGTCATCGTGGAGATGATCTGCGACATACTGGATGAAATAACAGGCATTGGCAAAGATGGCCCCAGGAAAGGTCTTATAACGTTCGTCAAGGACAGGCCTGGTCATGACAGGAGATATGCCATCGATTTCACAAAGCTTCAGAATGAACTGAACTGGTCGCCTCAGGAATCATTCGAATCGGGAATAAGGAAGACCGTATCCTGGTATCTGGAAAACAGTAAGTGGGTGCAACGAGTTAAGAATAATGAATACCAGTCCTGGATATCGGAACAGTATGGCAAGTAATTGTGTAACTACTCAGGTGGGTAGACTATGGGCTGAAGTCTATCTAATCAGGTTATTTAGGCTGTAGGCTGAAGACATTTAGGTTAAACAACAACCTTTAGCCTATCTACCTTCAGTCTAATAGCCTTTCCCGATTTAAATCGGGATTTCAGACTGGCTACCGACGAGTGGTATCCTCGACAACAAAAGGCACAGACCTCACCCCTATGCTCCCCCTTCTTACCCACACACGACACATCTTTACAGACGTCCCCTCCACGTTAACCAGATTGGGCAGATCTTCCACCCCTGCGATATCGGCGGAGACAAATTCATAATAGGATATATTCATACTGAATGGATCAGAGATAAGTATAATCTTGTCATCCGCATATGGATGCTTTTCGGGGGTCCCGGTGAATGAAATGTGATTTTCTCTGAAATCCCGAGGTAGCTTATAGGTATCTACCTCAAATTTTTCGGCATGCTTCAGCAATTCCTTTACAGTCATTTCTTCCTCCAGTGTCCCCATATCTAATTATTCATTCTGACATTGTCAAGCTCTTAATCTTAAACGGCCTTTTAAAAAGTTAGTTTTCTCCGCCCCGAAGTGACTTTTCACAAGTTTGCCTATATTAGATGAAATGAAAAACGGAACAAAACAAATATATTGACTGGGGGCATGAGATTATTATAGTTTTTGCGAGTAACAATGGTGTTTATTCTGATATGACAGAATAACAGTCCTTTCCTTTTGGAAAAGAGGAAAAAGAAATTCAATGATTGAGATAGCGCAGTTTGAGGAGGTCACTCAGATCAGGATGAGCCGGGTGATAGATGGTGTGCCGATATACTGGGTCTCCGCTTACCTTGTAGATGGCCTCCTGATAGATACCGGCTGCGACTATACGGCGGTAGAACTAGCCTTATATCTCGGGGAAAAGAGGCTGGATATGGTCGTAAACACCCATTTCCATGAGGACCATATTGGGTGCAATCACCTGATTAAAGATAGATTCAACGTGGACATATACGCGCATCCTGAATCCATTCCCTTAATAGGGAAGGAGGCGTTTCTGTATCCCTATCAGGAAATGGTCTGGGGCTATCCGGTGCCGACGGAAGTAAACCCGATACCCGAAGTGATAAGAACGGAGCATTTCAGGTATGACGTGATAGAGACGCCCGGCCATAGTATGGGACATGTGACCCTTCTGGAAAGAGAGAAGGGCTGGTGCTTTTCCGGTGACATATTCTCAAGAGAGACCCTGAAGTTTATCAGGCCGGAGGAGGATATGGGTAAAACCATACAATCAATGAAGAAACTGCTGGATTTTAAAACGGAGAGACTGGTGCTGTTTACATCCGTGGGCAAGATAATTGAAGACGGCAGGGCTGCCCTTGAAGGGTGCATAGATTATCTGGAAGACCTTTCAGCAAAGGTGAATAATTTGAAAGACAGCGGACGCACAATAGAAGAGATTATTCAGGACATCTTCGGGGGTGAGCATAATTTTGCCCAGATCACGAACGGTCAGTATACGACGGAAAATCTGGTACGCTCCGTTCTTGAACTTTAAGAGTTCATATTAATCTACCGAAAGGCTTATAAACATTTTTGTCGATTGAAAGAAAAGGAAAGGCAATATCTAGTTAGGAAGGGTATTAATATGTATGCAGTAATCATGGCAGGAGGAAAGGGTACCAGGTTCTGGCCCCTGAGCAGAGAAAAGAGGCCGAAGCACCTGCTGAACATTACAGGTGAGAAGACCATCATACAATACACGGTGGACAGGGTGACTCCCCTCGTGGGAAAAGACAACATCCTGATTGTCACCGGCGCGAGCCATTCCGATGAGATCAGAAAACAGCTCCCCCAGCTTCCCGCTGAAAATATACTGATTGAACCGGTGGGAAGAAACACCGCGCCATGCATCGGCCTTGCCGCGATACACATAAGAAAGAGAAATCCCGACGCCGTTATGTTTGTGCTTCCCTCCGATCATCTCATCGCGGATACGAAGAGCTTTCTCGCCTCACTCACCACCGCGCGCGAAATGGCAAACAGGAAAGCTTGCCTCGTCACCATAGGCATAAAACCCGAATGGCCTGAGACAGGGTATGGCTATATGGAAAGGGGCCCGATTGCCGATACCATAGGAGAAACCAGGATATATGAAGTACAGTCGTTTCGCGAAAAACCGGACCTGGCAACCGCGGAGGCGTTTTTAAAAGATGGGAGATTCTTATGGAACAGCGGAATGTTTATATGGAAGGCATCCGCTATATTAGACACGATAAAAAGGCTGATCCCTGAACTATACGATGGATTGTTGAAGATAGAAAAATCCATCGGTACAAAATATGAAAAAGATATCCTTTCTGAAACCTATCGAGATATAAAGCCTGTCTCCATAGACTATGGCGTAATGGAAAAGACGCGCGATGTATTCATGATAGAGGGGGCTTTCGGATGGAATGATATAGGAAGCTGGGATGCCCTGTGGGATGTCATGGATAAAGACGAAATGGGCAACGCGACAAAGGGAGAGATTATAGACTTTGATACCTCGAATTCTCTCATATACAGCCCTAAAAAAATGGTGGCGCTGATCGGAGTAAAAGACCTTATTGTAGTAGAGACAGAAGATTCACTCCTCATATGCAAAAGGGGGGCTTCACAGGATGTCCGAAAGGTTGTGGAACGCCTCGAAGAAAAAGACATGAAGGAATATCTATGAGCATAGCGGAGATAATCGGATTTCTGGCGGCGTTTGTATGCTCGGTATCCATGACACCCCAGGTTGTCAAAATATATCGCACCAAAAAGACATCCGACCTGTCACTGGGTGCATTCGGGATACTGTCAAGCGGTCTTTCTCTGTGGTTCATCTACGGCCTGCTGATACACTCGATCCCGGTAATAGTGGGGAATGGCATAGGAGTCGGCTTCACCCTGTACATCATAATAATGAAATTAAGACACGGGTGAGATATTCACTGCCCGGCACACACAATAAGGAGGCAACGGATGAAAATATTCGCGGTAAACGGAAGTCCGAACATGAAAAAAGGAATGACCCACATACTGCTGGAAAATTTTCTGGAAGGGGCCAGAGCGGCAGGTGCGGAAGTAGAAACGGTTTTCCTGCAGAAGAAAAAAATAAACTACTGCCTGGGCTGCTTCGACTGCTGGGTGAAGACCCCCGGCGTGTGTGTTCAAAAGGATGACATGCCGGAACTTATGGAAAAGGCGAGCCAGGCTGATTGTATCGTGATAGGAACCCCCCTTTATGTAGACGGAATGACCGCCCAGACAAAGACTTTTCTGGATCGCATGATACCCTTCGCCGACCCCCATTTCGAACTTGTGGATGGACACTATCGCCATCCGACAAGGCACAAAAGGGGAAATCCCCTCGATATCGTTCTGGTCAGCGTCTGCGGCTTCTATGAGCGGGATAATTTCGACGGGCTCATTGATCACATGGAGCGCATGTGCCGCAATCTGCAGTCCCGCTTTGTGGGAGCGGTGGTGCGACCGTCAAGTTATATCTTCACACTGGAGAAATTTCTCAGTGAACAGATAAAAGAGATAAAAGAGGCTGCGCGCCGCGCCGGACGGGAACTCGTGGAAAAAGGCACACTGTCACCGCAGGTCCTTGATGACGTTGCAAGGGATTATCTGCCAAAAGAGGCTCTTCTAAAGGGAGCGAATGAATTCTGGGACAAGTGTATCAAAGCGGGTAAATTTATCACCATATAAGGCGAAAAGCGGAGAGACAGAGTTCTCAAGTCCATCAAGTATGCTGCACCAGTAAAAAGTCGTCACTCCGGTGAAAACCGGAGTCCAGATGATCTACTATTTTTATGGAGTGGAAGGACACAGGCCCCGCTCCGCCAATGGTTCCCTTCGGTTCACAAGAACGATATCTACTTATCAAGGCCATTGACTGCACCGAGCGATTACCCATTATTTATTGAAGTAAAGGTTGGGGGGAAGCGTTTGTGTAGCAGATTTCTTTTGGTAATGCGCAGAAGTGATCAAAGGGAAAATGAAATGTGCCGGTTATTGGTGTCACCTACGAGTCCTCAAAATCGTTTCCAGAGAAAATTGACTATTACCGATTGAAAGTCTCACTCTAATATCCATTGACAAGACATTATAATGGAGTTAGTGAGTTAACGTATCTTATTGATCTTTAACGCATCATGAGTGCTTTTGAACAGCTATAACCTGGGGATTATGGTTGTACAATTTCTTGTCTTGCTTTTCGTAATAAGAGGAGGGTCTTTTTTGTGTGGAGTGTGCCACGGGTATTTGACTGTTTTGGTTATCAAGATATTACAAATTGTAAAGAATAAAGATCTGACCCCTTAAATACCTGCCTTAAATACCTGTGGAGTTTATCACACGGTTATCACATCGAAAAACGGAGTATCAGTCCGTGTGCTGTTGTTTCGTTATTTTTGCGCCGCTAAAATACCCATCTTGCCATCAACTCTTTTTCAGTTTTTGACTTCACCACTAATTAGAACTGTTTCGGAAGAAAATAGATTATTACCCATTGGAAGTCTTACTCTAATAGCCCTTGACAAGGTATCATAATGACGTTAGTTGTTTAGTATATTTTTGATCTTTGCTGCGCAATATGTGCTTTGAACGGCTGTAGCCAAGGAGTGATTATGGTCTGATCGTCTAAAACCCTGTTTCTCAAAACGAGAGGTAGGATTTTATTTTTTATGAACAGCTTCTTAATATTTGCCATCGCCAAGGCGGGAAAAAGGAGGCTTATACGGCAAAATTGCCGTGTTTAGGTTTTTATCAGGATCTATATAAACACTGTTATGTGTAAGAAAAAGGGTAGTAAGTGAAACCATCTGAGTTCTATAAGATAAGAAGACCAGAATATTTTTCAGACTCTGAAATAATCAATGAAGTTGTATTGCCTAGAGAAGTTCTAGCCTACGAATTAAGTATAATATCTACTAATCAGAAACAAGATGAATTTGAGACATTATGCAGAAGGCTTGCCGAGAAATTTATTACTCCAAATTTGATACCACAAGTCGGCCCTACAGGTGGTGGCGATGGAAAAACAGATTCTGAAACTTATCCTGTTTCAATAGCTGTTTCTGATAGATGGTTTATTCCAGAAAATGGATGGGATAAGGATGAAAAATGGGCTTTTGCAATCAGTGCTAAAAAAGCATGGAAAGGAAAGGCAAAAGGAGACATAAAAAAAATAGTTGAAACGTAAGCGTCCGACCAACCCATCTTTCAAATCCATTTTTTTTGGAATATATCTTCCAACCATGAACCATTTCACAGTTGGGAGTGAAACAATGACACGAGAAGAGCTTACAGT
>JAFDBG010000061.1 GCA_019313385.1 Deltaproteobacteria bacterium | reverse complement strand
CGGGATGGGAAAACTACCATCACAAGCACGATTTTCCTGTATCATGGCCTACCCTCTGTCCTCGTTTTTAAAATACAAGCAACAGAGTAAGGCGTATTTGTCAACGTACTCTTTCATTAAATATCGTTGTAGGGTTATAAACCGGATAGATTACGTGCTGCAACTCCGGGCATATTACTTGCTTTTGACAGGATAAAAAAATATCTTGACAGGGTAAAAAGAATAATATAACAACACTTAGATTATGTTGATTTACGACATGGTAGATGCAGCGGTTCATTTTTATATTTTGTATTAACAGATATCGGGAGTTCAGTGGCCCTCCTCCAGCAGGAGCTGAGGGCTTCATTGGGTTACAAGCTTAAACCTGCTTGACCCCTCCGGGCTTCCTCTACGTCTCCAGACAAGAGTCTGAAGTTTTATGCGGCTGAATAATTTAACTGTCTAGGAAGTATCTCGCAGGAGTTGATTCTAGTGCCTACTTCATATTCGTTGTTTTTTTATATTTTCTTGGTAGTTTTTTCCGGAGTAGCAATAATTGCCATTTCCCGTTTCCTCGGAAAGAGACCCTTGACGGCGGTCAAAACCATTCCCTATGAATGTGGAATGGATCCCATCGATAAACCCAACGCCCTCTTCTCAATAAAATTTTATGTTGTAGCCCTCGTCTTCGTTATATTCGATGTAGAGACGGTATTCATTTATCTCTGGGCCATAATCGTTGAAAAGATGGGGATCTTCGGTCTGATTGAGATGGCGGTCTTTATCGGAATTCTTCTGATCGCATTTGCCTATGTCTGGAGAAAAGGGGGATTGGAATGGGAGTGACGAAGCTCGGTGAAGCGACGATTATGACCGATAGTCTGGACTGGATAATCAAGTGGTCGCAGAGAAATTCCCTCTGGCCCCTGAGCTTTGGTCTGGCATGTTGCGCCATTGAAATGATTTCGGCGGCGGCGGCCCGTTACGATATGGCCCGCTTCGGCATGGAGGTCTTCAGGCCTTCACCGCGGCAGGCCGATGTGATGATCGTTGCGGGGACTATTACAAAAAAAATGGCCCCGGCAGTGAAACGTCTCTACGAACAGATGGCGGAACCGAAATGGGTGGTGGCCATGGGTGCCTGTGCCTGTTCGGGGGGTGTTTTCCCCACCTATGCCGTTGTACAGGGGGCGGATGAATTCCTTCCCGTCGATATATATATACCCGGATGCCCGGCGCGTCCCGAGGCCCTTATAGACGGCCTGATAAAATTACAGCAAAAGATAAAAAGAGATAAGGTCCGATGACAATCGATACGCTTACAGAGAAGATCGGAGAATACATAAAGGAAACAGATACCTTCCGGGATGAGATAACGGTGACTGTCGATCGTGACGTTATAATCACCGTCTGCCGTATATTGAAAGAGGATGAAGACTGTTCCTTCGACTTTCTGTCTGACTGTTGCGGCCTAGACAGATTGCCCGAAACACCCCGTTTTATGGTTGTCTACAACCTCTACTCCCTGAAACATAAGCATCGTGTCAGAATTAAGGTGCCCTTGGAAGAGGCCGATGCCGAAATCGACTCGGCCACTCCTGTCTGGAAGGCGGCAAACTGGCTCGAAAGAGAATGCTTTGACATGTTCGGCATCCGGTTTAAGGGACACCCCGATTTGAGAAGGATTATAACCCCTCCCAACATGGAGGGTTATCCCTTGAGAAAGGATTTCCCCCTTGAGGGTAGCGAGACAAAATGACTAAAAAGACCATCACATTAAATCTTGGGCCTCAGCATCCCAGCACACACGGGGTATTACGTGTCCTGCTTGAACTTGACGGAGAGATTGTAGTCGACGCCAAACCCGATATCGGTTTTCTCCATCGCGGTTTTGAAAAGCTCGCGGAACACAGAACCTACCGGCAGAATCTCGTCCTGACTGACCGTCTCGATTATCTGGCGGCTATGAGCAACAACTTTGCCTATGTGCTGGCCGTGGAAAAACTCCTGGGGATCGAAGTACCGAAAAGGGCCCAGTATATCCGTGTCGCCCTCGTCGAACTTCAGCGAATTGCCAGCCATCTCTTCTGGCTCGGGACTCATGCCCACGATCTGGGTGCCATGACACCCCTCTTTTATGCACTCTGCGAGAGGGAGGATATCATGGATATCTTCGAGGCCATAAGCGGAGGCCGACTGACGCCCAGTTTCATGCGTTGCGGCGGACTGGCGGCAGACGTCGACAGTAGTTTTGTGAAGAACACGAAGAAATTTACGGACACATTTTCAAGCAAGGTTGACGTCTACGAGAATCTCTTGACGGAAAATCCCATATGGAAGTTGAGAACCAGGAATGTGGGAAAAATGTCGAAAGAATTCTGTATCAATACGGGAATATCGGGCCCCATGGCGCGTGCGGCGGGAATCGAATGGGATCTGCGCAAGTCAAACCCCTATTCGTCTTACGAGGATTTTGACTTCGCCATTCCCACGGGGCTTCAGGGCGATGTCTACGATTGTTACATGATGCGGATCAAGGAGATGAGGGAGAGCGCCAAGATAGTAAGGCAGGCCGTCGATGGTCTTCCCGAAAGCGACGGATCTCCCATAAAGGCGAAGGTAAACAAATTTCCCGCAGGAGAGGTCTATCACAGTATCGAATCTCCCCGCGGTGAACTGGGATTTTATATCGTCAGTGACGGAGGGAAGAGTCCCGCACGTCTCAGGGTGCGACCCCCTTCCTTTGTCAATCTGCAGGGTATGGGCGAGTTGGTGAGGGGACAACTTCTGTCTGATGTCGTAGCGATTATAGGGATGATTGATATCGTCCTTGCCGAGGTGGATCGATAAAGGGGTTCTAAGGAAGTAAGCTGATGATTGTTGACATAGTTTTGCAAATAGTAAAAATTATCGTGATATTTGCCGTCATCCTGACATGCGTTGCCTATCTTACGCTGATGGAGCGGAGGTGCCTCGGATTTTTCCAGGTGCGACTTGGACCGAACCGTGTCGGGCCCTGGGGATTATTCCAGCCTATTGCCGACGGGCTGAAGCTCTTTTTCAAAGAGGATATGACCGTTCTTCATGCCAACAAATTCTATTTTATACTTGCCCCTGTCATATCTTTCGTTGCCGTGCTGTCCTGCTTTGCCGTCGTGCCCTTCGCAGGGAACGCATATATAATAGATATCCCCGTGGCCGTTCTCTACCTTATGGCAATATCTTCCATGGGTGTCTATGGTGTGCTCCTGGCGGGGTGGTCATCCAACAATAAATACTCGGCCATGGGTGGATATCGGGCCACGGCACAGATGATAAGCTATGAAATACCCCTGGCGCTTGCGCTGGTGGGTGTATTGATATTGAGCGGTTCCATGAGCATCGTGGACATCGTGAACTCACAGAATGGGATGTGGTATATAGTCAAGCAGCCCCTCGGTTTCATCATATTCCTGATCTGTATCCTTGCCGAGACGAACCGTTGTCCCTTTGACCTTTACGAATGTGAAAATGAACTGGTCGCCGGTTATCAGACGTGTTACTCCTCCATGAAGTTTGGCCTCTTTTATATAGGTGAGTATGCCCATATATTCCTGGCCTGCTGTCTGATCACGCTTTTCTATCTTGGTGGATGGAACGGTCCCGTCCTGCCGGCACTTGCATGGTTTTTTATAAAGGTCTTCTTTTGCGCCTTTTGTTTCATATGGATACGGGCAACCTATCCCAGGGTACGCTATGATCAACTGATGAATCTGTCTTGGAAGGTAGTGTTGCCGCTGGCTTTTCTGAATTTGATAGTAACGGCTGTAATAAAAGTGATGTTTTAGAAGGAGATTCAGCAGGAAATGATTAAAGCCTTGATCGTAGGTTTATGGACGACACTGAGACATTTTTTCAGTCGATCTGTCACCCTCGAATATCCCGAACAGAAATGGACGCCGCCCGACCGGTTCAGGGGGAGGCATATACACCTGACCAATGAAGAGAGAAAACCGCTCTGCGTAGCCTGCGGTCTCTGCGAGAAGGTCTGTCCCAGCGGCTGCATTACCATAGAGTCGGAGAAAAATCCCGACGGTCCCGGCAAGGTCGTCACCGATTATAGAATAAATTATTTGAGATGCTGTTTTTGCGGACTCTGCGTTGAGGTATGTCCCAAGAATGCCATTGTCATGGGGCATGAATATGAACTGGCCAGTGAAGACAAGGAATCACTGATAATGAATCTGGACCAGCTCCTCGATAAAAGGATGAAGTCCGAGAATCAGTAATTATAAACAGACACAGGGAAAAAGAATGATAGAACAGGCAGTTTTCTGGATGTTGGGAGCGGTAATGATTGTGGGGGCGCTGGGTGTCATATTGTTGCCCAATACGATAAACAGTGTCATGTTGCTCCTGCTTTCTATGTTGGCGCTCGCCGGTATTTATGTACTCATGGGCGCCCATGTGGTGGCCCTCTTTCAGATAATCATATATATCGGTGCCGTTCTGGTCCTCTTCATATATGTGATTATGCTTCTCAATCTGAAGGAACAGGGACTGAAATTACCCATGCAGACATTCACATATATTATCAGCGGATTTTCACTGGGCCTCCTCGTTGTCGTGGTATGGCTCTTCTGGCAATCCCTGTGGGGAACGACCTTTACGGGCGGTGCGGGTAACCTGAAGGCATCGGCCACTGTGCATCAACTGGCGGTGGATCTCTTCAGTCAGCACATACTCATTTTCGAGCTGACGTCGGTTCTCCTCCTGGTGGCGGCAATAGGGGCAATCATTATAAGTAAGAAATAAGGGAGATATTCTGTATGGGTTTTTATCATTTCCTCAGCCTGGGGATCATACTCTTTGCCATCGGTGTTGTCGGATTCGTCATCAGGAACAACACCATCGTGCTGCTCCTGTCCGTTGAATTGATGCTGAATTCCGTAAATCTGATATTCGTGGCCTTTTCCCGATACCTTTACGGCACCGAGGGCCAGATATATGTCTTCATTATTATGACCATCGCCGCCGCCGAGGTAGCCGTGGGGCTGGCAATCGTTGTATCTATTTACAGGCTTTTCGGGACACTGGATATCAGTAAAATTAAACTACTTAAGGGTTGAGATAGTTATGTTGTTCAAAGCCATATACCTTTTACCCCTGCTGCCCGCAATCGGCGTTCTTATCAACGGCCTTCTGGGAAAGCGCTTTGGTGAGAAAACAGTCGCCTTCGTTGCCTGTACGTCCGTGGGTCTGTCTCTCATTCTTGCCATTGGCATACTCCACCAGATGCTTATCGCCAGCCCTGCCGAGCGGGTCATAACATCGTCTCTCTATCGCTGGATATCCGACGGGAGCCTCCAGATAAATGTGGGATTTCTCATCGATCCCCTGGCAATTGCCATGATCATGGTTATCCTCTTCGTGGGCTTTATCATTCATTTCTATTCAATCGGATATATGGAAGGCGAGCCGGGTTACAGAAGATTTTTTGTCCACCTCAATCTCTTCATATTCTTTATGCTCATACTGGTCATGGGAGACAACCTGATACTGACCTTTGTTGGATGGGAAGGCGTGGGACTCTGTTCCTATCTCCTGATCGGCCACTGGTATGAAAAGAAATCGGCCTCCGATGCGGGACGAAAGGCATTCGTCGTAAACAGAGTAGGCGATTTTGGCTTTATGCTCGGCATATTCCTCGTTATCGTTACATTCAATACCGTCAACTTTGTCGAACTGAAGACGATACTGGCAGGTAATCACGGAATTCCAACGGTAACACTGGCTATCATATCCCTCCTTTTGTTTACCGGTGCCGTGGGGAAATCCGCACAGTTTCCCCTTCATGTATGGCTTCCCGATGCCATGGAAGGACCGACGCCGGTATCCGCACTCATTCATGCGGCAACCATGGTCAACGCGGGCGTCTATTTCATGTGCAGGATATTCCCTTTCCTACAGCAATCACAGTTTGTATTGCCCATTATCGCCCTTGTCGGGATGATAACGGCAGTGTACGCGGCATGCTGCGCTGTCGGCCAGAAAGACATCAAGAAGGTCCTTGCATATTCTACTATCAGCCAGATCGGTTACATGTTTATGGCCGTGGGGTGTGGTATCTATGTTGCAGGTATGTTTCACCTTGTCGCCCACGGCATCTTTAAAGGTCTTCTATTTCTCGGATCGGGCGCGGTTATTCATGCCGTCAAGGGTGAACAGGATATCGTGAACATGGGCGGTCTCATAAAGACCATCCCTGTTACTGCTATCACCTTTCTCATCGGTCTGCTGGCCCTAGCGGGGATCTTCCCCATGGTAGGATTCTTCAGCAAGGATGCCATCATCATGGGCGGCTATGAAACCTATGGAATTGTTTACTGGTTGTTCGGTTTCGGTGGCGCTATCCTGACGGCCCTATACTGCGGGAAACTCTTCGGGATGGCCTTTCTGGGAGAGTCAAATTTTACAGGTCATGTACACAAACCGAACTTCTTCTTTAAAGCGCCGCTGGTCATACTGGCAGTGTGCGCCGTATTTCTCGGTATCCTGGGAATTCCCATGTTTACCAAGAACACCTATTTTGCACAATTCATGGGTTCCTCTTTTAACCTTGGAGCGGGCGGTCATGCAGCTGCCGGGCACGGAATCCCCCTTTCACTGGAGATCGCCTTTACGCTCATCTTATCTGTCTTTGCTATTGCAGCTATTGTGCTCGCCCTTTTCATGTATTCAAAACACCGAAAGACGATGGTTGATTTTGAATCGAGACACAAGGGACTCATGATGTTTCTCTTAAAGGGCTTTTGGATAGACAAACTCTATGACACGATCTGGGTCAGACCACTGAAATGGATATCGTTTTACAGTGATAGCGTCTGCGATCACAGGATTGTTGACGGCGCGGTCAACGGCACAGGAAAGATTGCCATGGAAGTGGGAAAGACCCTGTCACGGATGCAGACGGGGTATGTGCGGTACTATGCAGTGTCGATTGTCTTCGGAGTATTCGTGCTTGTTGGTATCACCATGATGTTTTTGTTTTAAATGAATAACAGGACAGGAATGAACTACCGGGGAATGTGACTTTTATGGATATTCAAGGTATGCCGATATTAACCCTTATCGTGTTTCTTCCCTTAGTCGGAAGTATCGTAGTATTATTCAATAGAGAGAGGATGTGGGTGCAGACGGTTTCGTTGGTGACTGCGCTGCTCAGTTTCATCACCACACTGATTCCCTTCTGGGTCTTTAAATCAGATGTGAGCTCATTTCAGATGCAAGAGTTGATTCCCTGGATAACGTCGCTCGGTATTTCCTACCACTTGGGCATCGATGGTCTGAGCCTCTTTCTGCTTCCCCTGACCAGTTTCCTTACCGTCGCGTGTATACTCATTTCATGGAACCACATAAAGATAAAAGAACAGCTTTACTTTGTCATGTTTCTCTGGCTGGAAGTGGGTGTCCTTGGTGTCTTTGTGGCCTTGGACGTATTTCTGTTCTATATCTTCTGGGAAGTCATGCTGATCCCCATGTTCCTCATAATACTTATATGGGGAAGCGACAACAGGCGGTACGCGGCCGTGAAGTTTCTCATATATACAATGGCGGGGAGTGTCTTTATGCTCATCGCCATCATCGTCATGGCGTTCCTGAATCAGAACATGGGGAGCGGTTTCGGTTTCGATCTTGTGGACTGGATTAAACTCGATATCCCATTTAATCTTCAGGCATGGCTCTTTGTCGCGTTCTTCGTGGCCTTTGCCATCAAGGTGCCCCTGTTTCCCTTCCACACATGGCTGCCCGACGCCCACGTGCAGGCGCCCACGGCGGGATCTGCTATCCTAGCCGGCATTCTCCTGAAGATGGGTATCTACGGAATGCTCCGTTTCTGTTATCCGCTCTTTCCTGAGGCCGTCGTGTACTTTACACCCACGATAATCGTACTGGGACTGGTCGGTGTTATCTATGGGGCTTTTCTCGCTTTTGCCCAGACAGATCTCAAAAAACTGGTCGCCTATTCCAGTATATCCCACATGGGTCTCATTGTCGTGGGAATATTCGCCCTCAATGCTACAGGAATCAAGGGCGGCATCATACAGATGGTAAATCACGGTCTCAGCACGGGGGCACTCTTTATCCTCGTAGGAGCCCTCTATGAGAGAACACATACACGAGATATGGATAAGCTGGGCGGTCTCGCAACCAGGGTGCCGGTGCTTGCCACTTTCTTCATGATCATTGTTCTGTCGTCCATAGGCCTTCCCGGGATGAACGGATTTGTCGGAGAGGTGCTGCTACTTCTGGGCGCATTCAAGTACAAATGGTGGGTTGGTGGCTTGGGAGCGACGACGTTGATATTGGGAGCCGTCTATATGCTCTGGATGTATCAGCGGGTCATGTTTGAGAAGGAACGAAGCTGCGGTGACTTGATCATTCACGACTTCTGTCTCCGTGAAAAAATCGTCATGGTACCCATCGTACTGTTGATATTCTTCATCGGCCTTTTCCCCTCATTCTTCCTGGACAAGATGGATACGTCGGCGAATAAACTGCTTTCATACATAAACAATAGCCCGGCCGTGGTAGCAATGGTCGACAACGATAAAGTGATCAAATAAATAATCAAGGGATTGAGGATGGATTTCACCATACCAGACGTTAACTTTATAAGCTTTGCACCGGAAGTCATTCTGCTCTTATTCGCGACGATTCTACTCTTTGTGCAATCCGGCTCCGGTCGAAGGGGTGTGTGCGCGTTGCTGGCATTTCTGGCGCTGGTCTCCAATATCCTGATGACCCCGTTTTACTGGGGAAAAGGGATAGAGGGCTTCGGTGGACTGATAATACGCGACAATTTCTCCATCATGTGTCAGACCATGATAATCGTCGCCGTCATCTTGGTTATCGTCTATTCATATCAATACCTGGTCTTTGAAGAAAAGAATCTTGGTGAGTACTACACCTTGTTACTGACATCCGTGGTTGGCATGAACATCATGATAGCCTCGACAAACCTGATGGTCATATTCATGGGGATGGAGATACTCTCCATGTCGCTCTATGTGCTGGTAGCCTTCTTCAAGACTGTCCGGGAAGGGATGGAGGCATCGATAAAATACTTCCTCCTCGGCGCATTCGCCTCGGCCATCTTTCTCCTGGGGATTTCCTTCTTTTACGGCGCCTCGGGCAAAACCGGTCTGGATGCCTTTGTCATGTTTGACGCCACGTCAAAACTGACCGTGCCCTTCTTCTTTGTGGGCATTTCCCTCATAATGGTCGGTCTCGGTTTTAAAATCGCGTCCGTACCCTTCCACATGTGGGCACCTGACGCATACGAAGGCGCGCCTACAAGCGTGGCATCATTCCTGTCCGTTGCACCCAAGATAGCGGGAATGGCAGTCATATTCCGCGTGGGAATTGAAATGTCGAAATACTTTCCCGAAGTCATGCTGACCATTATCGCGTTCATGGCAGTAACCAGTATGATCGTGGGAAATTTCGCGGCCATGAGACAGTCGGGACTGGTGAGAATGCTGGCCTATTCGGGAATCGCCCAGGTTGGCTACATGATGATCAGCCTCCTTGCCATTCCGCAGGGTGGGGGATCGGCGCTCCTCTTCTACCTTTCAATCTATGTCCTCATGAATATGGGGGCCTTTGGCATTGCCGTCCTCCTGTCGAAGAAAAAGGACAAACGCGTTCAAATCAATGATCTCAAAGGGCTTGCGGGGGAACACCCCGTCATTGCCTTCACCATGGCAGTCTTCATGCTTTCACTGGCAGGCATACCACCCACAGGCGGTTTCTTCGCAAAGTTCTATGTCTTCACGCACGGTATAGAGGCGGGATATCTTTGGGTAGTCATCATCGCCGTCATAACGACTGTGGCATCCCTCTACTACTATTTCAGGGTGATCGTCTTCATGTATATGACCGAAGAAGAGGCGGGCATACTCCCCAAAAACATCGGAATAAATCTCTTTAACTTCGCACTTATCGTAGCTGCACTTCTCATAATAGTCCTGGGCGTCATACCGGGAAGCCTGCTCGAATTGGCACAACAAGCCGTGGTCTTCTAACTATGGCAACCGCCATACTGTCTTCATCTAACACTGTCATTCCCGCGCAGGCGGGAATCTGCTGTTTCACTCTGGCTTCTCCATCTATTAAATCTTGTCGACTAATCATATCATGGTAGCGTATATGCCGTTTAATCCGGTCACAATAAGTTCGTTCCGTATGAATCGAGTAGTGATGCAACCTCATTACATCCCGTACTTCATCAAGCAGCTTCCTATGTTTGGGAATGTTTTTAAGCATTGGCATATGTCATCCTTACTTGCTAAGAATAATAACAAAATTGAAGATAATAGGGCGAGGCAAATATGCCCGAAAATACCGTCAATATCATCATATCAGGGCAAGTTTGCCTGATAATCAATGGTTAGCGATCAAGAAAATGAAATGAAAGATATAAGATTATGGTACCCCTGAAAATTTTCAAGGATGGTCGAATCCGTGAGTTGAGTACTGAGGCTTTTGGTCAAAGCATTATTGACGTTTGTGAAAAGCATAGGAAAGACAAACGGGCTTTAGCATTTGCATTTGTATTATATGATTTTGAGAATCCACAAATATTAAAGATTCTGAACGACGAAATTTATTGGAACGCACTGAATAGCATCTCGGGCCAATATTTAAGTATTTATTATATCCATTCTCGTGAAGATACTTTTGGTAAGGACTTGGCAGGTGTTAGTGACCATGAACAAAGGGGACTATATCCTATCGAGGGTAAAAACAATTTAGGCGCTGTACTTCCGATGCTCAAAAGGTATCTCGCCCTTGATGAAAAGGTCAAAAATCCGTCAATATTGTTTTTTCAAGTAGAAGGCACCTTGATATCTGATTATTTCCTCATTGAGTTATTTGAAGAGAAGATTGAAGAAAGCTTCCTTGAGCTAAAAGCGTATGTTTCTTCAGCTGTAGATCGATTGAAAATGATTGATCCAGAAAATTATGGTAATATTCAGCCTATCTTTGAATCTTTAAAACAAGGGGTACAATCTACAAAGTTTCGAAAAGCTTTATTTAGAAATGTTCAACAATTTCCTGTTCAATTATTGATAAGTTGGTTTCTTGGAAAAGTATGAATAAATCGCTAACAAAAAAAGGATTAGTCCCGAGTCGAGGAACGAGTGCTCGGCACTAATCCATGGTTCAAGAAGGCGCGGTCTATAGGGGAAAAGGTTGACAGTATCGGGATTATTTTGAA
>JAFDBG010000060.1 GCA_019313385.1 Deltaproteobacteria bacterium | reverse complement strand
CCAAAGCCAAGGCCAGGGGATATCGTACAACGAGAAACCTGATCACGATGATTTACCTCATCGGTGGTAAACTTGAATTCAGACTACCCACATGAAACAGCGAGGAACCAGTTTTAATATATCTATATAAAACAAATGACAAAAACCGGGACAGGTTTATTTTCGTTAAAACTCAGAGTTACGATATTCCCCAACTATAAAAGCCCCCTTATCTTCTGTCGGGGATTATCTCAAGCCAGTACCCATCAGGATCTTCAATAAAATATATTCCCATTTTCTTTTTTTCATAACAGACACAGCCCATTTCCTTATGTTTGCTGTGTGCGGCTTCATAATCATCGTTGACAAAAAAGGCGAGATGCAGGTCATTATCACCGTGTTTGTATGCCTCTTTCCGACCTCTCAACTAAGTGAGTCCTATCTGGTAGTTGTTGGCTTCATCAAAGAGAAACGCGGGTTAAAACCAGGTCCCCTTCCCTATTTCTTTATTACTTTTTCTCCATTGCTTCTTTCGGAGTAACACCCGCATCTATGTAAGTCTGCCATAGCATATTTGCACCCGCGCACATCGTCTTTAAATCGATAACGGGCTGGACGATTCGTTTCATTGTATCATCTGATACCTTGAGGTTTTGCACTATCTCCACACCGGCCTGTTTTACCGCGTCAAGAATGTCGACACGAACTTTTTCAAAGGCGGGTTGAACCAGAGTTTCGGAAGCAGGTCTGTATATCTCTGCAACGAGCGCTCTCTTATAGATTTGTCTCAATTGTGAAGACATCTGATCGAATATGGAATACTCCGGGAATCCGGCAACTGAAAGAGCGACCATTAGTGGGTGGCGCCCGCGCATGGGATGGGAGGTCTTGCCATTGTGTTCGATTAGAAATGGCTCAATTGCCGGAAGAGTACGCTCAATGAATGTCTTCAGCTGGGCGTTTACGCCAAAGTGGTAGAGCGGCGTGGCAAATATGGCAAGGTCGGATTCCAGGAATTTTGGGAGCAGTTCTCTGGTCATGTCGTCTTTGAAAACACATTGCCCCGGTGTCTTTGTCCAGCAGGTGTAACAGCCGATACAATAATTAATCTTTTTGGCGCGAAGATGGACAACCTCTACATCGGCATCGGCCGAGCGCATCCCCTCGACAAGAGAATCGAGCAAAAGTTCCGTTTTGCTCTGATCCTTACCCCGCGGACTTGAATTGATAGCCAAAACCTTCATATCTTCCTCCTATGATTAGATGGGGCCAACGCCCTTTTGTTCAATGAAAGGCTACTTGAGGTGGGAAAGGGTGATAGATCAGTTGCCTTCGCCTGTGATGATTGCCCTGACCCGCGCCAGTTCCTCGGGTGTATCGACCTCGACGGAGTCGTGGAGGGTCTCGACGACCTTTATTCTGTATCCGTTTTCCAGTGCCCGCAGCTGTTCAAGGGCCTCGGTCCTTTCCAGAAAGCTCACATCAAGGGCGGTGAAGATCCTGAGAAACGACCGGCGGTAGCCGTATATCCCGTGGTGTTTGTAGTAAGGAATGGGTTCTTTCCTGTCGCGGTCATAGGGGATTGTCGCCCGGGAGAAGTAGAGGGCAAAGTGGTCCTTGTCAAAGGCGACCTTTACCGCGTTGGGGTGGCGCACCTCTTCTTCGCGTTGTATCTTGTATATGAGGGTGGAAAAATTCAGTGAGGGGTCGTCCAGGAGGGGTCTGGCCACCTCTTCCACCTGTGCGGGGACGAAAAGGGGCTGATCCCCCTGGATGTTCACAATAATATCCGAATCATTCAAACCGAGATCATCCACGGCCTGCGCGATACGGTCCGTTCCTGACCGGTGGCGGGGGGAGGTCATGACGGCATTTCCTCCGAAGCCTTTCACCCGTTCAAAGATACGTTCATCATCCGTGGCCACCGCGACATACGACACCATGTCAATTCCGGCGGCCTTTTCATACACGTGCTGTATCATGGGTTTGCCGCATATATCCGCCAGCGGCTTCCCCTCGAATCGCGAGGACTGATATCTCGCGGGTATTATGCATATTACATTAGGCATAACTTTTTTCAATCCGACAAAGCTGTCAATCTTAAAGTTCTTTTGCAGCCTCTCTTATTGCGGCTACTGTCTCATTCATCTTCTCTTCAGACATCCTGACCGGTATAATCATGAAGAGTGTCCGGCTCATGATCTCTTCGGCGTGGGGGATGTTCTCCACGCGGTACTCGACCTTTCCCTTGTACATCGGGTTGGTGAAGGGGAACTTTTTTGAGTTGGCGGTTGCCCGCGCGATCAGGTGTTCCCACCTCGGGGCGTAATGCCACGTGTTGTCTCGGTAGTATATCGTGCCCACGCCCTTTCCGGCGAGGAGCTTCTGGAAGCGTTTCGTGGTTTTCTCATCCGGAAGATTGAATCCCAGGAATGTCGCACTGTCACCGTCGGGATCGAACAGCTTTCTGAAGCCGATTCCTTCCACCGCGCCCAGGGCGTCCTTAATGGCCGCCTTGTTCTTTCGCTGCTCGGCGATGATGTAGTCCAGTTTTCTGAGCTGGGCCAGACCGACCGCGCCTTGGAATTCATTCATGCGGAAGTTGAAGCCGAGGAAGGATCGCCCCTCGTCGCCTCTCCCCACGTTGGGATTGTGGTCGTGACCGTGATCATGGTACCAGTCGGACCGCTCGTAGAGGCCCTTGCTGTTCGTCAGGACCATACCCCCTTCGCCGGTGGTCATGGTCTTGTAGTAATCGAAACTCAGGATCGCCATGTCGCCCAATGTCCCCAGCTTCTTTCCCTTATAACTGCCGCCGCAGGCCTGGGCGTTGTCCTCGAGGACGAGCAGGTTGTGTTTTTTCGCAACTTCGATGATCTTGTCGATCCGCGCGGCCGCCCCGCACATGTGGACGGGAATCACGCACTTCGTGGCGGGGGTTATCTTTGATTCTATATCATCTGGATCAAGGTTCAGCGAATCGTCTATGTCGCCCATTACCGGTATTGCACCCACTTCCAGTATCGCCTCATAAGTGGCGATAAAGTCAAAGGCGGGAGCGATAACTTCATCGCCGGGCCCCACATCCATGGCTGTCAAGGCAACCTTCAGCGCCGCGGATCCGGATGTCACACCCAGGGTATAACCAATGCCCAGATAGTCGGCGAATGCCTTTTCAAATTCTTTTACCTTGAAGACACCCTTTCGCTCTTCATCGAACCCATACCGCATGAAGATCCCCGTCTCCAGTATGTCCATTACTTCCTTTGCTTCTTCTTTTCCTATTAGTTCAGATCCTGCCATTTTATAGCCTCCGGTTGTGTCTTTTAATACGCGTCATTGTATATCTCTATAGCGTCTTCCTCCGTCATCCGGCGGGGGTTGTTCGCGAGCGGTCTGGCCACAGTCATAGCGGCCTCTGCCAGCCTTGGAAAATCTTCCTCCTCTATGCCCAACGTCTCCAGGCTGTCATATATGCCGCAGTCATCGATCAGGTCCTCTACCGCGCCGACGGCCAGCCCCGCGGCCTCGTTCAGAGCAAGGGCATCTGTGAGCTCGCCCATAACTTCGGCAATCACGGCGAACTTTTCCAGCGCCCCGGGAAGGTTGAAGTTCATAACCGCCGGAAGCAGAAGCGTATTCGCCAGTCCATGTGGGATTCCATAAATGCCTCCAAGAGGGTAGGAAAGGGAATGTACGGCGGTAACGCCGGCATTTGCCAGCCCCAGCCCGGCGTACATACTTCCCAGGAGCATCTGCCCCCTTGCTTCCAGATCGGCCCCGTTATGGACACATGTCCGAAGGCTCGAGGAGATCAGGCCTATTGCCTCCAGCGATATCATCTCACTCATGGGGCTTGCCGTGATCGAGGTATATGATTCTATGGCATGGCACAGGGCGTCAACGCCGGTGGTCGCGGTAACATTTGGTGGAATGCTCAGGGTCAGTTCCGGGTCGAGGAGGGCGATATCGGGATACAGATATGGACTGTTCATACCCTCTTTTTTGTTCAGGTCCTTCCGTATGAAGACGGAGGTGAATGTTACCTCACTCCCCGTGCCGGCAGTTGTAGGAACCATGATTGTGGGAAGACCCGGTCCCGGGACCATGTTCAGCCCCAGATAGTCTTCGGCCTTTCCCTTGTTGGTTACGATAACTGCCACGGCCTTCGCCACGTCCATTGTGCTTCCTCCGCCGATTCCCACGACTATGTCGCACTTTCCATCCGCGGCCACACTGGCGCCTTCATCGGCCAGTTCCAGAGGGGGTTCCCCCTCCACTTTGTCAAAGATGACGATGTCCATGCCAGCTTTTTTGAAATAGTCGGACACCCTCTCCCTCAGTCCAGCGAGGGAAAGATTCCTGTCGAGGACTATCAGCGGCGTCTTTCCGCCAAGCTCCTGTATATGTTCGGCCAATTGTTCAAATGTTCCGTTACCAAACACTATCTTGTTCGCTCCTGTAAAAGAAAATATCTTATTCATGTCAAGTCCTCCCCAATTATGTATTTCTCAAAGAAATCTGTCTCGTAATCAGCAGCGCCGATCCCGGGCAGATGTTAAATCATTCCCATTCTATTGTGCTCGGTGGTTTTGAGCTTATATCGTACACAACACGGTTAATCCCCTTTACTTCGTTGATTATCCTTGAGGATATACGGCCAAGTACATCATAAGGAATCCTGGCCCAGTCCGCCGTCATCGCGTCCAGGCTTGTCACTGCCCTCAGTACAGCCACGTTGGCATAGGTACGTTCATCTCCCATGACTCCGACGCTCTTGACCGGCAGCAGAACGGCAAAGAACTGCCATATTTCATTCTTCTTATCGTAACTCTCTATCTCTTCCCTTACAATCAGGTCCGCTCCCCGCAGTATAGCCAGATTGTCTCTGGTTATCTCGCCTGTTGTACGCACCGCCAGTCCAGGACCCGGGAAGGGCTGGCGGGCAAGAAGCTTTGAGGGCAGACCCAGCTCTTTTCCGAGAAGGCGTACTTCGTCCTTGAAAAGCTCTTTAAGTGGCTCGAGTAGCTCGAAGTCAAGATCTTTCGGCAGCCCTCCCACATTGTGGTGACTCTTTATAGTGGAAGAAGGCCCTCCGAGCGACGACTGGCTTTCTATGATATCCGGGTAGAGCGTGCCCTGTGCCAGAAATTTTGCTCCCTTTACATCTGATGCCGCGTCATAAAACACGTCGATAAAGATTTTTCCTATAATTTTCCGTTTAGTCTCGGGGTCAACCACCCCTTCCAGCTCATCGAGAAACAGGTCCGCGGCGTCCACAATTCGAAAATTGAAGGGATAATCATTGGTGAACATGGAGCGTATTTCTTCCACTTCTCCTTCTCTCAGAAGGCCATTGTCTACAAAAATAGCCTTCATCTGGTCTCCGATAGCCCGGTTTATAAGCGCTGCCGTAACCGAAGAATCTACTCCGCCGGAAAGTCCGCAGATTACGTTATGATCCCCCACAAGGGCTTTGATTCTCTTTACCGATTCATCCACGAATCTGCCCATCGTCCACCCGCCTCGACAGGAGGCGACGTTAAACAGGAAGTTTCTGATGATGTCCGAACCTCTCGGTGTGTGAACTACCTCAGGGTGAAACTGTATTCCATATATTTTGCCGCCGCCCATTGCGGATATGGGGCACGCGGGGGTGCCTGCCAGCGTCCGGAACCCTTCGGGAGCCCTTGTCACATGATCTCCATGACTCATCCAGACATTAAGACTGGAGGGCATATCCCTGAAAATACCGGTGGGATCTTCCACTTCTATCCGGGCGGGTCCGTACTCTCCCCCTTCTCCCTTCTCTACCGTGCCGCCCATTATTTCTGCCAGCAGTTGCATCCCATAGCAGATGCCCAGTATGGGGACGCCCATGTCTAATATATTCCGATCCATCCTGGGATGCCCGGGTTCAAACACGGATGAGGGGCCGCCGGAGAGTACAATTGCCGCGGGTCCCAATTTCAACAATTCATCCTTTGAGATATCATGTCTCACTATCTCGCAGTACACTCCAAGCTCACGTATCCGTCTCGCAATTAGCTGCGCTGTTTGTGAACCAAAATCAAAAACTACAACGATTTCTTCCATATTTCACTTTCTTGATTGAAGAATGTCCTCTTTCGTCATATTGTTATTCTGCCTTCATAGACAAATTCGACTTTTCCTTTGAGCCATACGTCCTCAAAGGAATTGCCCCTGTCCTTGAAATCAACGGTGAGGGTTCCGCCGGGCATCTCAACCTGGATCGGGGGTTCTCCCGTACCTTTAAACCTGCTGCTTATAATAGATGATGCCACTGCCCCTGTTCCACACGCGAGTGTCTCCTCTTCAACACCCCGTTCGTAGGTGCGCACACGTATGCGGCCCGGCTCAATAACCTCCACAAAATTAACGTTTGTTCCCGCGAGTTCAAATGCCGGGTGAATTCTGACCGCACGGCCCACCCGCGCCACTTCATCCGCCGGCATTTCAGCAACCCCGTCTCTGAATATTATGGTGTGCGGGACCCCTGAGTTTATGAAATAGAATGGGATACGCGTGCCATCTATGTCCAGGAAGTCTTCATCTCCCAGAGAAGAGGGGTTTGTAAGTTGAATGGCGACCATCTCATCCTCTACGGAGGCACCAACCATTCCCGCCATGGTCTCCATAACCATCTTGGGTCGCGCAATCCCCTCGCGCGCGGCAAAGGCTGCTACGCATCGCGCGCCGTTTCCGCACATCTCCGCCTCGCTTCCGTCAGCCTGAAATATTCTTAGCCTGAAATCGCCAACCTCGCCCGCCTCAATTATGAGGAGACCATCAGCCCCGATTGATGTGCGGCGTCTGCACCACACAGAAGAGCGTTCGCTCCAGTTTGTGGTGATATCTTCGGAGCGATTGTCTATGATAACGAAGTCATTCCCATGACCGGACATCTTTGAAAATGCAATGAATCTGTTTCTGTTTTCAGTCAAATCGAATTTGCCTCCTTTAAGACGGCGTAGTATGGCAGGATTAGCTTCATATTTAAAGTCCTTTTTTTGTAAAGTCGGCAGCATTTCCGAAAATTGAAGGCTTTGCCCCGTCTTCTGGCAGACGCTCCACTTGTCCAGCGGGGATCTTTGCTGTGATGGAGACATAAGACCGAAAACACTCCCCCCCTCATTATTCAGATACTGGCAACAACCCTTAAATGTTTCGTTGACAAAAAATATTTTGGGTGATAGACGGAACGGCAAGAGGTTGCCGATTGCCGTATGAACACCATATTTCACACCACTGACAATATAGAAAAGAAAACCATTCTGATCTTGAAGATTCTAAGTAGCGAACAGGGTCCGATGGGGTCCCGACTTCTTTCAAGGTATTTGCAGGATTACGGTGTCTCATTGAGCGAAAGATCCGTCAGGTACTATCTGAAGTTGATGGACGAACGCGGGCTTACAAGGCTTATAGGCAGACAGGACGGAAGAATCATAACAAAAATGGGTGTTGAGGAGATAGGTAGCGCCAGGGTTCACGATAAAGTTGGCCTGGCCATCTCCAGAATAGAAAACCTCGCGTTCAGAACAACATTTGATCCGGAAAAGAGAAAAGGTCTTCTTCCCGTCAATGTATCTTTTATACCAAAAGAATATTTCAACGATGCCCTTAATACAATGGCTCCAGCTTTTGATGCCGGCCTTTGCTCCAGCGAGCTTGTATCATCTGCCGAAGAGGGTGAAAAGCTCGGTGAAATCTTCGTCCCGAAAGGTAAGATAGGTTTCGCTACTGTCTGCAGTGTCACAATAAACGGTGTTCTATTAAAGAATGGTATCCCCATGGATTCCAAGTTCGGTGGGATTCTGCAAATAAAAAACAAAAAACCCCTTCGCTTCGTAGAGCTCATTTATTATTCGGGATCTTCTCTTGATCCCTCGGAGGCTTTTATACGGGGAAAGATGACGTCAGTGCGGCAAGCCGCTGAAAAGGGGGAGGGGGAAATCCTTGCTAATTTCAGGGAAATACCGACAATCAGCCGCAGCATTGTTGAAAAACTCGTATCAAATCTCAAAAAGGCCGGGATAAAAGGGGTTCTCTCCATTGGGGAAATGAGCGAACCGATCTGTCAGATACCTGTGGATGTCAACAAGATAGGAATAATTCTCATTGGGGGGTTGAATCCTGTGGCATACGTCCAGGAGCTGAACATTGAGATAGAAAATCACACCATGTCCACTGTGATGGATTATGAAAATCTCATTAATTTTTATGAATTGCTTAACAAAAGCAATGGTAGTTGAGCAGTACAGAGTATATCTAAAACATTAAACAAGGAAAAGGAGTCAAGCGTATGCAAGCATTTACTAACATGTGTGAATCCTGTAACCCGGGTGAAACGGAATTTTTACAGGCTGTCACGGAGGTTGCCGAATCGATTAAACCGGTACTGGAAAAACATCCTGAATATCGCAAAGCAAAGATTCTGGAGCGCATGGTTGAGCCTGAGAGAGTTATCATCTTCCGTGTTCCCTGGGTAGATGACAAAGGCGAAGTCCAGATCAACAGAGGCTACAGGATTCAGATGAACAGCGCAATAGGTCCCTACAAGGGGGGCTTCCGTTTCCATCCCTCGGTCAACCTGAGCATACTCAAGTTTCTAGGCTTTGAACAAACCTTTAAGAATGCCCTGACCACCCTCCCCATGGGCGGTAGCAAGGGTGGCTCCAATTTTGATTCCAAGGGGAAATCGGACAATGAAGTTATGCATTTTTGTCATAGTTTCATGTCGGAGATATTCAGGCACATAGGTCCCAACACGGATGTTCCTGCCGGTGATATAGGGGTTGGCGCCAGAGAAATTGGATTCCTGTTTGGTATGTACAAGAAACTGCGCAATGAATTTACCGGTGTTTTGACAGGGAAGGGACTTACCTGGGGCGGCAGCCTGATTCGTCCTCAGGCAACCGGATATGGCTGTGTCTACTTTGCCTCCGAGATGCTTGCCACAAGAAATGAAAACATTAAAGGGAAAACCTGCCTGGTATCCGGTTCCGGGAATGTTGCCCAGTATGCGGTTGAAAAGATACTTGAGCTGGGCGGCAAAGTAATAACCATGTCAGATTCTGCGGGATATATATACGATGAAGAGGGCATCGATCGCGACAAGCTGAATTTCGTCATGGAGCTCAAGAATATCAAACGTGGTCGTATCAAGGAATATGCCGACAAGTATCCCGAGGCTGTTTATACACCTGTTGATCCCACTCTTGGTTACAATCCTCTCTGGAACCACAAAGTGAATTGCGCGTTTCCCTGCGCGACACAGAATGAAATCAACGCGAAAGACGCGAAGAATCTGGTGAGTAATGGTATAGGGCTTGTGAGTGAAGGCGCGAACATGCCTACAGTACCGGAAGGATTGGAGACCTTTATTGATGCCGGCATCCTGTACGCGCCAGGGAAAGCGGCGAATGCCGGAGGTGTTTCAGTTTCCGGTCTTGAGATGACCCAGAACAGTATGCGTCTGAGCTGGACCAGTAAAGAGGTGGATGATTATCTGAAGAGGATCATGAAGAGCATCCATACCGCCTCTGTTGAAGCAGCGAAGGAATATGGCACACCCGGTAATTACGTCAATGGCGCTAACATAGCCGGTTTTACCAAGGTCGCGGAGGCAATGATGGCCCAGGGGATTGTGTGAAATTTACTTTGCGATAATTACTATTTTTTAAACCGGGGAAATCACTGATAGGGTTTCTCCGGTTTATTTGCCTGATATTGATAGGTTGAATCTGATTCGCAGTGTGCCGTTGTTGAAATTTGTGGACGTGATTCGAAAATCTCCAATTTCCTTCGTTGACTTCACATGAGAACCGATGCAGGGACATGCATCGTAGCCACCGACTCTGATGATCCTGATTTTTTCACCTGCCTCTTCCGGCAGTCGCTCAAGTGAAAAAAGTTTTTCCGCTTTCGTCTTCGGCAGATACTCTTCGGTCACCAGCATGTCCTCTTTTATCATGCTGTTTACGTTCTTTTCAATATTCAGCGTTTCTTCCCCGGTAAGCGCGCGGTCGAAGCGATAATCACATTTAGATTTTTTCTTCTCTATATGAGCGCTGAAACAGCGGCCAATCCTGAACATCCTCACAATTGACTGATTGAGGATATGTTCCGCTGTGTGCATTCTCGGATCGTACTGTTTTTTCATGGGTGCGATAGCACCCTATCTATGAGGAAAAACAAATTCAAATGTTTAAGGGACATCTGTAGGACGAGCGATTTTCCAGACAACACAAATATTTTCCCACATATCGGTAGCTTCGGCAGCTTAGTCCTGCAATAATGTAGGTTCTTTTACGGTTTTTCCTGATCATACCCGGATACTTTTCAGGAATAATTATTATTGTATCAGCTTAATATTCATAATTTATTTAGCTGATGCCGCAATGCTTATGCAGTATAGAGGGCACGATGTTTGCATTACTATCGAGTTGGTTGTTTGCTAATAAGGATTAGTTTGTGTATTAGTGCGCCCGAAGGCATGCTCTCATGGAAACGCCTTCATCCTGCCAGACGACAGCAACAATAAAATTGCTCTGGACTGGGGAAGATATGGATCGATGGCCTTTTCCACTTCCCTCTTGAATCAAACCGATGTCGTATGTACGCTTGGAACAGGACTCGAAATCGGATAGACAGTTGAAAAAACGGTCGATGTTTGAAAGGTGCTAATATAGAAGGGAAATGAGAGGGGTAATCAGGTGCTTTGTGGAAAAATGATTATAAAAGAATCGGATGATTGTCCGCGGGAATTCTGTGGCGTCTTCGGTATCTTCGGTGATGGGAAGGCCGCGGAGAAGACTTACCTCGGCCTGTATTCCCTGCAGCACAGGGGACAGGAAAGCGCGGGAATAGCGGCAACTGATGGAGAAAAAATTTCACTTCACAAGGGGATGGGTCTGGTGTGGTCTGTTTTCCAGAATCCAGACATAATGCCGGGGCTGGCGGGAACATCCGCAATCGGTCACAATAGATATTCAACGACGGGGTCGTCGGATCTCATGAATGCGCAGCCGATCGTTATACGGTCACGGGGCAGTCAGATTGCCGCCGCTCATAATGGGAACCTGGTAAATTCTTCCGAACTCCGCGATATGTTGGAGGAGAAGGGGGCCATATTTCAGACCACGTCGGACAGTGAAATAGTCCTCCACCTGATAGCAAGATCAAAGGGGGAATCAATAGAGGAAAAGGGTTCCTCGCTGTTTCATGTGGGTAGTCTGAATTCAAGTTTACCACCGATGAGGTAAATCATCGTGATCAGGTTTCTCGTTGTACGATATCCCCTGGCCTTGGCTTTGG
>JAFDBG010000007.1 GCA_019313385.1 Deltaproteobacteria bacterium | reverse complement strand
TCTGTCAACGTGCAGAAAACAAGGCGTTACTGCGTCCGATGCCTTGCGCCTGCTGTTTCAGGGAAAGTGCCCAACATTTATGGATGTGAAAGAACATTGTGCTGAATAGTTACCGAAAAAGAACTGATCTCCATAATTAGTCGGTTTGTTTGTTGGTGGTGTATTACCTGTTGCTAATTCAGCTATCTCCCCCAGCTTTTTCACTTCCCAATCCCTCGGAATTACCCCCACCTCGGTCTGTTTGTATCCGTCTCTTACTTCCATACAAACCCCATCTTTTCCAGATGCGCATTGACCCTGCTTTCCAATTCCTTCACCTCATCGGTCTGCGCGGGCAATGGCGTTTCGTACCGTTCGGCCAGTTCCTTGACGCGCTGTGTCAGGCGCTGGCTGATGCGGTCCATTTCGGTTTTGATTGCCTTTTCAATGGTCGCCATCCATTTTTCATCAACCACCAGGGCCTTGATTTCGTCTTCCGTCAGCATCGGGTATCGGGCATAGACCTTCTTGTCTAATTCCGCGTCGGCATCTTTGATCTTTTTGTTTATGTCGGCCTGACGGGCAAGCAGTTTCAGGTAGGTTTTCAGCACCGTGATTTCTTCTTTGGTATCGGGATCGTCTTTTATTTCCTTGAGGCGACCTTGTACATTGCCCTTGTTTACCTTGTCCATCTCCGCAAAGCACCCGTCCTCAACGCTGTTCTCCTCTTCCAGTTCGGTCAGTTGGGCGGCGATGGTTTCCTTCGCGGTTTCCAGTTCTTCCAGAGCCTCTTTCTCCGCTGAAAAGAAACGGTCGATCACCAGTGATTTGGGGATAAGATCGCAGGTCCAGCCTTTGTCTACCATCTTCTTCTGCTTGTTTTCGACTAAAATGCGATAGGTTTCGGCCTTCCAGCCGTCGTCAGCGATGATGTAGCAGTCGTCCTGCATGGTATCCGCCCAGTAGTTCATCAGGTGCTGATAGACATCGTATCTGTCGATCAGCGCCTTGCCGGTATAATGTTGCAGCAGGCTTTCGGAAAGTTCAGCAATAAGCCATTTGGGTCTTAATCCGGTTTGCAGGTTTTTCAGGGCCTGTGTGGTCGTTTGTTTCCACTGCGCGAACAGCCCGGCCATTTCCTGCATGTATTCCGTAAATTCGGGATGCCGGAATATGGTTTGCTTTATCTCCTCTTTTTCAACCAGGAGACGTGAATACTGTGCCCGCTGGCTTTTCCCGAACAAGGAGTTTTTAAGACAGGGGCAGATTTTCCAGTAGTTATCCAGCGCCTCGATATCAGCGTTCGGAATATCGCCCAGAAGGTGGGCTTCTATGTCCTGGATGTCTTCCGCTTCCTGGCTGTCGATATAGCGGGGAATGTTCAGGTTGTATTCGTTTTCTTCAATCTCGGCAACGGGGACCATCCGGGAGTATTTGTCGATCTCAAGCTGCCTGTTGAAGACATCGACAATTTCGTGGATATCCATACTGCGCAGGCGGTTTTTGTTGCCGTCTTTCATAAAACCCTTCCCGGCGTCGATCATGAAAATCCCTTTGCGGTTTTGGGCGTTCTCTTTATCGATCACGATAATGCAGGCCGGAATCCCCGTGCCGTAAAAGAGGTTTGCAGGCAGGCCGATGATGCCCTTGATGTATCCTCTGCGGATGATGTTCCTTCGGATCTCCGCTTCGGAGTTTCCCCTGAAGAGAACTCCATGCGGCAAAATGCACGCGCCTTTCCCTTTGCCCTTCAGAGAGCGGATGATGTGAAGCAGGAAGGCGTAGTCGCCGTTCTTCGCGGGAGGAATGCCAAACTCCTTGAATCTTCTGTAAATATCCCCTTCCGCGTCAACGCCGTTGCCCCAGCGCTTGTCACTGAATGGCGGATTGGCAACCACATAGTCGAAGATTTTTAGCGCACTATTTTCATTCAGGAAGAGTGGATTGGCAAGGGTGTTTCCCTGTTTGATCTCCGCCGTTGGATTGTTGTGGAGGATCATGTTCATTCGGGCCAGACCCGATGTCGCCGAATCTTTCTCCTGCCCGTACAGGGTGATGTCTGTTCCCGCTTCATCCGCGACTTTTAACAGCAGGGAACCCGACCCGCACGTGGGATCGTAGGCCGTGGTCGAGGCGCTTGTTTTTGCGGTACCGATGCCGATGATCTTTGCCATGATGCGACTGACTTCCGCAGGTGTGTAAAACTGCCCTTTGCTCTTGCCGCTTTCGGTGGCGAAGTGGCGCATCAGATATTCATAGGCGTCGCCCAGGATGTCGTCGCCCTCGGCGTGGTTTTTACTGAAATCGAGGGCCGGGTTTTCAAAGATGGCAATGAGGTTGGTGAGACGATCAACCATCTCCTTCCCGCTTCCGAGCTTTGTGGCATCATAGAAATCGGGCATGCTGGACAGCTTATTCGCATCGGCTATCGGCGCGATGATCTTTTTGTTGATGTCGTCGCCAATGTTGGGCTTACCTTTGAGCGCCACCATATCCTTGAAACTTGAGCCTTTCGGAACGGTGATAGGCGCATAGGGCACCTCAACATATTTGTCACTGACATACTTGATGAACAACATCACCAGCACGTAGTCCTTGTACTGGCTGGCATCCATGCCGCCCCTGAGTTCATCGCAGCTTGACCAAAGGGAAGTGTAAAGTTCGGATTTCTTTATTGCCACGCAGACAGCCCTCTCATATAAATCTGTTTACTTATTGATTGCCGGAAAACAAAAGCCCCGCTTCTCTTTTCGAAAAACAAGGCTGTCATATTCACACGATAAATCTCCTTTTGTCGCGGATGGTAAAAATCCCATAGAACACTTTGAGTGATTAACGCCGCTACGATATCTTGTCAAGGGATATTACGGCGGAAGATACCTGTGTCAGACCAGGTGGAGAGGCAAGTCCAACCACTCGATTCTCCTGTGTCATAACTCCCTGAAATGTTTGCTTGATAACTTTTATCAATTATGCAAGATTACGTATGGAAAAATAAATTTGTCTGCTTATTCCACAAGCTGAAGCAGTTACAGGCTGAGTATCAGAAAAGGAAAGTATAAACCATTAACCAATACCGATAGGATAGTGAATATGATGATTGAAAAGATAATTTCCGGTGGGCAAACTGGTGCAGACCGGGCAACACTTGATGCTGCTATTAAAGCGGGAATACCTCACGGAGGCTGGACACCAAAAGGACGGGAAACCGAAGACGGCGTGCTCCCGGATAAATATCAGTTGCAGGAAATGCCCACCAACAGCTGTTCAAAGAGAACCGAACAAAATGTGCTTGATTCAGATGGCACAGTGATCGTGTCTCACGGCAAGCTTACCGGGGGATCAGCGCTGACCCAAAAACTTGCCGAAGATTATAAGCGCCCACATATTCATCTTAATATGAATGAACTATCAGTAAATGCCGCGGTAGATACTCTGAGAGTATGGATTGAAAATAATGAAATACAGGTTCTGAACGTGGCGGGACCAAGAGCGAGCAAAGATCCTGATATCTATAATATGACTGCGAAGATTCTTGAAACACTTTTCATGGATGGATTGTAAGATGTATGAAAAGAGCAAAGCGTTGCACAAAACAGTTGCACAAGCAGCGAACCTTCTCCTTTCCAGCCTATCATTGCAGGAGAAAACCGTCATAGCTAATATGCAGAAAAATAATCTTACTGATCTCCATTTCTCTCTTGGGAGGTTCATAAGGAATGAATTTCAACTCTTGGCAGACCTGCCTCTTTTCCTTATTATTAGTATGACCTTCTATCCACCCAGGATTCCACTGGAAAGACAAGCGTATAAGTGAGCCACTTTACGATAATACGCACTTCACCCCGTATTCAATGAGTTGGTCTGATCAGCTCACGTGAAGACTTGTATTTGCTATACGTAACATAATCTGATTTCCTTATTGATGTTAATGCGTTGTCCGGGATTGACGATACACCGCATCCAATTCTCTGCAGGCGGTGTCGAAGGTGTAGCGCAGGGCAAAATTAACGAACCCATTTCTTGCCAGTATCCAGCCCGCATCAATTGTGATTTTCAAAGGCGACGTCTTTTTTATCCAGCGGTAAATCCTAAGCGGCCATTTCATCCAAAGATATAGATCACAGGTTCTTTTGGCGATTATCAATGCCTGGCTTGGAAACTTGAATTCGGTAATGGATTTTATATTATAAAGTGATTCCAGGCGTACCCGATGAAGCTGTTTCACTATTGGAATTTTTTCGGTTTCAGAAAGCGTCCTGATCCAGTCCCGACAGCAATGCAGGAGGGGCCCAATGGCGGCCTCCTCCAGCGGATGCTCAGCGGCAGGAAAATGGTGAGCGGCAATCACCTCGGCGGTCTCCTGCACGGCTGTTTTCCAGTCTTGAAACCCGGAGGTGGAAAAAAGAAAGTTGTTGATTCCCACCAGCCGATTGCGTATCTCCCGAATCCGCGGGTCGCTTTGATACGGTTCCGAAGGTTTTACAGCATCCAGCGCTTCAAGTGCCTTTTCTATTCCATCGACCGGATTTAAGACCGTATCTTCGCCAACGGCTTCATCATAGGTGTCGACAGCCATTTTGCCTACGAATAGATAAACATCCATCAATAAACACCGGGTTAGAACCAACATTGTCAGACGATTGGAAAAATAGGCCAGCCAGGAAAAGGGGTCGGGCAGGATTATCAGACGCAATCGATATACCCTGCGCATCATGTTACGGTATCGGTAAAGATACCTGACAATCCGGTGTTGACACACCCGCTGATACCATACAAAAGACTGACGGATATGACGGATACGAATCTTTTGTAACCGTTCAAACCCCGGCCGCCGCAGAATCAGTCCCAAGCGATCGGTAGATGCCCGGGCGGCATTGAGAAAACTCCCGGTGCTGACGCGCAGTTCGGGTCTCTTCGCTTCCGGGTAATAACAGCTGGCGATAGAACGGATATAGGTGCTAAGACGCAACAATTCCCCGGGATCAAGGGAGGTCGCCCGCCAGATCCGGTCACAGGATTCTATCACCACCTCAAGTGCCCGGCGACGGCCCCCCTGCGACTCGCCGGCCGCCTTTTGTAAGCCTTTGAACTCTTCACGGAGGGAATCTTTCCAATGTAAAATTCCGCGTACCCGCCAGATGGCAACCACACCGACAGCGGATAAGAGCAGTGCGCTTACGGCCAGCAATCCCTTAAAAATTTTCCAGGTAAACCACCAATCCATCGTAACGTATGTTCCTGTAGAGGCTGATCCTTTGTTATCGTATTACGCTTGTTGACGGTTTCGTAATATTAGTTTTTTCCGAAACCATCATACGTTCGCTCTCTTAAAACCTTCTAAAAACCGCGGGAGCCTGTCTCTAAGCATAATAGCGCCCTTGCCCCGTTTTTGATAAGATCTTGCTTCTGATAGGAGCAATGTACAGGAATAACGCCCTTGTATGTCAAGGAGATATAGCCCCCATACGTGGGATGCGGCGCCAATGATCATGGAATGGAGAAGATGTGTCCGGGCCTCCAATTTACCACCACACCGCCTTATAGACCGTGAGAAGAGCCAGGGCTACGGTCAATACGGAAAGACCTATTTCCAGCCAGAAAGGTTTTGCCTTAAGTGAAACTTTACTTCCTGCTCTTGCGCCGATCATTGATCCCACAAGCACGCATAAAGTGGGCAGCCATATTATATTGCCGCGGTGCCAGTAGATAACTATAGCGGCGGAAGCTGTAAAAATTGTCACAAATAGCGATGTGGCGATTGCCTTGTGAATATTAAGGTGCATGGCCCTGAGGAATGGCGGGAAAAGAGCGCCTCCACTTCCACCTCGCATGCCTGTTATCAGGTTCAGGCAGAATGAACTGATGACAATGTTTTTTAAACCGGGAGTTATTCTTTTGGAGAATTCCGGGGCAATTCTGTCGAGATATATTCCAAGTATCGTTATAATGGAAACGATCACAAAAATAATCGCCAGAGTTAATGTTGGAATCAGACCGGCAAGATATGCGCCCATTACCGAGCCCAATGTGCCGCCAACAATCATATACAAGGCAATTTTATTATCTATATTTTTTCTCTGACTAATGGCCCCCACAGCCGATGAGAAGGGAATTACAATGATATTGATTGCGAAAGCGCTCAATAACGGTAGTCCTGCCAGATTAAGCAGGGGTATCCTGATACCGCCTCCGCCAATTCCGAATATTCCACTCATACAACCGGCAAGCAGTCCTATAAGAAAAAAGATTGTGATTTGATCCAGTGCCATAAAAAGCATCCTTATCTTTCCCGGATCAGGAGTCTCCGGGAAAATCTCCTTTGATTTCCACCACTACAGTATGAGGCGGAGAGGTAATCCACAGAATTGTTGACAAGAGTGTTGATAACCCTGTTAATAGAACTTGCAAGTGCTTTAGAATCTCCTACTTATACCAGATTGCCCACAAAATGAGCATGTAATTACATGCAATAGTATCAATTAGTTAGCACTTAATATCCTGATTTTAGTTGTTTAGCAGTCACTCGAATTCCAGATATAAACAGAACATGAGGAAACAACTCTGAATGAGGGTCATGTTACACCGTATAATCATTCATTTTATCCTGTCCCGCGCTTTCCCGCCGGAATTTCACTTTTTCGGTTTCAAGGTAAGTATGAGAAGAGAGACAAAAATCAGAATGATAATGTTAAGGAGCCACGCATGATCGTATGAACCTGACCTATCGTAAATTATCCCTCCCAGCACAGGGCCTATGACTCCTCCTATACCAGCAGTGAAGAACGTCAACAGACCGTAAGCGGATCCGAGCACATCCCTGCCGAATCTGTCAGAGAGCAGTACCGGCATCATGGGCGCGAGGGAACCATATCCGAAACCAAAGACAAGGGCGTACACATACAGCATTCCGGCAGTCTCTGTGTTCAGCAGAATAAGCATCCCCGATGCCATTACAAGGAATCCCAAGAAGGCTGAATATTTGGGATCACCGATATGATCACTGATCCATCCGAAGAAAAATCTCCCGAATATACTCGCGACACCTATGGTGCCCAGAGATGAAGCGGCGGCTATTCTGCCTATACTGTTGTCAACCGCGTAGGAAACCTGGTGCACAAACATCATCATCTCCGCCATAATCGCGCCGCTGAAACAGATCACAAGCACCCAGAAACGATGATCCCTGAGAACAGATGAGGAAGATACATTGGGAATATCTTCCTTTCGCTCAAGCGTCTTTATCCCCGGTTGATCTCCATCCGGCAACATACCATATTCCTCAGGCCTGGATTTTCCCATCAGCATCTGCGAAACAAGCACGCTCACGACCAGCACTATAACCCCGAGGAATATAAAACCATTGCGCCAGTGGTAGTTCTCGACTATATAGCCCACCACCGGCGTTAATACCATGGTGCCGAAGCCGATCCCTATTGATGCCACACCGATAGCCAGCCCTTTATGCCTTACAAACCACTTCCCGACAGAGGAACTGTTTACCACAACACCTATCCCGGCGGACCCTATGCCGCACACCACCCCGTAAGTCAGATACAACTGGCCCGGCGTATGGATAAAACCTGTGGAGATAAAACCGAGCGCGACGACACATGCCCCGATTGTCATTATCCACCTGGGCGCCATCCTGTCAAGAAGCCGCCCGCTGACCAGACCGCCCAGCGCGTACATCAGGATGTTTATTGAAAACCCAAGGGATATGGCAGACATTTGCCAGTGGTAATCTACAAACATCGGGTGTACAAATATCCCGAAGCAATATCTGGCACCATAGCTCACGCTCAGGACAAAAAATGCTCCAGTGACGACAAACCAGCCCCAGTATATATCCTTCAATCTTCCAATAACCCCCACGCAATAACCCCCGCTTTTACAAGTTCACCAAATTGTGATATCTATGCCGTCTAATAATGCCGGACGGGATATAATACAACATATGACACAGACCCGAAAGCCCTACGCCACCCCCAAAAAAAAGAGATATAACTACCACCATTCACGGAGAAGAAGCAAGGAAACCCATCAGGAGAACAGTGCTGTGGTGAAACCGCAGGCCGATCCGGTATTGAATAAGGTGTTTTCCCGAATCGGGAACCCGGATCCCGCGCCCTTCAGGCCCGATCCCTTCCAGTCAGATGCCCTCAGTGCCATACAGAAGACCGACTGTCTTGTTACAGCTCCTACCGGGGCGGGGAAGACATGGATTGCCGAGAGGGCCATTCAATCCATCTATGAGAGGGGCGGTCGCTGCTGGTATGCCTCTCCGTTGAAGGCGCTTACCAATTCAAAACGGGCGGAGTTTGGAGAGGCCTTCGGAGATGAAAATGTGGGCATTCTTACAGGCGACACAAAGGAGAACTCAGATGCACCCATAATCGTGGGTACAACTGAAATTCTGAGGAACAAGCTCTATGAGGCCATGCACAGCGGTGAGGCCCTTGATTGTGATCTTGTCATACTGGACGAAGCACATTTTCTGGGAGACAAAGACAGGGGCGTGGTATGGGAAGAGATAATGATCTATCTCCCCACCAGAATAAATATGCTCATGCTGTCCGCCACTATTGGAAACAGCGGGGAAATCGCCGGATGGCTGAGTTCGCTGCGAAACAAGGAGTGTGTCGTTATAAGTGGCGATGAAAGACCTGTCCCACTTTACCCCCTGTTCCTTCATCCCCTGGGAAAGATAACTCCTCTTTTGAATGGAAGATCATTGAATGACGCCGCCATCTCCTGGCTTGAGAAAAATAGAAACAGACGTTCCTTCAGGGGCAAACTGCCTCCATTTGACACAATCATAGAAATTATGCGCGAGTTCAACCTGCTGCCGGCAATCTTCTTCCTGAAATCAAGGGGGGACTGCGATGCCGCGGTAAACCTCTGCAAGCTCACTTCGGATCGCGGCAACAATGGCCACTTCGAAAAAGATCTTCAAGAAATACTGGAACACCATCCCTACATGAAGAACCACAAACAGCTTCACAGTCTCCGGTATTCAAGGGTTGGAGCACATCACGGGGGACAACTCCCGGCATGGAAATCCGTTGTGGAAACCATGATGAAAGGGGAGCATCTTGACGCGGTATTCGCCACATCCACGGTGGCCGCCGGGGTAAACTTTCCCGCGAGAACAGTTGTGCTGTTCAACTCCGACCAGTTCAACGGTCATGAATTTATGCCCCTGGGCGCAACCGCCTTTCACCAGATGACCGGAAGAGCCGGAAGAAGGGGACAGGATAAAATAGGCTTTATGATGGCCTTCCCCGGAAAATTCATGGATCTCCTGCATATCCAAAAAGTCTATTTTTCGAAGCCGGAAAAGATAACGAGCCGTATTCGAAGTGATTTCTCAATGGCGATGAATCTACTGTTGTCCCATAACCCTGAAGGGATCAAGAATATCTTTGAAAGATCGTTCGCTGATTATCAGCATAAAAAGAATGGGGGCGAAACAATCCTCTGGGAAGATTTTAGCAGGCACCTCGATTTTCTGAAAGCGGAAGGTTTTGTGGATGAGGGAAACAGTCTTACAGAAGACGGCGTCTGGACTTCACAGCTCAGGCTGGACCAGCCCCTCCTGATCGCGCAATGTCTGAGAGATGACGCCTTCCCATACGAGAGCGAGGCCCTTCTTGCCGCTGTTATCGCGCCATTCGCGTACGACAGGAGCTATAATACCACCATAAGCAGAACTTCACTGCCGAAACGATTAAGGAAGGCCATCGACAGGACATACAAGTCAGCAGAGCCTCTCTCAAAAAGGATGACGGCTGCAGGATTTGACACGGCATCCCTCCCCCTCTGGACATCCGCGGCCATCTACAGCTGGGCTTCCGGTACAGAATGGGACCGTATAGTTCAGAGGACAAAGATGGCGGAAGGCGATCTTGCCATGCTGATATCGAGAACGGCGGACAGCCTCCATCAGATAGCATCCCTAAAGGACACTCATCCGCGGATAGCTTCCCTTGCCGCCACGGCAAGAAGAGCCATCCTGAGGGAACCGGTTGTGTTTGATTGAGAAACAACCCTTTCACCCCCATAATGAATTGCCCCGGGGCCTGGCCACACGCCAGTAAACGAGTGCGTTTTTCTATCGCGGCAAGGGACAAATTCCCACATCCTATGTCTACCGCTCGGTAATACAGGCAAAATCAAGAAGGAAAGAGCGAAGAACCGTAGGCGTGATCTCTCTCTGGGAGATTCCCGGACTTGATCGGCTGATAATCTTTACGGATACCGGTGTGAATATAGAACCGGATTTTCGGACGAAGATGAATGTCATAAAAAATGCAGTCCATTTCTCCAACCTCCTGGGTTATGCCAGACCACGGGTTGGCATTATCTCTGGAGAGAGAGAAAAAAACAGGGTGACGGAGATAGCCCTTGCTTCACTGATGTGTAGATGGCAGGAAAGTAGAGAAAAGGATCAAAAAAGGAGACATAACCGCAGAGGTTATCTATCAGGCAATGGCCTATCAGACAGCCAAGGAGATCGGTTCAATGAGCACAGTTCTCAAAGGAAGGGTGAACGATATAATACTGACCGGGGGGCTGGTACACTCCACAATGCTGACAGAGTGGATCAAACAACGAACACGCTTTATGGCTCCCATCTTCGTGTATCCCGGTGAAGATGAAATGGCCACAGGGGCTTTGCGGGTACTGCTGGGAGAAGAGACGGCCAGACGATATTGACAACTATGCGGGACTAACCCTCTTGTCACCATACATCAGAGACAGGTGGTCACACGTAAGGCTCAATTAATTGTTGACAGAGTGGCAGATAAGGATATATAAGCGGCAGTTGATTTTCAATGACTTCGAAATGCGTCCCCATCGTCTAGTGGCCTAGGACACCGGCTTTTCACGCCGGCAGCCGGGGTTCGACTCCCCGTGGGGACGCCAATAATAAAAACAAGGGGTTACGGGTTTACCGTAGCCCCTTGTTAATTTATAGAATTGGGTTACCCCATGCTATACCCCACACACTTTGTTAATTTTCGCCTTATTCACTAACCGTTCCCAGATCACTTACGCTCCCATCTTTCCTGGAGACGGCCACACAATGTGAACCTCCGACACCAAGTGCCTCCATCGGTCCTCGGAAATAGAAGAAATAGTAATCATGACGGTCTCCGCTAAAATACAAAGTGAGACGATCAACTTCTTCCTGGGAGATTTCCTTGATTTCTATTCCACCCGCCAGATATGACCGTGCCAATGCTATTGCTGTTTCCTTATCCATATCTCTGCACTCCCCTAGTTCGGATATTTCACATAGATGAGTTTACGCAAAAGGTGTCAGAGAATAGCGTCACATATCTCAGTGTTCGACGAAGCGATTCTAATAGCAAAGATGTGAGTATTGGAGGTGATGCGATGTTAGGATTAGAAGGTAGCTTTGATGGTTTTGTCGAAATCGATGTTTCCAAGGATAAGTTCGATGCCTGCGGGATAACAGGGGATTGAGTAGGTAAAATCTAGTTTGTTCATGACAGGGGCATCCTCTTGCGGGTATTTCGGCAGGTTCGATTCCATGAGGATGCAGGTATTAATGGATGGGCGATGGGACAGCGATCATCTTGTACCAGATATTCATGCTTTCCACATCACCGGAGATGTTGGTGTTATTGATCAATCGTCCCCCATACGTATAACCGAGCTTGGCAAAGGTGATATTCATGCCGACAGACCGTGCACTGGCAATGGTATACGCCGTTTTTATCCCTTTTCGCTTGATTTCTTTTTCCATGCTTCGCAATAAGCATACCCCCAGACTATGGCCCCGCCACTGGGAGATGGTGGCAAAGTCAGTCATTTCCGCGTTGAATGCCGAGCGGTCCATCTCCGCAGAGGAAAGGGCAATCAACTCGCCATTGCGTTCGATGCCAAAATAGTCCACATGACTCTGCATGGTGCTCAACAGGTATGACGGGTCATGGATTGGAAAGGGATAAGTTGCAAAAACGGCCCGGTAGAGCGAAGCCATTTCCTCGACATCGCCTTCCCCACATGACCGCAGGGCAAAACGTTCCTCATCCAAGGGGGCGGGGGCGTTTTCCGATTTGTCGAAGGCAAGGTAGAGGATGCTGTCCAGAGTCTCGGCATCCTCCTTAGAGGCCCGGGACTCGCTCAGGTAGTACCCCAGAAAGGCGCCGGTTTCTTCGCCATTATAGAAACCTGGGATCGAGGCCTCCTTAACATACCCTTCTCTAACAAATTGTCCCAAAGAATCGAGAGGCACCTTCACAAAGATCTTTGAGTAGTCATGAACATTTGCCATATCAATGAGGTCTGACGGCAGGGAGTCAGGGCTATTATCCCCTATTTTCATGAGATATATCCTATCGTTATACGGCCCATGCTGGATAATCGACCCGCAGGGAAGTTCTGTTACCTGGTCTGGAATTTGCTCTGTCATACCGCCTGTTAATCCCTTCTTTCATGTCGAGAATTATTCTTGGGAATCAGAGAGATGGTATTGCTATAATCAGCCAATAATTTTTCAATCCCCACTGCCTTGCTCTCATCGGCGTCGGCAAGGGAGAGTTGCAAATCGCATTTGTCACAATCTCTGTCACAGGAGGTTGGCTCGTATGAATCCGGCTCTTTATAGGTGGAGATGACCCCCTCATAGTTCCGGAGAATAACCTTATTGGTGGACCAGGAGATCAGGTAGTTTGGCATCACCGGGACCTTGCCGCCGCCACCCGGGGCATCAATTACATAGGTGGGCACGGCAAATCCACTGGTATGACCGATGAGGCTTTCGAGAATCTCTATCCCCTTACCAACCGGGGTCCGGAAATGACCCAGGCCCTCGGAAAGATCACACTGGTAGAGATAGTATGGCCGCACCCGACTGGCCACCAGCTTATGAACCAGGGAACGCATGATCCGAGGGCAATCGTTTATCCCGGAGAGAAGAACCGATTGGTTGCCAAGGGGTATACCGGCATTAGCCAGTTTCGCCAGGGCCCTTCTTGATGAGGTTGTTAGCTCTCGAGGATGGTTGAAATGGGTGTTGATCCAGATAGGGTGATGTCTCTTCAACATGTTCACCAGGTTGTCGGTGATACGCGAGGGTAGGACGGCAGGCGTCCGGGTGCCGATGCGGATCACCTCCACATGTTCGATGGTCTGCAACTCGGTGAGAATCCAGTCCAGATAGTCCGTCGATAACAGAAAGGGATCACCGCCACTCAACAGGACATCTCTGATCTGAGGGGTCTGGCGGATATATTCAATTCCTTTGAGGATCTCCTCTCGACCAGGAATGGAGTCCCGGTCTCCCACCCGACGTTTTCTGGTGCAATGTCGACAATACATGGCGCACATATTACTGACCAGAAATAACACCCGATCTGGATACCGGTGGACCAATCCCGGCACCGGGCTATCCTTGTCCTCATGGAGGGGATCCGCCATTTCGTTTTTTTGGACATGCAGTTCTTTAATAACGGGAAAACTCTGCTTGAAGACCGGATCATTTTCCAAATCATCGGTCTTTATCAAGGAGAGATAATACGGGGTTATGGACATGGGGAATTTTTTAATAATCGCCTGGAAATTCCGGCGTAACTCATCTGAAAGTTCAATATTGAGAAGTTTCTCGAAGGTCTCAAGGCCTCTGACGCAGTGTTTGATCTGCCATCTCCAATCATTCCACTTACTCACTGAGCCGTCATCAATTTCATTCAGTATTGCTTGTTGTTTTTTACTTAACATCGGTAATCCTTTCTTTTGTTGTATAGCCCTTAAGGTGAACTGTCTGTAGGCAATTCACTGGAAAACAAATTCGGGGAGGCGTCGATAGTTTCGACTTCCATGAGTTTTACAACCCGTTCCAATGCCTCTGTTGTTGCCACCTGCTCGGTTTGGGACAGGCGCGATAAGGCAGCGGCCAATTTATCTTGGAGCAGCGACGGGGCTCTTGCCACAATCTCCTTGCCGGCCAGGGAGATTTCCAGATAGACTTTGCGCCGATCAGCAACCGATCTCTTCCGAGTCAGATATTGCCTCGCCTCAAGCCGGTCGATAATGCCATTGACAGTGCTGACACTGAGACTTACTCTCTGAGCCAAATTTGTCAGAGTCATGCTCTCGGATTTCGCCACCGTGTACAGACACAAAAGCTGAGGGGTTGTAATCCCTAACTCGGTATGTAATTTTTTGGAATAGATATCAACAGCCCGTATAACACGACGCAAAGCAATGAGAATTCGGTATTCGTAATCGTTACCGCCCTGGTTCCCCATATCATATCCTTCCTTCCAGAATGTTTCGTACACGAACGATAACATATTTTGCAGATTTTAGCAAATGACGTCGCCCAAACCGAAAACTGGCGGCGAAAGGGGGACTAATATGACAGGCAAACAAATGGCCAATACTGTGACCTTGCCAGTTGGTGGCGCAAACTGGAGTTGGTAATACCTTTATCCCTTTTTGCTAACGAAACTGAAATAGATATGGCAATTCATAATAATGACGACAGTGTCACATGGTGGTTGAAGCCGTTGGTGAAGCCGACAAGAGAGAAAACCCTCGCGGCAATTGATCATGGTAGAGGCACTTTGTTGTTGGCTGGAGGAAGAATACTGGAACTGGAGAAGCTATGCATAACCCAGCGTTTCACTGGATCGCTGACGCTCCCGGTCAACTTTTCATTCTACTACACCTCCAAAGGTAATCCGCAGTATTCCTCTTTGATCGAAATCATTTATTAGTAGATACCGTTCTTGTCAAGCGAAAGCTGGTTTATAATTTGGATCGTACTTTTTCCCTGATTTCAGGATTCCAAAGATAAGATGGACCAGTTTCCGCATTATCGCACAGACAATCACTTTCCCATTCTTGCCTTTTTCTTTAAGACGATTATAAAAAGTGATCATCAAAGGATTGCACTGGATCGATACCAGGGCCGGCATATACAGGGCTTTTCTGAGCCGCGCATGTCCGATTTTACATAATCTGGGCTTGCCTTTAATAGACGACACTGAGAGCGTTTCCTTTGGTGCGAGTCCGATAAACGCTACCAGTTCACGCACATGATTAAATTTCTCCAGATCATCTAATTCTGCCAGGATGTGAGGAATGGTTGCTGTGCCGATACCGGGAATGGATGTCAGGAGGTCTTTCTTGTTTCTCAGGTTCGGATCCTGATCAATCAAATCGGCAATCTGTTTCCTGACCTTCTCGATTTCCTTGCCAAGAACCGATACTGACATACTACAATACCTCCTCGTAATTTAATGTAACCTCAAGTAAAATAGCTTCGTTCGAATCAACCTTGCAAGTGCAAACTCATTCCCATCTGAGAAGGTTTATGATACCGTACGAGTTACTGAACAAAGCAGTGGGAAGAGGATCTAATCTATTAAACATGCTCTCTGGCATCAGGTGAAGTACAGATTCACTCTCCCCATTTTACCCCGATCCTTCAAGATTGTTTATAACATCCCCGAATCCATAAGAACACAAGGTGAACATTAGAAATATTTGGTCAGTGAATCTGGTCGGGACTTGATCGGGTTTAAGAGGTTTAGCCATGGTTAAAAGGTCAATGAAATGGCGGAATAAGGCGTTTCTTTTGGCTTTTCACGCCGGCAGCCGGGGTTCGACTCCCCGTGGGGACGCCAATAATAAAAACAAGAGGGGCTGTGAGGAAATCGCAACCCCTTTTGTTTTGCCTGATTTTCAGTTTCCAACCCTGGATTCAGCCCCAGGCCCCGATTTCAGCCCTTAAGAATTTTATCTGCGTTACCTGATAACAAGGACAGGTGTTTTTGCCTTCCTTATTATCTTTTCCGAAACAGACCCGAGAAACATCTCCGCAATGTTACTCATGCCATGAGAGCCGATAACAATAGCGGAAACCTTTTCTTTTTCTTCCACTCTCAGTATCTCCATGAAGGGGGTCTCCCTGCTGATTATCACCTTGACCTTGAAGCCCTTTTTTTTCAACTTTTCTTCTATTGGTGTTATTTCGGCCATTGCCCTTTCTCTCAGATTTCTCTCGATCTCCAAGATGTCTTTTGTGGCATATCTGGCTATGGCGTCAAAGTTCCCCTTATCGATAACATGGAGTATAATCACTTCCCTCGCGCCGGCATCCTTCAGACAAACAATAAAATCCAGGGCCCTGTGCGCTTCATCCGAAAAATCGGTTGGATACAGTATTTTTTTAAACATAGTAGATCCTCCTTTCAAAATTGCTGGACTTGTAGATGGTCAGCTACATATAGCAAAAGATAATTATATGCTCCCCCTTATTGCTTTCGCGGTCAAGCGAAAAATCCGGCACATGGAACTCCTGTCATTTACATAAGGAAAATTTTTGATTTTATGCGCTCGCTACTCTTGAAAATACAGGCATTTTGCCGACAGTAAAAAAAATCGGCATTCTCGGAGGCCGCATGGTCGAACTCAGAGTGGTTGATGACGCGGGTGAGCCCAAGACAGGCGCCCTGGCGGCAATGAAACTGGTTGGTCAAAAAGATGTCATAGCCTCAGTGTCCACCTATGGCTCATCTATATGTGAACCAGCTTCTAATATCTACGAGAAATTCAAGAAGGTTAACATGGGCTATGGTGTAACGGCTGTCCGTCTCACGCACAATTACTTTTTCCGAACCTGTGGCCGTGATGATTCGCAGGGAGCATTCTTTGCGAAGGTTGCATCCGAAAAATTCGGCGCAAAGAAAATTTCAGCATATTCCTTATAGAGCACGATATGAATGTTGTAATGGGTATTTCCGACTGGGTCATCGTGATGGACGAAGGGGCCAAAATAGCGGAGGGCCGCCCGGAGATGGTCTATAACAACCCCAACGTGATCGAAGCCTATCTCGGATATGATGACGTGCATGCCATCAATCCCGGGGGAAAGTCGAGGTTTTTCGTAAAAACCCACGGAAAATGTTGATCTCTCCTCCGCCCTCACTGACGGAAAACTTCCGCTGCAACAAGATTTTTGGGTGTTGACAATTACACATACTGTGTTTTAATCATAACCAGACACATCCTGTGAATTTAGTAGGCAGAACGCTGACTCAGGACAAAAGAATGGAATAAGGAATAACACCGGAGCCGTTGAATATGGCGCTATCCGCTGTTACTGTTGGCCTTCGGAATATGGGGAAGATCAGCCCATAAAGCTTGGAGGCTTGAGCAACAGGACATTGAAGCATAGGGAGGTGTATTATGTCCGAAAAAATATTGATTCCACTGGATGGCTCTACATTAGGCGAAGCGGCCCTGCGCTACATTGAGGAAAGGGTGTCTGAACCGGCACTGGGAGAGAAGACAGAAGTTGTTCTCTTCCAGGTAATTACATCATTGACTCATACTATCGCTGTTGGAGAGGCTGCTGTCGAGATTCCCTATATTGAGAGCGAGCTGGAGCAAATAAAGAAAAGGACAATGGATTACCTCAATGAAGCCGGTGAAGGTCTGAGGAGTAAAGGGGTCGTTGTAAAATGTGAGGCGGTCTTCGGCACTTCCTCGGCTAATGAGATTATTAAGGCTGAAAAAGAAGTCGGGGCTGACCTGGTGGCCATGTCAACACACGGACGGCATGGTCTTTCCCGATTGGCTTTCGGCAGTGTCACCGATAAAGTACTGCGAGGAGGCAAGGTACCAGTATTAATGGTAAGAATGCCGAAGAAGGCTGAATAAGGTTTGCAGAATGCCTCTTTTGTCATCCCGACTCATCGGAACTCGCAAGTTTTAAGTCATCAATAATAAATGCCCACAAAATATGGGGTTTGTGGTGACAATGACCACGCTGCTCGCAACCGATGTATATTTCAGGGACGTTGTCCAGAATATAAAATGCAGGCCGAGGAACACGCCCCCCGCAAGCGAAAGTAGCAGATCCCTCCTGCACACGGTCCTGAATGAAATTCCTTTTATCCAGGAGAACACGAGGAGGATAATGGACGCAACGCACATCCTGTATGTGGCTATCATAATCGCCGGCACATCGTCACAGAATCTTATGAATATAGCCGCGAAGGATATGGAGACTATACCGACAAACAGTATCGCTATGGTTCTAATCATTTTATTCTCCAAAACGACATACTATCTCCAATGGATCGGAATATTTGACTATCACATGAGTCGGCATTCCAACAAAAGCATACAACACATTATAATAAATCATCTTTTTTCTTAATTAGTTATCCCTGAATCAATCAAAAAAAATTTGACTTTAAATTTATGAAGGGATAGTACTAATTAGAGCGGGTATATATCAGAAAAAACTTTTGTTTGCTGATTTTCATATTGTAAAGTTGTTGTTTCATTCATCATAAAATGTATTCATCCCGGCGTGGTTCTCAATACCATGCTAAGCATAAAGAGGTAGCGGTGGCTTGTTAATTTTTAACTGCTTAACTATTAGAAAGGGAGGTAGAAAATGACAACATTAATTATCGTAATCGGTTTTTTACTCTATTTGATTTTTTATTTCACCTACGGCAAGAAGCTGGAGCGGGGTGTAGTGATGGCTTCGGATGACAACGAGGCCCCATCCAAACGCCTCTATGACGGGGTCGATTACATCTCGGCGAGGAAAGAGGTCCTTTTCGGACATCACTTTGCCTCCATCGCTGGCGCAGCTCCAATTATCGGTCCCGCGCTGGCAATATGCTGGGGCTGGGTCCCGGGTCTTCTCTGGGTATGGTTCGGCAATATTTTCATCGGCGCCGTCCACGATTACCTGGCCCTGATGGCATCTGTCCGCTACGATGGCAAGTCTATCCAGTTTGTTGCCTCGGATCTCATTGGGAAGCGAACGGGTAGGGCATTCTACTGGATCGTTTTCTTTCTGCTTATCCTTGTCGTGGCCGCTTTCGGTGCCATTGTGGGGGGAATGTTCGTCAGGATTCCCGCTATTGCCTCGGCTTTCATATGGATGATTGTAGCGGCCCTGATCCTCGGTGTTCTAATGTATCGCGTTAAGATGAACTTCACGGGAGTTACCTTGATCGGCATTGTCATGTTGCTTGCCGCTATCTGGCTGGGAGTTCAGACCCCCATCAAGGCAAGTTACAACACATGGATGATATTCCTTTTTCTCTACATTATTATCGCTGCCGCTATTCCCGTTAATGTCCTGCTACAGCCGAGGGACTATCTGAATTCTTTTCTCCTTTATGCGGGACTGATCATAGGTTTTATCGCCGCTATATTCGCATTCAGGGGATTTGAGATTCCGGCATTCTCATCTTTCTCACCCATTCTTCTCGGAGGCAAACCAACGCCTTTCTGGCCGGCCATTCCGCTGATTATAGCCTGTGGTTCGCTGTCCGGTTTCCATTCACTGGTAGCCTCGGGCACTACATCCAAGCAACTTGAAAAGGAGAGTGACGGTCTTTTCATTGGCTACGGCGCAATGTTTACCGAGGGTTTCCTTTCCACGATGGTTATCGTCGCTATAGCCGGTTTCGGATATACTGCCCTTCAGAACGCTGGCGTATCCGCTGAAACATTAAATGCAGGCAACTGGGGGACTATGTTCACTAAAGCGTCGGCCTCGGTGAAGCTTTCAAAGGCAAATCTCTTCATCCAGTCGTATGCCGACATGGTAAACGCGACATGGCTGAGTTTTATTCCCACTCAGTTCGTTAAAGTTCTTGCCGGCATGTGGGTCGCCGCGTTTGCCATGACCACACTGGATACCACAAATCGCCTCGCGCGCTACTGCCTCTCTGAAATGGCCGCTCCTCTGAAAGACAGCGCCACCGGACTTTACAACGCCCTGACCAACCGCTGGGTGGCCTCCGTTGTTCCGGCGGCAATCGGGATCTGGCTGGCTGCAAGCGGTAACTGGCTCATCATCTGGGGTTCCTTCGGAGCTGCAAACCAGTTGGTTGCGTCCATTGCCCTCATGACCGGGGCTGCCTTCGCGGCCAAGAAGTTGAAATCAAGCTTCGCCAATGCGGCAGTCATCCCGGCCTACCTCCTCTGGATCACCGTGACCTGCGCTATTGTATGGTTCATTGTGGTCGTTCAGCCTGGCGCCATTGCCGCGAAACCTGGTCCCGGGTGGACAGTCATGGTTCTCCTGTGCGCGATGTTGATTCTGAACTTTGTGTTTATCTGGGATTTCATCAAATCCAAGGCGTACAAGGTTGATTGATCTTCTCTCGTAATCTGCATGTGTTACCGGCGCACGGAATGAAACCGTGCGCCGGTTTAACCAGTGCCTACTCATTTCCGGCCGGACACAAACTATTCATTGTTTCGTAAACCACCCAATGAGTCTTTCAATGCTCAAATTTCTTAAACGCATACTTTCCGATTTCGATACTTCGCACCGGGAAAGCGCCGCAGCTTTAACAAGGGTTGAAGTGCGGGAGCTGGAGAACATCTTCGCGCTGCTGCTTTTGGGTTCTTTCATAGGACTCCCGGCCCCTCCCTCGTTCCTGGCAGTTGAGCTTCTGCCCTTCATGGAACGGGAATTGAAGGTACTTAACAGCAGGGCAAGAGACGCCGGAGACATGCTGGCGGAAATGTGCGGGACAATAGGTATTGACTGAATGAAAGTTCTCTTTTTTACGGGAAAGGGTGGTGTCGGAAAATCCACTATGGCGGCGGCCTCGGCATGGCAGCTTTCCCAGAAGTTCCGTGTACTGATAGTTTCCCTGGATCCGGCGCACAACCTGGGTGACATATTCGGAACGGTTATCAAAGACGGGAAGACGAAATTCACGGATACGCTCTACCTGGAAGAAGTAAATCTACAGAAGCTGTCCAGAGAATATCTGCAGAAAGAAATCAATGTACTTTCCAGTACCTATAGATATCTCCAAGTGCTGAATCTGGATAACTATTTTTCCATACTCAAGTACTCTCCCGGCATAGAGGAATATGCTCTCCTTACAAGCATTGAGAAGACTATAAGAGATGAAACGGGATTCGACTATATAATCTTCGATACGCCTCCGACAGGACTAACTCTCAGGTTTCTCGCCCTGCCGAAGGTTACGATAACCTGGATCGACAGATTGATAGGAATAAGACGACAAATTCTGGAAAAGCGCTATACAATCCACAGGATAAGGGGAACTTTAAGTTCAGAAGAGACCGTACTGGATTATAAAGAGGAAGATGACGACATCCTGAAAAGGCTGTGGAAACTCAACGATAATTACCAGACCCTGAACAGGACACTGTGCGGCAGCGACTGTCATGTCGTAGTGGTATTCAACCCCGACATACTCTCGCTCAAGGAATCGAAACGTCTGATCGAAGGCCTCAGCGACCTGGGGATTCCCCTGCGCCTGCTTATAAACAACAAGGTGACCGAAGCGAATGAAGAGATGGCGGGGTATGTTGAAAAACAGATGAAGGGAGTGGCGCAGGATGTCCCCCTCGAGCGCATACATCTGGCCAAAACTCTTCTTGACGGCAGGGAGGGTACGCTGTACGATGTCCCAGAAGGTATTATTCCCGACTCTTGGTAACTGTTGAATCTATGTCCAAATACGAGCACATAATAACACAGCCTGTTTTTTTTCTTTTTGTTGCCTTTTCGTTTCTCCTTACGTTTGGCTATTTCTGGGGGAGAAGACATAACAGAGAGATATTCCTCAGCGCCTTTAATGATCTTATGGAGGTGTTCCGCCCCGACGATCAGACCTTTACCAATATCGGAGGCGCCATTGGATACCATGCCAATCTCTTCATCAGAAAAAAGGGTGCGTTCCTGTCGCGCGTTGACGCCACAATTACTATGCTCCCAAGGCACTCATGGCTTTATTTTCCGATATCAAAACTCATAAGAAAATATGATAGATTATTTATAGAACTGTATGTCAAAAACAAGCCTGAGGAGGAATGTCACCTCATAGAAACACAATATTCGCGGTTTGCCGGCGCGGCGATAACGGGCACTGAACGCTTAAACAAAGAAACAGTGACATGGGGAGCGTATACCTTTCACCTGTACTACGAGACCATGGAAACTCATACCCGCTTGATGGATTTTATCAATCGAAACCCCGATCCGGGTACTATCAGACATATTGCGATTGTTCCCGCCCAGAAAAAGTGTTTCATCTTCATGATACCCCGAAAGGGACAGGTGGCAAGAGACCTGACCCCAGTTTACAGGTGGCTTCCTTCTGTTGTCAAGAAATCATAGGGAAGCAGTTATAGCCAATTCGTAACTACTCAGGTATAAATAAATAGTGGGGCCAGGAGCGACTTCAGTTGCCCAGAGCAGTCAACCAGTTTTTTTAGTGAGAGGAGGTTAATCGTATGGACATGCTATCAGGAAACGAACTGAAGTCTCTGATGCAGAAACAACTTGGAATATGTGTTTCCATCTATATGCCTGCAATCAGAAAGGGACCTGAAACACAACAGAATCAGATACGATACAAAAACCTGCTTCGTGATGCCGAAGATCGTCTGCTCTCAAGTGAATTGCGACCATCGGAGATAAAGGACATGTTTGCTCCCGCGCAGGAAATGTCAGGTAATATACCCTTCTGGCAAAACCAGAGTGAGGGGCTTGCCGTATTCCTGTCACCTGATTCGTTCAGATATTACCGGCTGCCGAAAAGCTTCGAAGAACTGGTTGTTATAACTGATCGTTTCCACATTAAACCACTCATACCGGCGCTGGCCTCTGACACGGAATTCTATATCCTGGCAATCAGCCAGAAGAATGTACGGCCGTTGAGGTGTTCGCTGCGACATGTACAAGAAATGAACATTACAGGCATCCCGGAAAATCTTGATGACGCGCTGAATCTTGACGATTTCGAGAAACGCCTCCAGCGCCACACGGGCTCCGAAGATATGAAGGCAAATCTTTTACAATATTTTCAGCAGGTTGACAGGGGACTGCGTGAACTCTTGAAAGACAAGAAGGTACCCCTCATATTCGCGGGGGTAGATTATCTTCTCCCCATATACCGAGAGGCAAACACCTATCCCCACCTCACAGACAGAGGAATATCAGGCAATCCGGAAGGATTGAGTGCGGACAAACTGCGCGATATGGCACGACCAATTGTGGAGGGCTTCCTCGAAGCAAAGAGAGAAGATGCCCTGTCACAGTACCGGCAGAACGCCGGAACCGGCCTCACCTCCAGCGACGTCAGTGAAATAGTCCAGGCAGCTTATCATGGACGTGTCGGCATACTTTTCGTCTCTGTTGGTGTGCAGCAGTGGGGAACATTTGACTCCGCCACAAGTGAAGTCAAACTGGACACAGACGCCAGTTCCGGCAATGAAGACCTGCTGGATCTTGCCGCCATACAAACCATACTGAACGGCGGAACGGTATACGCCATGGACCACGATAAAATCCCGATCGATTCGGCACTTGCCGCTATCTTCCGCTATTGATTGAAGCTCCCCGCGGGAGGAGATTCTCTTCCCGCGGATCTATTCAGGACATAGCCGCATGCACATCGTTGGAGGAAAATGGAAAGAGAAGAGAGACCAGACGAAGACTGCAAAAAGCCCATCATTGAATATCCCTGCCGGTGGATCTATAAAATAATAGGTTCCGATAGCAGGGAATTGGAAAAGATCACAAAAGAAATCGTCAGGGGACGTGATTACACTATCGCACCGTCCAACATCAGCAAGACAGGCAGGTATCACAGCCTGACCCTCGAAGTGCTGGTTGACGACGAAGGATGCCGCATAGAGATATATGATACATTGAGGAATCATCCCGCAGTAAAGATGGTTTTATAACCGCTCCAGAAAACCCACGGAAAAAGCCAGGAGAAACTGTCCCGTGTAGTACATAGGCAGGCCTGCAAGACGATTGGAAAATTCCTCTTTCACAAAACGGTTACGCGCCACAAATAGATCGGATAGATAAAACAAAAGCGCTCCGGCAAAAATCATGATCCTTCCTGATCTGGCCAGGCCACAATCCCCGAAAACTGCCCACGCCCCCGTCAGCATAACGGAAATAACGATCATGTAGAATATAACCGGTATCTTCATGCGCCCCAGGTAAGTCCTCAACCGGAAATAGATTAGGCCGCCGACGGCGATAATCACCAGAAATCCTGTCCCTGCCCATTGCCCAATCTCTGTTACGCGCAAAAAACCGAAGGCATACAGCAGATGCCCCGTCAGAAAAACCACCAGCCCCGCAGGAAACATCCCCTTCTGAGGCAGGGCCAGAAAAATATCCCCCAGCAGGCAGAATATCAATCCGGCAAGGAGAAAGTTGTAATATCCACTGATAAGGTGCGGCTGGACAAGGGCCGCGAAGACAAACAGAGACGAAAGAACTGTCTTGGTCAGCAGGGCGCTCTTCTGATTGTTCCTCTTTATATGATAGAGAAGCACGGCAAGCAGAAGTACCGCTGTAGCGATGATTATAATGTTTTCCATATTCCCCCTCCCAGACAGTTATCCTGGCTTTTCATCCATAGATGATTCTTTTCCGATGGTCCTGAGATATGCATCCGGGTCGGTATCCGCCTCCGTATTGACGACAAGTATCCGGGTATTATCACGAAGATGCAACTTTTCACCCAGGAAACCGGGCATCTTGGCACAGAGCGCGATAAGGGCGGCAAGCCCCGCGGCCCCGGATTCACCTGACACGACACCCCCGGCGGCAAGACGCCTCATCGCCTCCTCCGCCCAGTGATCCTCCATGGAAACAAATGCGTCAAACCGGTCGCGTACCACCGGCCATGCGGTCATGGACGGTGTCTCACAATTCAACCCGGCCATTATGGTGCCTGCCCCGGATGAAACGGAGCGTGGCAGACCATCTCCGGCCTGTGCGGATCGGAAGAGGCAATCAGCGGCCTGCGGTTCAGCGCAAACCAGGCGAACGCCATCCGACGGGTTGTTGAAGAATTGAGCCGCAGCAGACGCAAAGGCGCCAACACCCGCCTGTATAAAGACAATATCCGGGGGATCTTCGCCCTCTTTTTCAAGCTGCACAGACACCTCATTGAAAATGGTGAGGTATCCCTGCTGGATGTAGCGTGGGATCTCTGTGTAACCAGGATACGCGATATCTGCTATAATCATGCGGTCATTTTTACCTTCTTCCGCCGCGCGTCTCACGGCATCGTCATAACCACCATCCACAACAACAACCTGAGCCCCTTCCGACCTGATCGCGTCGATACGCGCGGACACCGTTCCCCCCGGCACATAAATAACAGCGGGTCTTCCAAGCAACCCCGCAATCCAGGCAACAGCCCGTCCATGGTTGCCGTCGGTCGCGCAGGAAAAGGTTATGCCATCCGCCAGATCGCGCCCTCTCTCTCCGACAAATTCCTCCGGCTCAAGGCGGCCACCACTGAGATCATGAAGCACACGATATACGGCATAGGATGCTCCAAGCACCTTGAATGCCTTCAGGCCAAAACGCCTCCCCTCATCCTTTACCAGCAGATGCCCGACCCCCAGATCGCCGGCAATTCCGTCCATCGAAATAAGGGGAGTGGGTGCATACCCTGGAAGCGCCCTGTGAAACCGGGCAACATCCTCCAGCACATGGGACGGATATGCCTGTATTTCCGAGGGACTGTGATTTTGGAAAAGTTCCAACTTGCTTTGCCTCCTTAATCCATTGGTAATCGTTCACGGTTGTCAGTTCACAGTTCACGGTTTTTCTAATAAACTATGCAACGATGCGTGCAGCATAACGACCGAAACCTTTTGGGTATTGATTCTAACTCTTTGTTTTTTCAACTGTAAACCGATAGCTGTAAACCGTTAACGGTTACACCCATTGGGACCAATTATATGGCACTCGCGTAAGAATATATTGTTTCTACTTCATCTTATATGTTATGCGGTGGAAACTAGAATAGTGGAAAGGATATAACACATGCTAACAATAGAGAACAGCATATTGGTCGTGATTGATATTCAGAACAGCCTCGCGCGGGTCATGCACGAAAAGGAAACCCTTGTAAAAAACCTTCAGAAGATAATCAAAGGCGCCACAATTCTGGATATTCCCATGATTGTCACAGAGCAGAACCCGGAAAAACTGGGTCCCACAATCCCGGAAATATCCTCTCTGCTGGGTACTATCAGTCCCATCCCCAAATCAAGCTTCAGCTGTTGCGAAGAGGCCCTGTTCATGAGGGAATTGGAGAGCATAAAGCGCACACAGATTCTCGTTGCCGGCATCGAATCACACGTCTGTGTCTATCAGGCAACAGCTGACCTGATCCGTATGGGATATGATGTGCACATAATAACAGACTGCATCTCATCAAGAACAACCGACAATAGGACCCTTGGCATTGAGAGGATGAGAGACGAGGGGGCAAAACTCACAAGCACGGAGATGGCACTGTTCGAGCTCCTGAAAATCGCGGGAGACGACAGATTCAGAGAAATCTCCCGACTGGTCAAATGAAAGACCCGCAACTGTGAGATTTATATCCTTTGATTCAAGCACCCTGCGCATGGCAATCCGCCGGACCTTGTCTTTGTAGCGAAGATAATAATGCTTTTCCCCTGCCTTGACTTGGCAGAAAGATAACCGACAAAAAATTGGGGAATGTCCGTATAGAACAATCAAATTTTCACGGTGAGTGGAACTATAAAATCAAACCGAGAGTTGATATAGCGTAAGGATTATTTATTTTCAGTTCCTTAGCGATTCAGATCACTCATTCATGGTGTAGGTATCTTTCAGGGCAAATACGTGATCTTTCCATACCCTCTGGTACCGGGCTTCATCGACGGCAGGCTTTTTGATCATCTTCATGCAGTACTCCATTTGTGCTTCCGTTGTCATCGACTTGCTGTAGAGACCGAGTGCAAAGCTTGAGAAATCCCTCACGTAGCAGTCAAACAGTTGATCGATGATACCGTTATCTACATTGTGAGTGGGAGCGTTTTCGAGGATGAGCTGGCCATAGACAATAAGTGTAAACATTTCACCGACGGTGAGTGTAAAGTCGGGGTTCATCCCCTGTGATTTCTCCGGTGTGGCATTGATAAGCATCTCCTTGAAAATCCTTATCTGCTCCTTGAAGATGTTCAGATTGGGCAGATCGAATTTGTCGTAGACAATGTTGTAATCGTGGAACTGGACCTTGCCAAGTCCCTTGGTCGGTCCCTGTTCCCAGAGGAAGTCGTCACTATTCCTGTCGTTGACCGTTCCTATTTCCTCATATTCCTTGGGGTTGAAGAGATAATTCTGCATGAACTTGACAATGAGCATGATATTAACGTGGACCGTCCCCTCGAGCTTCGGCAGGGCACGGATATCACGCGCCGCCATCTCGAAATAGGTATCATTTTCAAAGCCCTTGGCGGCGATGACATCCCAGAGAAGGTTGATCACTTCCTCTCCCTGCGTTGTTACCTTCATCTTCATGGTGGGATCGTAAAGGAGATACCGTCGGTCTTCGTCAGAAGCGGTGCGGATATAATCAGAGCATCGGAGACCGAAGAGTTTCATCCCCACAAGCCGCACGTAGGCGTCGGTAAACATCTGCTTTACATGGGGCATATCGGTGACATGCATTCCGTAAAGCTTTCGGTGCGAGGCATGGTTGAGGGCCTCGTAGAAGGAGTGAGTGCAGATACCGATCGATGCCCAACCAAGGTTGTATTTTCCCACATTTACCGTGTTTAGCATGTCATCCCAGGCCTGTGGACCTTTCTTGAGGATATCGGCCTCAGTGATGGGATAGTCCTTCAGTTTGAAATCAGCCACATAGGATTGGACGTTCACGATATTTTTAATGAGTTCGTACTGTTTGTGATGGAAATTTGAGACAAAGAATACATAGTCGCCGGTGTCGGACATCTTGCCGAAGGTGGACACCATCTCGGCCTCATTTCCGTTTCCGATGTAGTATTTCTCGCCGTTTGCCAGGTAGGTTCCGTCCGGCTGCGGCGCCAGCATCATTTCAGTAGAATATATATCGGCGCCATGGTCCCGCTCCGAGAGCCCGAAGGCAAAGATGGCGCCCTCGTCGAGAAGCTTTGCCGCCTTTTTCTTGGCCTCTTCATTATCGCTCATCCAGATAGGCCCCAGACCGAGGATGGAGACCTGCCAGGTATACCAGTAGTGCAGGCCGTAAAAACCGAGGAGTTCATTAAACTCGCAGTTCCGCCATGTATCCCAGCGATAATTGTCGTCGAGCCCGTATTTCGTCGGTGTCAGAAGCTGGGCAAATACCTTTTCTTTCTTTATGAAATCGAGAAAGTCTCGATACCATATTCGCGCGTGGTCGTCTTCCTTGAGTTTGATCTTCCCCTTTGTCTCAAAAAACTCGATGGTTTTCTGCATAATGTCCCGCGACCGTTCATCGGGATATTCGCGACTGTGTTTTTTAGGATTTAACAGAACCATTATTATCCCCCTTTAAAAAAACAAGCGTTTGATATCATAAAAGTTCTTAATCTAATCGTCATGAGGCGTGTTCGAATCGTTCAAAGGTGCCTTGGAACAATCCAAGCATGACATTATTAATTCCTCTGTCAGCAAATTGTGTTCCTTCAGCCCGTCTTTGCCGTCTACTTCTCCCCCCACGAGATCCATCAGAGCAATTTCATAGTAATATCATAGAGATTCGCAAAGGCATCGCTCGATTGTCCCAGAGTGGTAATCGGCACCATACTGGAAACCATCTGATTTATCTGTTTATCATATGCCACACTATCGAGATTGCGGGGATGTACCATCAGATATTTTTCCGACACGAGCTGTATCACCCGTCCGGCATTTTTATCGTTGTTGTTCGTTACCATATTGGTGATCACAGTGGGCCTGATTGCTTCAATCTCTCCACGGAGCGTTTCCATTACCTCATTGCCTCTGATGTCTTCTACCGCCTGCAGAAGGTCTCGGATCGTTCTCACTCTCAATTCGTTGTTCTCGTCCATTGCACTCTTTATCATTGCCTGAAGGGGTGGTTGCTGGCTGGCAAGCCTGCTTATCCTCCGGTACACCACATTTCTCACAAATGAATAGGCATTCTGAATTGCCGTCGGCTGCGGCGTCATCACTACAATTTTTTTCTCGGCAGCAAGGAAAAAGTCGAGTACGTTGAATGAAGTGCCTGCCCCGAGGTCCAGCACGACATAGTCGGCATCCAGTTTACTGACGTGGTTAATAATTTTGATTTTATGGGCCACATGGGGATTGCTCAGCGTGAGGATATCGCTGGCACCGCAGATAAGGCGGAGGTTTTCGACATCCGTCTCGATACATACTTCTTCGAGTGAGTCGAGTCTTCTGGTGACGAAATCATTCAGCGTCTTGGGCGGACTTTTAATCCCCATAAGGGTATGAATATTGGCTCCGCCGAGATCAAGGTCGATCAAAATGGTACGTTTCCCCATACGTGTCAACCAGAAGGCCAGCAAGACGCTTATCACACTCTTGCCAACTCCGCCTTTCCCTCCGCCGACAGCCCATATCTGAGGGTGCGCGTCTATCTGTAGTTTCCTTTCCTCTTCCATTCGGTATCTTCCATTAGCTCATCGGTAAGGTTCTTTCTTTACATAGGATTCCCACAGGCCGTATATCATATTTTGCTCGCCGTCGCCCACATAACAATATTTTTTAAGGAAGTTGAAATCGTCCTCAGCCATCTGAACAAATTGAATGCCCACAAGGATGTGCGTTGTTTCATCATGAGGCACCTCTCTTTTCCACATGATATTTCCCGTAGCTTCAAAACTGATGGATGCCTTGGGAACACTGATCAGCATCTTTGCCCTTTTCCCTACCAGATCGGCAGATGAACCGGTCCAGTATTTTTCGCCGAGATTGAGGCAGGCACCGCTTTTTGATACGTCTTCCAATATACACTTTAGTACAAACGGGCTTTCATTTTTTTCGTCCGGGAGAATCTTCAGGATTACTTTTGTCTGAAGCTGATATCTGGTGGCAGCTCTGACAAGAGGTGAATATCGTTGCGACTCGGATCCGCGGCGAGTCTGACAGAGTTCCATTATCAGAAATATGATATTCGGGTGTTTTCGGCACACGCGCATGACATCCGGCTTTGAGAATCTTAGCAGTCGAACATCGGTAATTGTTTCAATGCGGGATGGTGAAAGGTTCTCTTCCTCAAATGGGTAAATATCTCCAAAAAACATGTTTTCAGTCAAGGTCGCCGTGAACGGTTCCGATTCCTCTGTGCTTGAATGAGAATTGACGTTCTCACCCAAGAGACCCGAGGCGATAAAAAAAATGCTGAACTCGGGATCGTCCGGTTCCCTGAGGACCTGACCTGAAGAAAATTGAACCTGCTCCAATTCTTCCATTACGGCAATGAGTTCTGAATAGGACATTCTTGCGAAAAAGTGAAGGGAAGGAATCTCTTCGGATTTGATATCACGCAGTGCTCTGTAAATCGACCGGCATTCCCTTTCCGAAACCTTGCCTACACCCCACTGGAGGATCTTTGAGAGCATTGCCTGTACAATGGCTCCCGATTTTACGAAAAGGCCTGCCGACTTTTTGTACGCGCGCGCCGCTTCATCGAACATTGTGCCGCGTACGAGAGAATCTCCGTAGGCAAGCAAAAGCGAAGGATTTTCCGGATCGGTTTCAATAATTTCTTTGAACTCCTCCGGCGTGTCGATGGTACGTGATCCATCTAAGACACTGTTCACAACGTCATTACTTTTTTCAGTCAGCTCGTCCAACATACGCACCCTGTTCACACACTCTTTTTGCCTGTCAAGTATTCTGTGATGGCCGTAATACGGTTGTTTATGGCCTCACTCTTTTTATGGGAGAGCCTTAAGATCTCATAAAGCATCTTTATCCTGTCATCATATTTCAGCATCATATCGGAAAGACAAACGACATTTTCTACCATCGTTTCGACATACCGGCGGAATTCGTCAAGCGATACGTCAGGACCCGTTGCATGCTTGTCTTCCCGAAGAGATTTAATAAGAGTTTCGAGATCGTCCCGCTCCTCTTCAGAAAGGCCTATATTCAGTTCGGGATGAAGTTCATCGTCCATAAGGATTACCAAATCATAACACTTCGTATTTTTGGAATTTCTTTCTAATCTCGCTATCTATGGACACCGCAGTGGAGTCCTGCACTGCAAAAGCATCTGCAATCTCATTGGTTACACCATATTTGGGAAACTCAATTTTTCGCAAGCAGAACCAGAGTATGACTGTAAAAATAATGATGACTATTATATTCAAGGCAATAAGCACCACCATGAGATAGAGTTGCAATCTGCTGTATCGCAGTGTCGCCTGCGCGAGTTGTATGGTGCCCGGTAGCGTAGTTTGCGAAGGCCCGGAAACAGCTACCTTATCCGGCCTCGTTAAAGATACCGCCGGGATTTTCGCTATCTTTTCAGGCGTTATCATTACCGGCACGTCTTCCTTTTGTGGCTTCGGTGATGCTGTGACCTTCTTCGTGCGCTTCGGTTCTGTCTTCTCAGGCATGAGAGGAACCGGCGGCGGTGCGACTGTTGTCTGGAGCGGCGCATCAAGCCAGTGCACGTCGATCACTACGCGAGATGGTTTCAACAAGGAGAAAGCCTTAATCTTGAAATGAGGGGGTGTTACAGTCACGTGTACAGTCAAATCGGATCCCCGCTGTTCGAATGTAACGGTATTGAAATGTCTCGTGCTTCTCTGCAGATTGCGGCGGGTTAGAGTGTCTGGCGTTTTGCTTTTGAGAAACGTCACCGCAATGGTGTCTTTGTCTTTGAGTACCGGTGGCGAATATCGCGCGGGGCTGTCAAACTCAAATACCAGCCTGGTAAAATCCTCATGTTCTCCTACTCTTACGTCCCGAAGAAGGGAAGCGCTCGCCACCGTGGTCACACCACAACAGATTGCTATACAAACTGCCAATATTACCCATGCCCTACTAAAAGATCTCATCTGTGACCCCATCCGTCTCTGTAAAAATCTTAAAGGAATTTCTCTTTTTACGAAAAGAGTATAAGAAAAACGGTCTTGTGTGTCAATGGAATAATGACTATCGCATATGGCATGGCCCGACAAACCACAGAATGAACTACCCCGCCGCAAGCAGCGGGGTATCTTAAAAGCATTGAACGCCCCATCCCTATCTCTGACGGACTGTATGACACGCTCCAGAGCATCCCAAGGGCCATCTATAACAACCATGTGTTTAACCTATATAAAGGAAAGCCGATTACAGACCTTAGAACAGGGCTGGTAAGAGCGCGAAAATTACTTATGACCAGGAAGGGAAAGGCGGATTTGTCTTCCATGACCTCCGCCATACATTCAATACTAATATGAGGAAGGCCAGTGTTCCTGAATCCGTCATTATGGAGATCACGGGTCATTCGACAAGGTCGACATTCGATAGGTACAATACCATTGACGAAGGTGATCTGAGGGGCAGCGGTCGACCGTATGCAGGTCTTTTCCGCAAATAGTGACCAAGACAAAAAAATAAAACAAAAAGGTTAGCCAATTTCCCAGCTAACCTCCCGTTTTTTTTATGGTGCCGAAGCCGAGACTTGAACTCGGACAGGCTTAAGCCCACTAGACCCTGAACCTAGCGCGTCTACCAATTCCGCCACTTCGGCATTGAAAACTATGAAACGCTTATACTTATACACCCTGCTATTGTCAAGTGAAATTACCCTTGAAAATAATGGAATAAGTGTTATTGTGCATCTTCTAAACATGGTGGTTTCACCAGAAAAAATCCTTTTATGGAATGGGTTATGAAGATTATAAAAAATATTGATAACATCCCCAAAGATTTGACGGGCGCCGTAGTTACCATAGGAAACTTCGACGGAGTACACCTTGGACACAAAGAAATCTTCAGAAAGATCGTGAAAGAAGCCGGCGAAAGAAACAAAAAATCAGTGGCCATTACCTTTGATCCCCATCCCCAGAAGATCATACACCCGGAAAGGAGACCCTTCTTCCTGCTGAGCCCCCTGAATGAAAAACTGAGACTCGTAGAATCCTGCGATGTGGATGCCGTCATTCTGATTACATTTTCCATTGAGTTTGCCAGGATAACCGCCGAAGAATTCGTAGAGAATATCCTGTGGGAAAGACTGCGTTTGAGCAAACTGATTGTCGGTTATGACTATGCATTCGGAAAAGGAAAAGGAGGAAACGCGAAATTTCTAAAGTTATACGGCAGGAGACTCGGGTTTGAGGTAGAGGAAATCGGCGCCGTGAAAACAAGCGGCACGATTTTCAGCAGCACAGGCATACGCCTCGCGATACTTGACGGAAATGTCAAACTGGCGGCAGAAATGTTGGGAAGACCCTATAGCGTAACCGGCACCGTCGTTAAAGGTTACAGGCGTGGCACCGATATAGGCTATCCCACCGCCAATATAAAATCCGAAAAGGTAATTCCCGCGACAGGTGTCTATGTTATTATTGCCGAGTTTGAAGGAGCCAGACATCAGGGTGTCATCAATATCGGGTGCAATCCCACTTTCGATAACGAAGAGATTTCAGCGGAGGTGCACCTGCTCGATTTTGAAGGCGATATATATGGAAAAAATATCACAGTATTCTTTATCGACCGACTGCGTGATGAAATAAAATTTAAAGGCCCTAAAGAACTTATCCGGCAGATAAAAAAGGATATCGAAAGAGCCAAAGAAATCCTGTCATCCCGAATGAAAGACATGGCCCCATAAATAAGCGGGGACAGATTTAAACCTGTCCCCGCTGGTCTAATCCATGCTGAAGCGGACATTATAGATGTAGCTTTCCGCCTCGCTTTTTGTGTGCTGGGAATTTATATAGGACTTTTTCGGCTCCTCGCTAAAAAGTATGGGTAATGTGATTTAGGACGTGATAGATATCCGTGATCAAGAGATGAAGGAGGTTGATACAGATCATCATGAGAGACACGGATTTATTTC
>JAFDBG010000115.1 GCA_019313385.1 Deltaproteobacteria bacterium | reverse complement strand
CTCCGGATCTTCCTTCCTGATAACCTGAGGTAAAGCGGTGAGGGCGTCTTTCACTTCTCCCCTGAAAATCTTCTCGGCGGCTTCAGGCTTCACTTCCCGAACCTTATCAACGGCCTTAGCAAACTTGTAGTTTCTACGCACGGTGGCTTGGCTGGAACCAAACAGAGAACCTATCTTCTTAGCAGTAGCATGACTTTTATCCCCGGGCTCATTTTGAGCCTCGGATGGATTTCTGTCTTCGAACCCTTTCGGATTCTTCTTCATCATTTCGTATAGTTTGCCTTGGATGTAGGCGCGCTGCTCATCCGTCAAGTTCCGCCTGGCAAGCTCCACCGTCCTGAAACTCAAGCCGTATTTCTGCGCGATTCTAAAACGGTGGTGCCCCTCAACCAGAATACGCTTGCCATTGTAGGGCCAAACTACAAGAGGGTCACGTATCCCATCTTCAAGAATGCTTTTTTCGAGCAACTCCATCTCATCCTTGTGTAGCGGAAACAGAAGTTTTTCAATCTCTGGATGAACTTCAATCTTCATCTTTTCAACCATCTCCCGTTTTTAATTTGATAGAAGTTCCCTTATGATCTGTTCTCTTTCAGAAGTCAAGTCTATGTACCGATTGAACGGTATCACGGCCCATTTTGGAGTTACGATCGATTGCCCAACCTGCCAATAGCCGTTTTCAGCCTGCATCAGAAGTTTTTCTTGACGTGGACTGTTAGGGATAAGCCTTACATGTGCGGTTTTTTCTATTTTGGTTGCGAAGCATAACTCTCCGTCTTCAATTCTGGTTAGTATGGGGCTTATGACGGCGAAATTCCACTTTAACTCGGAACCCTTCAGCCTTTCAATTTGACCTCTCCAAAGCCGAATGGAGCTATGGGCAACTAGGCAGCTTGTCTGCGCATGCTGGCTGTGATAGCCCTTCCAGTCCTCCTTCCATTCCTGATAAAACTTTTTTCTGAACGCGGCGAAGGATCCCCCACCGAAATCCGCAGCCTTCTCAATCCACCACTTCACCATCTTCGGATATTCAGCCAGCAGTTCATAGGCCTCTCTATCAAGTGTACATCTGAAAAGATCTGAAAGCGTGACTTTAAGCTGCATCTTTATCCAGACGATAAGTATACTTTAACATATTTAAACCCTTCTCCACTCGCTTTCAGTTTGGATGCAAGACTCAAGTATCTGAGGAAATATTGAAAAATCCTTCATTTTTCCATTTTTTATTTAACTTAACAGCGTAAATAATGCCTTTTTTCATAATTTCCTTTTAAAAAAGTTTGCATCGTCTTCTTTCTTGGGGATAATCGTGGATCAAGAGTTGCAGAAGATACTCTTCGACGTCAGCACCCTAGAAAATTTCGATGTTGACGTTGAAGGCTACAAGTTCTATAAGAACTTGACTCTCGACAAGGTTCAGAAACTAGTGGATAGATTGCTAAGGGAGATGGTTAACGGCAAAGTCGCCTGCTTTAATGTTTCACTCTCGGATCAAGCCACATAGAATAGGTTTTCTCCCTTTATGGTGCTTAACTGTTTTGCAATGTCGCTTTTTAGTTCCTGATCAACCAGAAGATAGCGGTTTTTACGGATTTTGATTTTGCCGCTTGAACAGAGATATCTGAGAATTTCCTCTTCCTTTATGTTGACGGGTGAAACGGGGGTTCCCTTGAAAAGTTTCTCCGCCAATCTTTTTGGCAAGGCGAAAAACTCGTATTTTCCATATTCGTCTCTACCCTTGAATATGGCTACGAGTCTCTTGCGGTTAGCTATTCTCCTCGCGGTTCCTCCATCATCAGCAGTGAATATCTCGTATGGCATGGGAACATCAGCCTTTCCAAGATACGCGGATCCCTCTCCACTCGTCTTTAAATACTGCACAGTCCTACCGAAGTTTTCAGCCCAAACCGTTTCAGACCGCATCGGAGAGGAGGGCATGCTGCTTGAACCACTGTTTACTGCTCCCGTCTTGATGGGTGCTGGGTAACGTTTGGATCTTCGTTTCTTTCGCCGTTCCATTTCCTTCCTTATCTGCCAGCCCTCAACAACGTCTGAAAAATACGCGCCGGCATACATTATTGTAAGGGGAACTAGGAACAACACGGGAATTTTCCACACTTCATTTGCAACAACACAGGCGTTTCCGAATGTGAAGAACCCAACCAACCATAGACACCAGCCTGAAAGCAGGATCCAAGCGAATTTTCCAATGTAGGAAAATGGAATCCTCACGATCAATGGAAGGGCATGGTAATAGTCTAGGAGACCAGGCATGAAGGAGATGGCGATGAGGGTTAGAAGGGAGCTTATGAATGCAAACCCAACAAAGAAATATGCGAAGTGTTCAAGCACGGTTTGCAGTCTTCCCTTCTTTTCGGTAAACCATGAGCCGCAGTGTTTTTCAGCGGGGGATTGATAGTAGCGTGCACCGAAGCCGAAGGGAAAAGCGACTATGAGAGCTCTCAAGAACAACTGATCCGGCGGCACACTCCAGTGAAGCATGTTGAGATCGTGTAGATTCTGTATTGCAAAGTCACCGAGTACCAAGGCTGGCGAGAAGGTCAGAAGGAACTCTACAAGTTGGTCTTTTAGCCCCAGCTTCAATCACCGAGATAAGTTTACTTATTTCTTTCTTATAAGAATTACGATTTTCGTAACTATTTTTCGATTATCAAACGACGAATTCTTTACGATTTTCGTAATTTTAGTTACGAATTTCAGATGACGAACTAGTTCGTCAAACCGTATGCCGGCCAGTCTGAACCGTATCAGCTTGTTTTTAAAATGTTCGTATGGACTAATGGTTTGAGAGTGAACTGCTTGTCGGAGCCAATACGCACCTTATGGTTTGAGGATGTAGGTTTCCTCAACGAGCCTATGCTGGACACTCCTATCGGCAGATTCTCGATACGTCAGACCGTAGCTTTTCTAGTCTTCGGCCTCTTGGCATGGGCGGCTACACTCTTCTTTGAGGATTTAATGCTGAAGATTGTGGTTGCAGGCGCCGTTTTCTTTCTAGGCGCGGCGATCTTCACCCGTAGAGTTAAAACGATTACTCCCGAGAGGCATTTACTTTTAATTCTCGGAATTGGGCGTCCCTTGAAAAAAAGCGTGAAGACAAAGAAAAAGAGGAAATATAAGGGACAGCCTAAACCGTCAGCTCCGGTAAAATCTATGGTTGTTTCGGCGACTCTCGACGCGCCGGTAAAGCTGGTCGGCGTCTTAAAGGATCCAAGCACAGGCAAGCTTCTGCCCCACAGGGGATTCGAGATTTACGTTGATGGAAAGCCATACTCAGCAGGCACCACGGATGAGCATGGATTCTTCAACGTCTTCTTCGTTCCAGAACAGTTCGGCACCTTCAAGATTGAGGTGAAGCCTGAAGGATTCGCTGATGTAGCCCAGCAGATAACGATCAACGTTAAGTCTACTAAACAGTTTAGCGTGTGAAGTGAGAATCTGGGCTGTGAGGACGACTGAAAAGATAACCATCGGAAATAACCAGATTGAAACAACATATTACCGGTTCTTCGTTGAGAGTATAGGCGAGCCTGTAGACTGGATTCTCGAGCAATGCGGCTTCAAACATCAGCCCATAATGGAGCTGCCAAAAATCGAGCCTGTCAAGGTTTTCTCGAAGTATATGGCACTGCCCGGAGGCAAACTTATGAGAACATACACGATGTACAGCCTTCCAGGAACTCTATGGCCGGGATTCCTCTACGACACCTACGGGATTGCTGACAGGATCATGCTACGTGTGAGGCCTCTCCCACCC
>JAFDBG010000114.1 GCA_019313385.1 Deltaproteobacteria bacterium | reverse complement strand
ACAGACCATGCTCATTGAGACCGCAAAGCTTGCACCGCACTGGAACGAGCAATTAGCCATCGTGCATGAACGGGAACTGAAGAAAGGAAACAAAAACAGGGCAACCCTTGCCGTGGCGAGAAGGCTTGTGGCGTATATGCCGGCCGTTGACAGGAAAGGAGCAGATTTCAAACTTCCCTCTGAAATACGGGCAGCCTGAAACAAAAGCTGTATAGAACATATACATCTGCCGAGATGAAGATCTTCCCGCCGGGCCTTGCCGTTCTAGGGACTGTGCTATCGGATATACCTATCTGTGATGCACCGGTTGTTATGTTTCGAGGCCGGTGGGTTGACCCAAACTCAATCTTCTGTAGTGGTCATGAAAGATATGGTGTAGAGCGAACCTGTCTGACCTTGATACAGCAAATGGATGTCTGGTCGCATGTGATCGATTAGTGCGGACCACAAAGAATGAAAAAAGATCGAGTTGAAGCAGGTTAACAAGAATAACCGCCGGGAATCTTTCAATCCGGAAGGTCAAGGGAAATCTCCGTTTTCCCCTTGACAAAACTTATCATGGATGTCCCCGGAACTTGTATTATGGCGCTAACGCCTCAAATAACCGGCTGTCAAAAGGCGCATAGCGAAGCGGAGCGGCTTTTGACAGCCCGAGTTAATTTGCATTGTTATACATTTTTTAGTGTAATGAGGAATCTGCATTCATCATCGCCTGCAAGTACTGACTTGAGCATGATAACCTCTGCATCCTGATCAAGACCGATTTCAAATTTGTGCTTAAGATTTCCAAGAGTGCAGTAGCAGAGGGTCTTGGAAGCTCCCTGTAAATCTTTATTTACCAAAGGGCAATAGCATTGGTCGAAAACAACATAATATTGTTCTTCTTCTTTGACCATACGCCATTGGACGCATAGATTATTAAGAAAATCGATATCATTTGTTGAATTCTTTCGAATTTCAAGCAGTCTTTCGTCCGTGAGATGGGTAAATGGACACTTTTCACCACAGGCTCCGAGGATTTTTTCCTTTGTTGGTTCATCAACATGTTCATCTAAATTTTTCAGTAATTGTTTTATCCAAATTGTCATAATCTTTGTTAATCCTCTTTTATGTATAACATGAAAATCACAGGCGCCAGCAGTTTGCTGCGTCCTGTGCATTTTATGGTTCGGGAAAACCTTTACTTTCAATTTTGTCAAGAATGAAGACCTGACCCCGTTGTCTTTTGACCCCGTTGTCTTTTATTTTTCCTGTTCATAAATCAGTAAACATATTATATACTACAAAGTAATAATTCACCGTGACTCATTGTTAATTCTCTTATATCATACCAAGAGTAAGCGAAAAGCGGTTTTGATTGCCATGACCATGTTCCACAAGGTGTCCGTATGGATTTTACTGTTGTCTTAGGGCTTATCGGAGGACTGGGATTGTTTCTTTTCGGGATGCACATCCTCAGTGACTCCCTGAAAAAACTGTCCCTGGGTCTGCTGAAAAACCTCCTTGAAAAGATTACCTCCAACAGGGTCAAATCCGCCTTTCTGGGTGTTTTCGTTACCTCGGTTATACAAAGTTCAAGTGCCACCTCCGTTTTGCTCATCGGGTTTTTAAACGCCGGCCTTATTACACTGACGGCGGCGCTTCCCGTCATATTCGGGGCCAATATCGGCACAACCATCACGGCCCAGTTGATCGCCTTTAAATTAACCAAGTCGGCATATTTTTTCATCTTTATCGGGTCACTGATCTATCTTTTCGCAAAGAAAAATAAAAACAAGAACAAGGGCATGGCAATACTGGGGTTCGGTATTTTGTTTCTCGGTCTTGCGACGATGAGTGCCGCCGTCAAGCCCCTGGCAGGAAATGAGGCAATCACGGGTCTCTTCGTTAAATTCGGGCAACACCCCTTCCTCGGAATTCTGATAGGAACAGCCGTCACCGTTCTTTTGCAGAGCAGCAGTAGCACCATCGGTATCGTAATCGCCTTCGCCTCCGTGGGACTGCTCGATCTGCCTTCTTCCATATACCTGGTTTTGGGAGACAACATCGGCACCTGTGTCACCGCACTTATCGCCAGTATCGGCGGCAAACTCTCAAGCAAACGGCTGGCCCTCGGCCATACCCTTTTTAATATCGTCGGCACGATGATTGTCATTCCCGTTATCCCCCTCTATCTTCATTACATACCGTTAATCTCAGGTGATATTGCACGGCAGATCGCCAACACCCATACGATTTTTAACGTGATTAATACGATAATTCTCCTTCCCTTCGTGCCCCTTTTTGTCAAGGTGCTCAACAAGCTGGTCCCGGGAAGAGACTACGAAAAGACAGAAACGAAACACCTCGATAAAAACTTGTTTGTCACTCCCCACATCGCAATCAGGGCCGTCGTGAAGGAACTTTCCGCCATGCTGAGCATCTGCCAGGACATGCTGGAAAAGGCCCGACAGTGCACCACCCAATACAACCACAAACTCAAAAATGAGATTGCCATGGATGAAGAATCCGTCGATGAGATGCAGAGAAACATTACGGAATACCTGGTAGAAATCACCAGGCAGGAACTCACGGAGAAACAGCGAAGGCTGGTCCCGTCAATCCTTCACAGCGTCAACGATATCGAAAAAGTGGGTGATTACTGCGAAGGGATCGTCAAACTGGCCCAGAGGGCCTACGAGTACGATCTGAGTTTCTCTGAACCGGCCGCGGTGGAACTTGAACGGTTATTTGATAAAACGAACAGCATGATGCGGCACACAAAAAAAGCCATGGATAATAATGATCACAAGGCTGCGAACATCACATTAAACATCGAACAGGAAATCAATGAGCTGATTATTCAGTATAAACTGAATCACATTTCACGGCTCGAAGAGGGGGTCTGTGTAAGCGACGCCGGGCTTCTCTATTCCGACATTCTTACCGATATCGAACGGTTGAACGATCACCTCTGTAACATTACCAAAGGTATCCTCCATATCGGCAAGCGATGAGGAAAGACCTCAGGGATATCAGCGAATTTGTACCCAACACCCGGGAATTCCGGGGACACCTTACTTATCTTTCTTTTTAGGTCCAGGTCTTTGAGGCTTAAGTTTTCGGCCCAAAAGGTGTTCCATTGTCCCAAGAAAAGAATCAGATCCTAAGGGTCGCCCGGTTCGTTCGTGTTTTCTAAATAACGCTATTTCCTGATCCTGAGCATCAAAGGACAAGAAATCTTCCCAAGGCTCATTTACTATTTCCAGCAATGGCTTTGTTTTTACAATGATATCATCTTTGCCTTTCATATGTGGTCCGGCACTACTCCATTGCCAGTCTTCAGGCTTTTTTACAAAGCCTGCCCGAACCGG
>JAFDBG010000059.1 GCA_019313385.1 Deltaproteobacteria bacterium | reverse complement strand
CTGAAATAAATCCGTGTCTCTCATGATGATCTGTATCAACCTCCTTCATCTCTTGATCACGGATATCTATCACGTCCTAAATCACATTACCCATACTTTTTAGCGAGGAGCCAGGAAAAGATAGAAGATTCGCTGTCCTGTCTTGTAGGCGCATACTGTTTTGTCTTTCTTACCCCCTCCAAGCTGATCGCGGCCCGAGATCCTCACGGTTTCAGGCCGCTGTGTATCGGAAAGGCAGGGGAGGTCTTTGTTATTGCTTCCGAATCCTGCGCCTTTGACATCATAGGCGCGGAGTATATCCGCAGTATAGATCCGGGAGAGATCGTCGTAATAGACGAAGGGGGTGTCTCTTCAAGGTTTTTGCCGCCGAAAGATCCGAAATCCTTCTGCGTCTTTGAGTACATATACTTTTCGCGACCGGACAGCATTATCTTCGGAGAGAAGGTGGACAAGGTGAGGAGGCTCCTGGGAAGAAAGCTTGCCGAGGAGGCTCCCTGCGAGGCCGATATCGTAATTGCGATTCCCGATTCCGCGAATACCGCAGCCCTCGGGTACTCACAGGCATCGGGATTGCGCTTTGAAATCGGATTGATACGAAATCACTACGTGGGGAGGACCTTTATAGCACCCCATCAAAAGGAAAGAGATCTGGATGTTCGTGTAAAATTTAACCCCGTTACTGGTGTACTTAAGGGAAAACGCGTAATCGTCGTGGATGATTCAATTGTTCGCGGAACCACATTGAAACAGTTAGTCCACCTCATACGGAGCGCCGGTGCCTCCGAGGTTCATGTACGGGTAAGCTCTCCCCCTATCACCTTTCCCTGTTTTTACGGGATCGACATATCGAGCAAGGGTGAACTGATTGCGTCGTCTCACTGCGTGGAAGAAACATGCCGGTATATAGAAGCAGATTCGCTGGCATATTTATCGGTTGAAGGGATGCTGAGTGTGGTTCCTAGGGGAGACCTTCAATGCACGGCATGTTTTACCGGGAATTATCCGACGAAGGTTCCCGAAGACTTCAGCAAGGGGATATTTGCGGCGGATTGCGGCAAAAAATAAAATAAGGGATATGATGAAATTTACTAAACGTACAAATTGCGGGGAGTACAGCCTTCCCGAAGAACCGGAGGGCCTATTGTCCTTTGAGTAAGGCCCCTTCCCCAGTTTCGAGGAAGCAGCTTTCGGAACTCGGTCTGTCTGGTCTTGACGGGGGGAAATGGGTTGACGGTAAAAAGGTTATGGCAGGGCAGCTTGATAAAGAGAGCAAATTGAAACTATGAAGGCATTTCTTGCACTGGAAGACGGAAGAATATTTGAAGGTGTATCATTTGGTGCATCCGGTGAGCGCTGTGGAGAAGTGATATTCAATACAGGGATGACCGGCTACCAGGAAGTGCTGACCGATCCCTCCTACAAGGGACAGATAGTGGCAATGACCAATCCCCTGATAGGCAATTACGGGGTAAATGAAGAGGATTCGGAGTCAAGAGCTCTCTGGCTTGAAGGGTTTGTCATAGGGGAACTGAGCAGGATAACGAGCAACTGGAGATCACAAAAAGATCTTGGTTCCTATCTCGAAGAGAACGGCGTCATAGGAATCCAGGGTATAGATACGAGGGCGCTGACCCGGCATCTCAGGACGAGAGGCGCCATGAGGGCGATTATATCGACGGTGGATCATGATACCGTTTCACTTATTGCAAAAGCTGTTGCATCACCCGGACTGGAAGGGCGGGACCTTGTCGCGAGCGTGACCTGTGACAAGCCTTATTCTTTTAAAGAGCAGAATGGTCCGCGAGTCATTGTCATGGATTTCGGTGTGAAACAAAGTATTCTGAATCAGCTTTACACTGCAGGCTGCAACATTACGGTTCTTCCCGCTAATACCCCAATTGATGATATCATGGCACATGAACCGGAAGGAATTCTCCTTTCGAACGGACCCGGTGATCCCAGTGCGGTCAAATATGCGATTGAAACCACCAGAAAGCTTGTGGCCAATGGAAATATCCCGATGTTCGGCATCTGCCTGGGTCAGCAAATTCTTAGTCTCGCTCTGGGGGGTAAAACATTCAAGTTGAAGTTTGGTCATCACGGTTCAAATCACCCGGTAAAGGATCTGCAAACGGGTAAAATCGACATCACCGTTCAGAATCACAGTTTTTGCGTAGATATCGATTCTCTGGACAGGGAGGCGATAGAGATGACACATGTCAATCTTAACGATAATACCCTGGAGGGTATCCAGCACAGAGAACTACCCATATTTTCGGTACAGTTTCACCCGGAGGCGGGTCCGGGACCGCACGATGCAAGATATCTCTTCGGGCGTTTTGTGGAGATGATGAAGAGATCGTAAAGAGGGAATATAAGAAATAGCGGTTGGCTCGTAGGTTGGGTAGAGCTTGCGAAACCTAACAATAAAAATGGTTTACAGTTCACGGTTTACGGTTAAAAAAGTGGACTGGCAACCGATAACAGGTAACCGTAAACCACCACAAATAATATGCCTAAACGTACTGATTTAAAGAAGATACTGATTATCGGCTCGGGCCCTATCGTTATCGGGCAGGCGTGCGAGTTCGATTATTCCGGTACACAGGCCTGCAAGGCCCTGGCGGAAGAGGGTTACGAGATAGTTTTGCTGAACTCAAATCCGGCGACCATAATGACTGACCCGGAAATGACCGATAGGACATATATAGAGCCGATAACGGTGGATATCATCGAGAAGATATTGGAGAAGGAGCGACCACAGGCCGTACTCGCCACGATAGGCGGTCAGACAGCCCTGAATGTAGCTGTTGAGGCGGCCGAAAAAGGAATATTCGAGAAATATGATGTTGAGATGATCGGCGCCGATCTTGCGGCAATAAAGATGGCTGAAGACAGGGACAAATTCAGGACGGCGATGGAGGAAATCGGACTAAATGTTCCAAAAAGCGAAGTTGCCCATTCTATGGAAAAGGCGTGGGAAATCGCCGGGGATCTGGGATTCCCGCTTGTCATACGGCCCAGCTTCACGCTCGGAGGTACCGGCGGTTCTCTGGTCTATAATGATGAGGAGTTTGAAGGATTATCCTCCAACGGCATAGAGCAGAGCATGATAGGAGAGATACTGATAGAGGAATCCGTCCTTGGATGGAAGGAATATGAACTGGAGGTCATGCGTGATCAGCAGGACAATGTCGTTATCATCTGTTCCATCGAAAATTTCGATGCCATGGGGGTTCATACAGGTGATTCCATTACCGTCGCGCCGGCACAGACATTGACCGACAGGGAATACCAGTATCTGAGGAATGCGTCGATCGCAGTCATTCGAAAGATCGGTGTTGCCACCGGAGGATCGAATATACAGTTTGCCGTGGATCCGGAAACGGGCCGCGTCGTCGTTATAGAGATGAATCCGCGTGTTTCCCGGTCCTCGGCCCTGGCATCGAAGGCAACGGGTTTCCCCATCGCAAAGATTGCCGCGAAGCTTGCCGTCGGATACAGCCTCGATGAGATCCCTAATGATATTACGAAACAGACCCCCGCATCCTTTGAGCCGACCATAGACTATTGTGTGGTCAAGATACCCCGCTTCGCCTTCGAGAAATTCCCAGGCGTGGAAGACACACTTACCATATCCATGAAATCGGTGGGGGAGACGATGGCGATTGGTCGTACATTCAAGGAGGCACTGCAGAAGGGTCTCAGGGGGCTGGAGACAGGTCGCAATGGATTCGACTACAAATTCAATAAAAAACTGGAGTCGGAACACGTCAACACAATGCTTGCCCGTCCGACACCGGAAAGACTGTTCTATATAAAACAGGCCATTCGAATGGGCATGTCCATGGACCATATCGCTGAACTCACTCGGATCGATCCCTGGTTTCTGAGCAATATACAGGAGATCATGGATATGGAAAGGGAGATCGAGACCTGCAGGGAAGATGAGAATATTCCTGCGAAGATCCTGCGAAGCGCTAAAAGGTTTGGGTTTTCCGACAGGCAGATAGGCGATATTATCGGGATGACCGAGTTTGAGGTACGTGCCATTCGGGAGAAAAACGGAATTACACCTGTTTATAAGCTCGTTGATACCTGCGCAGCCGAGTTTGAGGCATATACACCATACTACTACTCTACCTACGAAGAGGAGGATGAAAGCCGCGGGGGAGACACGAAGAAAGTTATGATTATCGGCGGCGGACCAAACAGAATAGGCCAGGGCATAGAATTTGATTACTGTTGCGTTCACGCATCGATGGCACTTCGAGAGCTTGGATATGAAACGATAATGGTAAATTCCAATCCGGAGACAGTATCAACGGACTATGACATATCCGACAGGCTCTATTTCGAACCTTTAACACTGGAAGATGTCTTGAATATTGTAAATACTGAAAAGCCCGAAGGGGTTATTGTCCAGTTGGGTGGTCAGACACCGCTCAACCTGGCATTGCCGCTTGCGCGAAACGGTGTAAAAATTTTAGGAACGCCCCCCGAGGCCATTGACCGCGCCGAGGACCGGAGACTCTTCAAGGAGATGGCCGATATGCTCGGCGTAAAACAACCCGAAAATGACACGGCGCTCTCCTTTGAAGAGGCGGAAGAGATAGCCGAAAGGATCGGCTATCCTGTTCTTATCAGACCGTCCTACGTCCTTGGTGGACGGGCCATGGCAGTAGTCTGGTCCAGAGCCGATCTCAGGGGATTTGTTGAGGAGGCGTTTGATGCGTCACCAGATCACCCCATACTTATAGACAAATTTCTCGAAGACGCCATAGAGGTTGATGTTGACGCCGTTTCGGACGGCATGGATGTGGTGATCGGCGGGATTATGGAGCATATAGAGCATGCCGGCATCCATTCGGGAGACAGCGCCATGGTACTCCCCGCCTATTCGCTGAGCGAGAAGATGCTCTCTGAAATAAGAGAGAAGACAAAAAGCATGGCGCTGGAGCTTGGAGTCAGGGGACTGCTCAATATCCAGTTTGCCGTCAAGGGAGACGATCTCTACATCCTTGAGGTAAATCCGAGGGCTTCAAGGACCGTTCCCTTTATTTCCAAGGCCACCGGGTTCCCACTGGCAAAAATCGCGACAAAGGTAATGGTCGGTCAGACCCTGTGGGAACAGGGAATCACAGAGGACCCTGAAATCAGGTATTTTTCGGTCAAGGAATCCGTGCTCCCATTCAACAGGTTTTATGGCGCTGATATCCTTTTGGGTCCGGAGATGAAATCCACGGGAGAGGTGATGGGAATAGATCCAGATCTGGGGATAGCTTTCGCAAAGAGTCAGCTTGCGGCAGGGCAGATGGTCCCGGACTCCGGAAAGGTTTTTATAAGTGTAAAGGATTATGACAAACATGCAGCCATAGATATTGGAAAGCAGTTTGCCGATCTGGGATTCGAGATATTATCAACTCCGGGTACGGCAAAAAAACTCTTGGCAAATGGTGTGGCGGTAACGCAACTGCCGCGTCTTGATGAAGGAAGACCGAATGTGCTGGATTACATCAAGAACAAAGACGTTCAGCTCCTTATCAATACACCGAGCGGTCCGAAACCTAGGCGCGATGAGATAAGGATTCGAAGTGCCGCAGTTTCACGTAACATACCGGTTGTAACGACAATTTCCGGCGCTAAAGCGATGGTTAACGCTGTCAGCGCTCTCAGAGTGAGAGAGCTGATTGTGAGGCCGCTTCAGGAAATTTACAAAATGAACAGGTAATTTTCTGATATTGTTATATAACATAAGCAGCATTGATGCTTATAGGTTTAGAAGGAGACGAACGTAAATGAATCAGAAATCAGCTTCCATAAGGGGGACCAAAGAATTATCACTCCTGTGGGATGTCAGTCGAATCTTGGAAGAGGGGAGGGATGTCAAAAATGCTGTCTTTAACGAATGATGTCTTACGCGTAAAAGTGTTATTGTAATTTACATTCAAATGCGATTTATGAGAAAAGACTGAAACAGGTGGTGTGAGCAATGAGAACAAAATTTATCTTTGTAACAGGCGGCGTCCTTTCTTCCCTCGGGAAAGGGATTGCGGGCGCTTCAATCGGGGCGCTCCTTGAATGCCGCGGTCTGAAGGTGACAAACCAGAAACTGGACCCCTATATCAATGTCGATCCGGGCACAATGAATCCCTTTCAGCACGGGGAGGTGTATGTGACGGATGACGGTACAGAAGCGGATCTGGATCTGGGCCATTACGAGAGATTTGTAAATACACCCATGGGAAAGGGAAACAATCTGACCACGGGGCAGGTCTATTTTTCCGTCATATCAAAGGAGCGGAGGGGAGAGTATCTGGGTGGTACCGTTCAGGTAATTCCTCATATCACGAACGAGATCAAGGACTATATCAAGGGAGCGGCCAAGGGGTTTGATGTGGCGATCGTTGAGATAGGCGGTACGGTGGGTGATATCGAAAGCCTTCCCTTTCTCGAGGCAATACGACAGTTCAGAAATGAGGTTGGCAGAGAAAATGCGATCTTTATACATCTGACATGGGTCCCCTACCTTAAAGCGGCTGGAGAGGTAAAGACAAAACCGACCCAGCACAGTGTCAGGGCACTTAGGGAGATTGGTATCCAGCCCGATATACTTCTCTGCCGGACGGAAGAGTTCCTCTCAAAAGAGATCAGGGAAAAGATATCCCTTTTCTGTAATGTCGGAGTGGAAGCGGTTTTCACCGCCAAGGACGTGGGAAGTATTTACGAGGTTCCCCTTATCTATCACAGGGAAGGGGTGGATCAGAAGCTTGTCGATCTCCTCAATATCTGGACAGGTCAGTCTCATCTGGATGATTGGGAGAAACTCAGTGAAAAGATTAAAAATCCTTCAAATGAGGTCTCTATCGCCATTGTGGGTAAATATGTAGACTGGGCAGATTCTTACAAGAGCCGGAATGAGGCACTTATTCATGGTGGTATCGCGAATGACTGCAAAGTTCATCTCGATTTTGTCGATTCGGAGCAGATAGAAAGGGAAGGAATTACGGATCAGTTTAAAAATGCGGGGGGTATTCTCGTTCCGGGAGGATTTGGTAAACGGGGTATCAAAGGTATGATACAGGCCATAACCTATGCCCGTGAAAATAAGGTGCCATTTTTCGGCATCTGTCTCGGTATGCAGATGGCCGTCGTGGAATGCGCGCGGAACCTGTGCAACCTGGAAGGGGCAAACAGCGCTGAATTTGACGGTGAGACGGCCTATCCGGTGATCGACCTTCTTCCGGAGCAGAAAGATGTTATCGATATGGGCGGAACGATGAGACTTGGCGCCTATGACTGCCTTCTGGAGACTGACTCCTTTGCATTTGAAGGGTATAAAACGAAAAAGATAAGCGAGCGCCACAGGCACCGCTATGAATTCAATAACGAGTATAAAGATATATTGACTGATAAGGGCCTCCGCATCAGCGGCACGTCACCGGATGGCCACCTCGTTGAGATCGTGGAGCTTGGCGATCATCCCTGGTTTTTGGGCTGTCAATTTCATCCGGAATTTAAATCGAAGCCGATAAAACCTCACACCCTGTTCCACAGGTTTATCGAGGCATCTCTAAAGTATGCGAAGACGAAATAGTCGAGATTCCGGGAAAAATGATAAACCAGATCAACAACCTCATCAATGAATACTATTTGCCATGGGATGACCGATACCTGGACAAACTTTCCATAGAGTCTCTTCTCGGTGAGGGAGTTGACGTCATAGCTGGTAAGATCATGAAATGAGAGCTTTGCGCAACTGCCGTTATTTATCATTTCGACCGTAGGGAGAAATCTTAACAGACTTGATTTATTAAGATTTTCCCCTGACGGGGACTATAGCCCGTCGCTTATGCTCCTCGAAATAACAAAATTCAAAGGTTTCAAAATTTCTCGATGTGAGCGGTAATTGAAGCGTATAACTTCTCCATCATTGATTACAAGACAGGTAATATCAGATCAGTTGAAAGGGCATTGCTCCACCTTCGAATAGCATGCAGGATTACCAGCAACCCCTTGCTCAGAGATTTTTCTGAATAAAGTCGATGGCATTTCTGAAGATTGAAAGTCCCGCTCCGTCTTCAGGCAGGTTTTCTCTCGTCCATCGGGGGTGATTGGTGTAGTGGAGATATGCTTCCGGGTGAGGCATAAGGCCGAAGATTCTTCCTGTTTCGTCGCATATTCCCGCAATGGCATCGACTGAACCATTTGGATTATCCGGATAATCCATCGTCACTCTTTCATAGCTTTCATCACTGTACTGCATGACGATATGATTGTTCGCGTGTAGTTTCTTCAGTATAGCAGGGTTTTCTGTGACGATTTTCCCCTCGCCATTCCTCACGGGAAGATATATTCTTTCAAGACCCCTTGTGAAAACGCAGGGGGAAGCCCCGTTTATCCTGAGGTAGACCCACCGGTCTTCAAAGCGTCCCGAATCGTTGAATGTCAGAGTAACTGTTTGTCTGGAATAATCTCTGTCAAATGCAGGCAGCAACCCCAGCTTGATCATGAGTTGAAAGCCGTTGCACACACCAAGGATAAGCTTGCCGTCATCGATGAATTTGACAACTTGTCTGTACAGCTTTTCTTTTCCGCCCCTGACGTTCGCGTGGATGATCCTGTTCGCTCCCGCCTTTGCGGATCCCAGATCGTCTCCATCCAGAAAGCCGCCGGGGAGATTGAGGAAATGATAATCGTCCAGACGCTTTTCGCCGCAAAGCAGTTCGCTGATGTGAACAATATCCACTTCGGCAGAGCCCGCAAGCCTGCAGGCATGCGCCATTTCCATTTCGCAGTTTGTGCCGTTTCCCGTTATTACGATTGATTTTACGTTGTTTGTCATTGTCCTTGCTTTTCTAAAAGTCCAGCGGTTTCTGCCATACCTTTTTTAAGTCGTTAATATTTTCTTCTATAATATTCTTTCCATCTGTTCCGGAAATTATGAAGGCACTTTCCGATGTCACCTTTCCCGCGCAGGCAAAGATATTTCCCGCCATGATGTCTTCGAACTCTTCCTTCGATTCCGGCGAGATGGTTGCCACAAACCTGCTCTGCGATTCGGAAAAGAGGAGATAATCATCTCTTTCGATCCCTTCAAGCGGGACAAGTGAAAGATCAATATTCATCCCAAGTCCACCGGCAAAGGCGACCTCGGCGAGGGCAATGCCGAGCCCGCCATCCGAGCAATCATGGCAGGAGGCAACCAGACCCCTGTCGATCGCCCCGGTCAACGCCCTGTAGAGTTTCTTTGCCTTGGCGGCATTTACTTTGGGAACATTATTGCCCGTAAACCCGTGCAGGGCGAACCACTCGGAGCCCCCGAGTTCTTCGCGGGTTTCACCCAGTACGTAGACCAGATCACCAGACCTCTTCGCGTCCATGGTAACCGCCTTTCTTACGTCCTCAATCTTTCCCATTGTGGAAAAAAGCAGGGTCGGCGGTATCGATATCTTTATTTCCCCTATGATATAGTCATTTTTCATGCTGTCTTTTCCGGAGATACAGGGGACGCCGTATGCCTTTGTATAATCGTAGAGCGCCCTGTTAGCACGGACGAGCTGTGCCAGCTTATATCGGCCATCCGGTGTCTTCTCGGATTCCACTGGATCGCACCAGCAGAAATTGTCTATGCCAGCCAATCTGTCGAGAGAGCCCCCCACGGCTATGGTGTTTCTGACGGCCTCGTCTATCGCGCAGGCGGCCATGTGATATGTGTCGATGTCGCTGTAGCGGGGGCAGATTCCATTTGCCACGACAATGCCTTCGAAGGAATCGAGTATCGGTCTTATTACCGCCGCATCGCCGGGGCCGTCGTTTGCGACGCCGACCAGCGGTTTGACCACACTCCCGCCCTGCACTTCATGGTCGTACTGCCTGACGACCGATTCCTTGCTGCAGATATTCAAACGTGAGAGCATCTCTTTCAGGGCGCGTCCCATGTCGTCCGGTTCCGGAAACCCCGGTTCCTCATGTTGTGGAGGTATCCACTTCGCGTTCAGCCGCATCCTGGGGAGGCCATCATGCAGGAATTCCATGTCGAGATAAGCCACGGTTTTGTCCCCGTAAAAAGCATGAAACTTTCCGGAATTGGTGAAGGTGCCGAGGATCGTGGCCTCGACATTCATTTTTTCGGCAAGGTTGAGAAATGCCTCGCAATCTTCAGGGGCCACCGCGAGGCTCATCCTCTCCTGTGCCTCCGATATGAGGATCTCCCAGGGTTTGAGCCCGGCGTATTTCAGAGGGGCCTTCCTGAGGTCGATTTCACAGCCTCCGCAGAGTGTGGCCATTTCACCGACCGACGATGAAAGACCGCCGGCGCCATTGTCTGTTATGGCCCTGTAAAGATTTTTGTCCCGCGCGATAAGGAGAAAATCCGTCATTTTTTTCTGGGTTATGGGGTCGCCGATCTGGACCGCGGTTACAGGCGAATCCTCGTTCAACTCCTCCGAGGAGAAGGTTGCACCGTGGATCCCATCCTTTCCGATCCGCCCCCCTGTCATGATGATTATGTCTCCCGGGATTATCTCCTTTGAGTGGGTCGCCTCTCCGAGAATGCGAGCAGGCATGATGCCGCCTGTTCCGCAGTAAACAAGAGGTTTGCCCAGGTATCGTTCGTCGAAGACCAGGCATCCGTTGACGGTGGGGATGCCGCTTTTGTTGCCTCCATGTTCCACACCCTCCCTGACACCGTCGTAGATCCGTCTCGGATGGAGAATCCTTTCGGGAAGGGGTTTATCGTAAAACGGGGACGCGAAGCAGAAGACATCGGTATTGAAAATAAGTTTTGATCCCTTCCCTGTTCCAAATGGATCGCGGTTGACCCCGACGATACCGGTAAGGGCTCCGCCATACGGGTCAAGCGCCGAAGGCGAATTATGGGTTTCTACCTTGAACACGAGATTGTAATCGTCATTGAATCGGATTATCCCGGCATTATCCACAAAGACCGAGAGGCACCAGTCATCTTCTCCCAGTTCTTCTCTGATTTCTTTAGTCGATTTCTTGATGCAGCTGCTAAACAGAGAATCGGCGGTGCTGTGGATGCCGTTTTCATCCGTATAATCTATGATGCTGTTGAAAATCTTGTGTTTGCAGTGTTCCGACCAGGTTTGAGCGAGACATTCCAGTTCTACGTCGGAAATCTTTTCATTGAGGCCGACCTTCAGTCGTTCATTCAACACGGCTTCGTCATGAAGGTGATCACGGATCACCTTCATCTCATCTACCGTGAGGGCGAGAACCCTGGTTCCGCTGATCTCCTGCAGGTTTTCATCGCTCACATCAAGGTCAATCTCTTCGGTTGACGGATTGTCTTTGATTGTTACGCGGGGGACGTATGGATGAACCCCCTCCTCAGGATTCCATTCCCTCCCGCTGATGATCTCGTAGCGCTGAATGAGTCCATTGGCTAGAAGTCCCGACGCGATCCGCTCAGCGCATTTTCTGTCTACATCTCCCTTTAGAACATACTGCCTTGAGGTATAAACAGCCGCGACACCTTTTTTATTAAGGAGCAACTCGACGGCTTCTCTTGCGGTCTTTCCCACATTGTCCGTGACGCCGGGCCTGAAGCCCACTTCTATCAGCCAGTCGAATCTGGCCGCGAGACCTCTGTCTATGGCATACTTCTGAATGATGGGGTCGGATAGGGGGCCGCTCGCTATCTTCTCCAGTTCGTCGCCCGCAATATCCCCTTCCATGGTATATACTTCGATGGTATCCACTTCGGCGACATCGATCCCGAGATGTTCGATTATCTTT
>JAFDBG010000113.1 GCA_019313385.1 Deltaproteobacteria bacterium | reverse complement strand
ACACTCCAAATCCGTTGTCGAGCTGGAAGACCCGGAAGCCCATGAGGAAAAAAGGGGCACCCGGTATGATCCGTCAAAATATGTGATGGTTCCCGCCAAGGCAAGACAGCGAAGAATTGAAGTTGAAAAGAGGATGGAGAAGCTTTCGGAGTTTGCGGAGACCTTTCCCGAAAACAGGATGGAGATAAATGATACAAAGGTGGGAATCATAACGGCCGGGATGCCTTATAACTACGCAAAAGACGCTTTCCCCGACTATTCTTATCTCAAACTGGGCATGGTTCATCCCCTTCCTCGCGGACTGATCAGAAAATTTGCCTCGAAGGTGGAAAAATTATACGTTGCTGAAGAACTGGACCCATTTATTGAAGAACAGGTAAGAGCAATGGGTATAGATGTCGTCGGCAAGGAAGTATTTCCCTATACAGGCGAATTTGGTCCTGGTATTGTAGAAACCGCCATTACAGGCAATGGCGGGGCTAGGACGGATCTGCCTGCCCTTTTACTTCCCCCGAGACCCCCGAATCTTTGCCCTGGTTGCCCCCACAGGGGACTTTTTTATGTCCTGGGAAAGATGAAGGTGTTTGTGACGGGCGATATAGGGTGTTATACCCTGTCTTTCATGAAACCCCTTGAGGGAATGGGTTCTACAATCTGTATGGGGGCCAGCATAGGCATGGCGCACGGTATGGATAAAGTCCTGGAGGAGAAGGGAAAGATTGTGGGAGTGATTGGTGATTCCACCTTTATCCACTCGGGCATCACGCCCCTTCTGAACATGGTCTACAACAAAAGTAATGCGGTTGTTGTCATATGCGATAACAGGACAACCGCCATGACCGGGATGCAGGAAAATCCAGCAACCGGCCTTACCCTGCAGGGCGAGGCAACCAGGGCGCTCGATTTTGTCAAACTCGCAGAGGCGCTTGGCATAGATAACGTGAGGGTGATCGATCCCTTTGATACGAAGAACACGAGAAGCGTGATGAAGGAGGAACTGCTCAAAGAAGGTCCTTCTCTTATTATATCAAGGGCGCCATGCGCTCTGCTTGCCTTGAAACAAAAACTGCCCGGCAGGACACCTTTAAGGGTTGATCCGGACAAGTGTACCGGCTGCAAGGCGTGCCTTGGACTGGGATGTCCTCCAATCGCATGGAAAAGGCTTGAGGATATGGATATAAAGATAGAAAAAAAGACAAAAAAACAGGAAGGAATAGCTTTTATAGATTCCTCTCTCTGTAATGGGTGCACCCTGTGTCAACAGTTGTGCAGCGCGGGAGCAGTAGAGGAGGTCGTGGAAGATGAGTGAATCTGTGAAGAGCGTATTATTGGCTGGCGTAGGCGGGCAGGGAACAATAATGGCGAGTGACATACTTTCCGCCGTCATGATTAGCGCGGGTTTTGACGCAAAGAAGAGTGAAGTGCATGGAATGGCTCAGAGGGGAGGGTGTGTAAGCAGCCACGTGAGATTCGGTTCAAAGGTCTATTCCCCTCTTGCCGCAAAGGGAGATGTCGATATCCTGGTTTCTTTTGAGAAACTGGAGACCCTGAGATATCTTGAATATCTGAAGATTGACGGGAAGGTGATTATAAATAATGAAGAGATATACCCTCCATCGGTAAATCTTGGAGAAACAGCATATCCAGATGATGCCATAGATTTCGTAAAGAAACACTTTAAGGATGTAAAGGTGGTGGATGCAACTGCCATGGCCCTCCGATCGGGAGACAAAAGGATGGCCAACACAGCTATCCTCGGGGTGCTCTCTTCCTGGCTGGATATAGAGGCCGGGATATGGGAAGATGTCCTGAGAAAGAGATTTCCTCCGAAGATACTTGAGGGGAATATAAATGCCTTCAGATTGGGGAGGGGAGTATAGGCGAAGATGCGAAAGATTGCCGACGGATTATCCCTTCTGTTTCTGGCGGTTTTTATAATGTTTCCCTGTCACGCCAGGGGAGATGACCTGCGCGACTGCGAAAAGCAATTCGAATTTGCGGAGAGCCTTTTTGAACAGGCCGATTTCTACAGGGCAATAGGTGAATATAAGCGATTGATATTTCTCTGTCCGGATGCGGTGGCGCTCTGTGAGAAGGCATATTTCAAGACGGGTGTCAGCTATTTCAGGGCAAAGAAATGGCAGAGCGCGATAGAGGCGTTTGACTCGTTCCTCGTTAATTTCCCTGACAGCCGGATGGCCGGAGAGGCAATATACCTTAAAGGCATGAGTGAGAAAAACCTCTCACTGTATGATGAAGCGCTTGTCACCTTTGGGCGTATCATGGAAGCTGAAACCGGTGAGTACAAGTCAAGAGGGACCTACCAGAGCGCCCTCGTTCTCGTGGATATGGAAAAGTGGGAGAGGGCAGGGGAGATGTTTTCGCGGATCCCGAGGGAAAGCAGACTGTACGACTCCGCGGGTGTCTTTTCGGCAGGCCTTGAGAATATCGGCAATATCCCCCATAAATCCCCCTCAGTTGCAGGGACACTGGCTGCCGTTATACCCGGCGCTGGTCATCTGTACACTCAGAGACGAAGAGATGCCCTTGTCGCGTTCCTCCTGAACGGCGTGTTTATCTGGAGCGCCGTGGAACTGTTCGACGATGAAAAGTATGTAACAGGAGGCATTGTAACCTTTTTCGAGCTGGGATGGTACACCGGTAACATATACAGCGCGGTCAGCAGCGCCCACAAATTCAACGAGAGAACCCAAAAAGACTTTCTTCAGGGGCTCAGAGACAGGGTCAGCCTTTCGTATCGTCATGACAGCGATAATGCATGCAATTATCTTATGTTGAGTATGAGCTTCTAACTGTAACATGCTGAAATATATGTTGAATATTGCCGTAGTCCTGGTTTGGTTCGTTATGGGGGCATCTATCGGACTCGGTGCCGGCAATTCCTTTGAGCCATGGGAGTTTGGCGAGGCGAAGCAGAGAACCGTGGCGCGTTCCGATGCGCACCAGGATAATATTTCCTTGCCATCTCAAACCGTTATGGCCAGTCTGAACTTTTTCTCGGAATATATATCGAAGGTGGATGGCGACAGGTGTCCCATGTATCCCACTTGTTCTTCCTACAGCCGCCAGGTGATAAGAAAACACGGATTTTTTATGGGTATTATCATGACTGCGGACAGGCTTATTCATGAAGGCAATGAAATGGATTACGCCCCTCTTGTGACAGCAGGGGAGAGTGTAAAATATTATGATCCCGTAAGCTGGAATGATTACTGGTGGAACAACAGGGAAAGTCTTGATAAGTAACGAATGGCCAGTGAATCATATCGATTAATTTGGCTCCTCGCTAAAAAGTATGGGTAATGTGATTTAGGACGTGATAGATATCCGTGATCAAGAGATGAAGGAGGTTGATACAGATCATCATGAGAGACACGGATTTATTTC
>JAFDBG010000112.1 GCA_019313385.1 Deltaproteobacteria bacterium | reverse complement strand
AGGAAACAGGCGGCATACTTACCAAGGGATTCGGTGCTGGCATTGCTAAGTTGCCGTTTGGTGGTAAGTTCATCGCATCATTACAGGACGATTGGATAAGGATTACAGGAGGTTCGGCTGATAATTTTGCAACCAAAATGCTTACAAAGGCTGGTTATAATGGGATTATTGGGGAAGTTGGCGAAGAACGGCTTGCAACATTACTACGAGAGGCTACGGGCGTATCAGATCGCAAAGGAAACCCCTTTGAACGTATCTGGGATGGAATGAAAGAGGACTTTGAGCCTGAGAATCTTGGGGCCGAGATAGTGACCCTTTTGGCCCCTGCTTCGGTACGCCGTGGTATGACGTTGGGCGTATCGCTTACCAAGGGTGTGTCTGTCCCCACAGAGGCCGAGCAATTAGATCAGGCCGTTGGTGTCGGGCCGATACAGTTTGACATGCCAGAGGACGCACAGGGCTACGCTGACAGGGCCGCTGAGATTGCTATACAAGAGGACAAGGACGTAAATATCACAATCGAACACGCCGACAACACGGTAACGGTTGAGGAAATCGCAGAAGAAGCTGTCAGCGAGGAGAAACCAGCCGAGGATCCCGCAAAAGCCGTCAAGCCACCATCGGCAGAGGTCAAGGAAGTTAAGCCCTTAGAAGCGAAGCAGGAGGCCGTGGGGAAGGAAGTATTTACAAGTGTACCAGATGAGTGGAAGAAGGAAAAAACACTTGTGGATTGGGGACAAAAGGGTATTAGGACGCAGGGAAATAGAGCACTATCGGCAGGCGAAGGCAAAAAGACCAGAAAAACATTTGTCTGGACAGAAGACCTTGAAGAAATACCCACCAGATTGCCCAAGTCCACTATGGACTTTTTCAAAAACCGCACTGACGATGTGTGGAAGTTGCAAAGACGTGGCAAAGGGGAAGATGTTTGGCTTGTACCGAAAGAACTTGTCAAACAACTAAAAAAAGAGCTTGGACCTGAAGCCTTCAAACGAAGCCCAAAGCCGGAAAGAAGTCCAAAACAAAAGCTCAATGATATTATGAACTCTATGCGGATAAAGGATATTCAACCATCCGTAAGGGGAGAGGTTGTTCTTGATACCGCAAAAGAACTTGGAATACCGGAATCAGAGTTGACAGAGACGCAAAAAGGGTTTATAAAGGAATTTAGAGATGAGCAAGCAATCGCAAAACCTAAGAAAGATATTCAACCGGGAGTGGGCCAAGAGGTTCAGCCTGACCCGATCGCCGAAGCTGAACGCATCGCAATCCAAGAGGAAGCAGACGCAGGCGAAGTAGGTGATTTTCTTGAGGGCATTGTTGACGATATCAGACCAAAAGAAGTAGCCCAACCCACCCCCACAGAGCAGGAAATCCCCGAAATCCCAGAGGCAAAGCGAATAATATCTAAGGAATCCTTTGATGCTGCCCTTAAACGACTCGGCGACACCACAAAATTAAAGGTCGGTTTCGATCCTCAACAGCTAAAAGACGCTGCAATTGTCGGTGGTTATCTGGTTGAATCTGGTATTCGCAAATTCTCAGCATGGTCGGCGGATATGGTCAAGCGGTTAGGCGAAGGTATTAAGCCACATTTACAAGGTATCTGGGATGGTATCATAGCAGCACAGCCGAAAGTTGAAAAACCAAAGAAGGCTGTCGCTATAAAGCCAAGGGTAACTCCTACGCAAAAGAAAGCTGAAGCCGATATAAGGCAGCGTGGTTTTATATCGAGCATCAAAACGGCACTTCCAGACCTGAAAGTTGAGGGAACGTATATCCCTAGAAGCACTGACGAGCTTTCAATTAAAGCAAAGAATCTGGTTAAGGATGATATTCAGAAAGCCGAAGCCCTTGCATTAAAAGGAGACAGTGATAAGTCAGTTGCTACGGCATCGGAACTCCTGAAGCATTATAACGAGCAGGCACAGCTTGCGACAGATCAGGTCGCAAAGGATGCTTTCTATGACAAGGCTGCTAAGATAGCAAACGACATCGCCGCTAAACTTACCGAGGCGGGCAGGACAGTTCAAGCCGCAATCATACTGTCAAGGCTAACCCCGGAAGGACAGGTAAGGTTTGCCGCAAGGGAAATCCAAAGGCACAACGAGAAGATAGAAAAGTCAAAAGGCGGGTTGTTTGGGATACGGAAGAAAATACCAGAACTTACGCCCAAGCAGGCCGAGGACATTCTGACCGAGATGAAAGCGATAGAAGATATGCCACCGGGCGAAGCTAAAGCCAAGCGGTTCCAGAAATTACAGAATAGCATATCTGACCTTGTACCAACTCCTTTGTTTAAAAAACTTATAGCTATCTGGAAGGCTGGACTGTTGACCGGCATTAAAACTTCAGGCTTGAATATAATGAGTACCACTGCGAATGTGGCAGCCGAAAAAGCAGCAAAGATTCCTGCAACTATAATCGACAAAACAATATCTATCGGTACAGGGAAAAGAACCGTTACTGTAAGCATAAAAGGAGTCAAGCAGGGGACGGTCCAAGGTGTTAAGCGAGGCTTTGATTATCTTGTAACAGGCTACGACGAGAGAAACATTGGAGTAAAGCTGGACTATAAACGAATAAATATGGGCAAGGGTAAACTAGCCCGCGCACTGCAACTTTACACAGATGGCGTATTCCGATTGCTCGGTGCAGAGGATCAGCCTTTTTATTATGTTGCAAAAGTAATGTCACTATTTGAGCAGGCAAAAGTAGCTGCCATCAATGAGGGGTTGAAGGGTAAAGAGGCCCAGACATTCATTGATAACCTCATGCAGGATCCCACTGAGGACATGGTAAAGAATGCGTCTAAGGATGCGGAAGCGGCAGTGTTCCAGAACAAGACAGCACTGGGCGACCTCGCCAAAGGTATACAGGGATTAGGTAAGGGTGCCGGAGAAATAGTAGTGCCATTTGGTCGAACTCCGTCAGCAGTTGCTATGCAAATAATAAATTACTCGCCAGTTGGTGCAGTGAAAACAATTATTGAGAATATTGGTAAGGGTAAGTTTAACCAGAGAGACTTCGTAACAGGGTTAGGCCGGTCAATCGTTGGAGCAATACCATTAGTAATAGGTGCGGCTCTTTGGGATGAAGATATGATAACTTTAGACTTCCCAAAAACCCAGAAAGAACGTGATCTCTGGAAGCTTGAGGGAAGGAAAGCAAACTCCATAAAGGTCGATGGCAGGTGGCGAACCATACAGTCATTTGGCCCAGGAGGAAACCTTCTTGTAGTAGGTGGTCATTTCAGGAGAGCCTTCCAAGAGTCGGGCAGTCCATCGGAGGCGATGGCGCAGGCTATTTTTGGTAGCGGAAAGTCATTCACCGAGCAAACATTCTTACAGGGAATAAATCAATTCACGGCGGCACTAAATGACCCTGAGAGGTCCGGCCCTAGGCTTGCGAGAGGCCTTGTGTCTT
>JAFDBG010000058.1 GCA_019313385.1 Deltaproteobacteria bacterium | reverse complement strand
ATGATCCTGGCAGACGATTACCGTGCCGAGGGAAAGGAGGCTGACAGGGCGGAAACGTTGAAGAATATCGATATTGCGACAGGGGATGCAGTTCCCATAGAGAACGCCTTTCACCAGTTTCTCAATATCCAGAAACTATGGGAGAAGATGATGGAGTTCTCTTCGCGAGAGGAAATAAAAAAACGCCTAACGCAAGCAGTTACACTTATTAAATAGGAAGGAGGACCCAATATGAACTTGCTTTTCATACCCAAGGTTTTCCCCCGGGCAAGCGTTATCGGATTACACCGATCGAAGTTTGAGATGGATTGGATGAGATAGGAACATTTGGCTTAACTGAGTGCCCACCAAATTAAGGAAAGCGCGATGAAAATAGGAACAATGAACAACCCGTCAAAATCAGTCTATGATGAGGCAGCGTTCTGTGGCAAAGCTCTCCAAGAAAGAATTGAAGATGAGTACCCTCACCGAAGATGAAATCGCACTACAGAATCCCGACCTCTATAATTCCTTGCATTCGCTTCTTCGCGCAAATCCATCAAAGCTACAAACGTATCTTGAGAAGGTTGCCTGCATGGTATCCATAAAAAGCTCCACTATGCCCCCGACAGGTCGGGGCATTATAATTGGAAGTAACTTATGCTTCTAGCAAATCCGTTATTTCGGACAGATATTACAAAATATTAACAAGTTACAACGCATCTACAGATTTAAGTTACTTGGAAGTTTTTGCAACTTGCCTTTTTAGCGGTCGTATTATAAAATCAACGGATTAATCATTAGCGGCGTCGCAAATCCCATGCGCTTGTCGTACTTACGGGAGGAATAAGAAAAGCAATAATGAAATATGAAGGAACGGTAATAAGACCTCCGAGCGAGGCAGGAAGCCTTTTGTTGCAGGTGACAGTAGGATGTTCGCATAACAAGTGTACATTCTGCTCGACCTATAGGGGAGAGAAGTTCAGGATCAAGGCTTTTGACGAGATTGAGGAAGATATACTGGAGGCGTCCAGATATGGCTATATCGACAAGATTTTTCTCTGTGATGGTGATGTGCTGATTATGCCCATGAAAAAGCTGGTGCCTGTACTTGAATCCATCAACAGGAATATAAAGGGTGTAAAAAGGATCGGGCTTTACGCGAACGCTAAGAGCATCCTGCGCAAGACACCTGAAGAACTCCTGGAATTGAGAAATATGGGTGTAAAAATAGTCTATATGGGCTTGGAGACAGGGAATGACGAGATCCTGGAAAAAATCCAAAAGGGGGCAAATGCCCGCCAGATGGTGGAAGCGGGACAGAAGATCAAAGAGGCGGGTATAGAGCTTTCGGTCACTGTGCTTCTGGGGATCGGAGGAAGGGCAAAGAGCATGGAACATGCCCTGGATACGGCCAGGGTATTGACGGAAATTGATCCCGACTATGTGGGGGCACTTACTGTCATGGTGGTTCCGGGCACAGCCCTGTATGAAGAACAGATGTCAGGAGAGTTCGACCTGCCTGACAAATTCGGGTTTCTTAAAGAACTAAGGATTATGGTGGCAAATTCCGATTTTACAAACTGTTTTTTTACCTCCAATCACGCCTCAAACTATCTGCCGATACGCGCCAGAATGCCTCAGGAAAAAGATGAAACAACGGAGTTAATACAACGCGTTATCGAATCTTCAAATAAAAAGATGCTCAGACCTGAATATTTGAGGGGATTGTAGTGGAGAGTATTTTCCCGGAAAAAATCAAAAGGTGGATAGACACACTCTTTCCATGGGCGGTCGGGAAAAAAAGCCTTACCTTGCTGGAGGGGAAAATACAATCCATTATTGATGCGGGCGAGGAAGACGGTCTCATTGACAGGCAGTCTGGAGAGATGATCCAGAGCATTCTTGAACTGCGTGGGACCGTGGCCCGGGAAGTAATGGTGCCCAGGACGGAAATAGTCGCAATCAATGACAATTTCACAATAGAGGATATACTCGCCTTGATCCTGAAGAACGGGCACACCAGGATGCCTTTTTACAATGAAAATATCGATAATATTGTGGGGATATTGAATGTTAAAGACCTGTTGAGGTTCTGGTCGAAACCCTTTCAGAAGGGGGACATCATCTCAATCCTCAGAAAGACCTATTACATTCCGGAGACCAAGAATATCCACCTTCTCCTTCACGAACTCAAAGAAAAAAAATCGCACATGGCCATAGTTATTGATGAGTATGGCGGGACTTCCGGTCTTGTAACGCTGGAGGATCTGATAGAGGAAATAGTCGGTGAGATTCAGGACGAACACGATGTTGATGAAAATCCCTTCACAAAACTTCTCGAAGGTGATGTTCTTGTGGACAGCAGGGTCGAGATTGAAGAGTTTGAAGAGTACTTTGACGTAGAAGTTCCGGAAGGACAGTTTGAAACACTGGGAGGATTGATATTTTATCTTATCAAGAAGATTCCCGTCGTCGGTGAAACCATTACCTATGAAAACCTGAAAATTACAATAGAAGCGGCAGACGAGAGGAGCATAAAGAGAGTAAGGATAAAACGAACCGGAGAGACGATTCCGCAGATCGGCAACAAAAAAGAAAAGACGCGCAAAGACAATGAATAAGAAAACCCTGCTACTTTCCCTGGTTTCCGGAGTGCTTATCTTTCTGTCCTTTCCCAAAGCGGATATGGGCTTTCTCGCCTGGGTAGCTCTTGTGCCGCTTCTGTATGCCATAAAAGATACAGACCTTCCGGGCGCATTCCGAACAGGATTTGTTGCTGGCCTGGTGTATACAACAGGCCTTATATACTGGGTTGTATTTGTTACTGTACATTATGGGCACCTCCCTTTCTATGCCGGCGTTTCTGTTATGCTTCTCCTGGCCATTTACCTGAGTCTCTATCCAGCGCTATTCTGTGCGGGTGTTGTTTATTTCAGAAGAAGGGGAATCAGAGGAGCAATAATAGCGCCTCTTCTCTGGGTATCTCTCGACTATGTGAAGGCTCATCTTTTTTCCGGCTTTCCATGGGAAGACCTTGCCTATTCGCAACATGGATACCTTCCCATGATTCAGGTCGGAGACATTACAGGAATCTACGGGATAACATTTCTGATAGTGTTTCTGAACTGCATTGTTTATGACTGTATCAGTGGTTCGTTTTTCTCATCCGGTACTGAAAGGAAAAGGTTTCTGTCTGAGATTGTTATCGCAGTTGGTCTTCTGTCACTGGTCTTCGGTTACGGTATCTACCGTATAGACGACTTGAAGAATACCGCAGATCATCTTGACTCTATTGATGTTTCTCTCATCCAGGGGAATATTGACCAATCAGTAAAGTGGAGTCAGGAGTACCAGACAGACACTATGAAGATATACAGAGATATGTCCGCCGATGCCGCAAAGAGAGGTGCGTCATTGATTGTGTGGCCGGAAACAGCCGTGCCATTCTGTTTTCAGAACTATGAGGACAGGTCCAGAGATGTGATAAATACAGCAAGGAAGGCAAAATCCTGGCTTTTGTTCGGATCTCTGGGTTACGTGAAGGAAGAGGGGAAAATCTCCTTTCGCAACAGCGCATACCTGATATCTCCTGAGGGCGCTGTTTCTGGAAGATATGATAAAGTGCACCTGGTCCCCTTTGGCGAATATGTTCCGCTGCGCGGGATACTCTTCTTTATTGACAAACTGGTTGAAGGCGCCGGAGATTTTACACCCGGCGGAGAGATTACACCCTTTTCAATGGGTGACAGGAAGATAGGCGTCCTTATCTGTTATGAAGGGATATTTCCTGAAATCAGTCGTGAGTATTGTCTGAAGGGGGCAGATCTTCTTGTCAATATAACCAATGACGCGTGGTATGGAAACACCTCAGCTCCCTATCAGCACCTGACCATGGCAGCCTTCAGGGCGATAGAAAATCGCACATATCTGATAAGGGCCGCAAATACAGGGATAAGCGCCATAGTGGACCCGACGGGGAAAATAGTATCCAGAACAGACCTGTTTGAAAGGACTGCTCTGGGTGGCTCGGTAAAATTCACCCGGCAAAATACATTTTATTCAAAATATGGCAATCTATTTGCTTGTTCTTGTATTGTGTTTCTGCTAATTGGCTTTTTAATTTCGTTGAGGAGGGAAAATAGATGATTGCAGACATTTCCGAAAAGATAAAAGATCTGAAGAAAAGAATAGACAACCTCAGAGGTTGTCTTTGACATAGAGGCCAATGAAGAAAAAATAGATCAACTGGAGAAACAAATCCTCAAAGAAGACTTCTGGAATGACCCCGGAACTGCCAGAAATATATTAAAGGAAAAGAGCAGAGCTGAAGATGCTGTCTGCAGATGGAAAAAACTGATCAACTCCCTGCAGGATATGGAAGAGTTCTTTGAAATGGCACGTGATGAAGATGATGAAAGTGCGCTCAAAGAGATAGAAGAAGATGTTGCCGGTCTTGAATCGTCGGTCAGAAAAGACGAATTCAGAATGATGCTGGGCAGGGAGGAAGATCCCGCCAATGCCATCATGGCGATCCATGCTGGCGCCGGTGGCACGGAGGCGCAGGACTGGACACAGATGCTTCTGCGCATGTACCTGAGATGGTCGGAGAGAAGAGGTTTTGAAACGAAAATTGTTGATCTTCAACCTGGTGATGAGGCCGGGGTTAAGAGTGTAACAATAGCAGTAGAAGGTGAATACGCCTATGGATATGCCAAGGCCGAGGTTGGAATACACAGGCTTGTGCGAATGTCCCCCTTTGATGCCGGCGGGAGAAGACACACTTCGTTCGCGTCAGTCTTTGTATACCCGGAGGCGTCTGATGACATAGACATTGAGATCAATGAAAGTGACTTGCGGGTGGATACCTACAGATCCAGTGGGGCCGGGGGACAGCATGTAAATAAGACGTCATCTGCTGTCAGGATCACACATATACCTACAGGAATTGTTGCTCAATGCCAGAATGAGAGGTCTCAGTACAAGAACAAGGCCTTCGCCATGAAGGTGCTGAAATCAAGGCTCTATGAGGCGGAACTTCGCAAGAAGGCCGAAGACCTGGACGAGGTCAACAAGACAAAAAAGAAGATAGCCTGGGGAAGCCAGATACGTTCCTATATTCTTCATCCCTACAAGATGATAAAAGACCACAGAACAAATATGGAAGTGGGCAATGTGGATAAGGTATTGGATGGTGACATAGACAGTTTTATAGAAGCGTATCTGATAAGTTGAGATGCTTGCATGTCTTAAAATCCATCGCAGATGGATGTCATAACATGCTAATTTTAAAATAAGATTCAAGAGGAGTTTGAGTTTATGTTTGTATTAAAAAGGCTGGTGATAACAGCTTTTCTTGTCGTATTCCTGTCTTCATGTATTACTCCGCATGGTTCCATCCTTTCATCCTCCTCCGGTTCGGGAATGACAAAAGTTCCTGTGGAACATATAGTTAAATCTCCCCAGGTATCTCAGGACAATCATGAAACTGGACTTGTCGAAGAAGACCTTTCAGAAAAGCCTGTATTATCCGATGCAGACATATCCGCAGGGGAAAATTCCGCAGAACCAAACGCCCCTGAGCAGGTAGATCCGAATGGGAAAAACCACAGCCAGAATAACACACAGGCAATTATGGATGAGGCCCTTGATTTTCTGGGCCAGTCCCAGCTTCTCTGGGAAAAAGGGGAGATTGACAAGGCCCTGAAGCTGCTTGATGAGGCCTATTCTCTGCTGTTGGATGTAAATGGTAACCCGGGGATTGCCTGGCAGAAAGATGACATTCGCGTCATGGTCGCAAAGAAGATCGTGGAAATCTACGCATCAAGAAGCAATGTTGCCGCGGGTTACCAGAGTGAGATACCGATCGTCATAAATGCTGATGTAGAAAAGGCAATAAAGCGTTTTCAGCGATATGAGCGTAAATTTTTTATCTCCTCATACATACGATCCGGCAGGTATCGTCCGATGATATTGAGACAACTGAAAGAGGCGGGACTGCCGGAAGAGCTCTCCTGGCTCCCGCTTGTTGAAAGCGGCTTCAAGATAAGAGCTCTTTCAAAGGCGCGGGCGCTTGGCCTTTGGCAGATAATACCCTCAACCGGGTATATGTATGGCCTCAAGCGTGACCTATGGATTGATGAACGCATGGATCCGGAGAAATCCACCAGGGCGGCCATAGCCTATCTGAAGGAGCTCCACGGGATATTCGGGGACTGGCTGACAGTCCTGGCCGCGTACAACTGCGGAGAGGGGAGGGTGCTCAGGGTCATATCAAGGCAACAGATGAATTACCTTGACAATTTCTGGGACCTTTACCGCCAGCTTCCCCCGGAGACATCAAACTATGTGCCCCGTTTCCTCGCGACAATTCAGATTCTGAAATATCCTGAGAAATACGGCATGGACCTGAATCGAGAGCAGGAAAAACCCGTGCCTTTTGATATTGTTAAGACGGATAAAAGTGTCAGTCTCAAGGGTGTGGCAAAAGGACTCCATGCATCGGAAGCAACATTAAAATTTCTCAACTCAGAACTCAGGTATAAAATAACCCCGAATACATATGATCTGAAGATACCATCCGGAATGAAAAAGGATTTTGCCCTGATTATAGATAAAGTTTCAAAAGCGAAGAGACCGGGTGGCGCAGAGTATGTAAGATACAAGGTAAAAAAAGGCGATAGCCTCTCCGTCCTTTCAATGAAATACAAAAGTTCAATAAACGCCATAATGGCGGCGAATCATCTTTCAAGCAAACACAGTATCAGGGCAGGCAAGTGGATTAAAATACCGTCACGCGGCTATGTCTATTCTAAACATGCGCAAAAACCTGTACTTAAAGAGGGCGGTGTGGCTGGATACAGGGTAAAGAAGGGGGACTCCCTCTGGCTTATTGCAAGGCGCTTTGATACAACCGTCTCAGAGATAAAAAGGTTGAACGGCCTGCGGCGAAATAATCTTACCATCGGCCAGGTCATCAAGATAAGGAGCAGCTCCGCCGGGGATGACGTTGCATCGGTAAAGACCTGCGTCGTAGAAAAGGGGGATACTCTGTCTTTAATAGCATTAAAAAACAGGGTCGATCTCGATAAACTTTTTAAACTGAACAACTTCAGCAAGAATACCCTTATTCGTCCGGGACAGAGGGTGATAGTCAGGTAGGTCAGATATTCGCAACCGTGTACAGTTGCCAGTTTACAGTTACCAGTTGAAAAAACAGAGTTTGGGAAAACCGTAAACTGTAAACTGTAAACTGTAAACTTCTTTATTCTATGTGATATTTCTTCAGCGCGAAGAAGGTCTCTTTTTCTTTCTCTTTCATTTCCTCGGCTTCCCCGGGTAGTTCATGGTCATATCCCAGGAGGTGTAGAATGCCGTGGATCATCAGGTAGTCAATCTCATCTTCAAGGGGAAGATCCCCGGCTTTTGCGTCTCTGAGAGCCGTTTCTGTGGATATTACAATGTCCCCGAGGATGTCGGGATTGACATCTCCGAACTTCCCTTCATTCATGGAAAACGCTATGACATTTGTGGGATAGTTTCTGCCCAGATACTGTTTGTTTATATCGGTTATGCCTGCATTATCCACAAAGGTCAGGCTGAGTTCACTGTCTTCAATCTCAAGTATTTTCAGGATGTTGCCTGATGAGTGTTTGATTCTCGGAAGGTCTATATCGATCACGGTTTGTTTATTGGTCGCCAGAATTTTCATAGGGTTTTTATTTGGAAGGCTGCTTGTACTCTATCCGGCGATGGAATATGCCGGTGAGTATCCGGGTAAATGTTTCGGCAATCCTTTTCAGGTCGTGAAAGGTGAGATCGGATTCGTCAAGTTGTCCTTCTTCCATTGCCTGCTTTATCCTGTCGTCCACAAGATTTCCTATCCTTGCGGGCGTTGGATTTGTCAATGTCCTTGAGGAGGCCTCCACGATATCTCCGAGAAGGACAAGCCCGGCTTCTTTCGTTTGAGGCTTCGGCCCGGGATATCGAAAATCTCCTTCCAGGATTGACTGATCGGAGACCTTACTTTCCTTTTTCGCTTTTTCATAGAAATAGCGTACAATACCTGTTCCGTGGTGTTGCCTTATAATATCCTCTATTGCTTTTCCCAGATTATGTTCCTTCGCCAGTTCGCATCCATCCTTGACATGAGAAACAATAACGAGACTACTCATCTGAGGAGACAGGTCATCATGCCTGTTCTTCCAGTTGGGTTGGTTTTCTATAAAATACTGGGGTTTTCTCATCTTTCCGATATCATGGTAATAAGCACTTACCTTGGCCAGCAGAGAATTAGAGCCGATTTCTTCCGCTGCCGCCTCTACCAGAGATGCTACGATAATGCTGTGATGGTATGTTCCAGGAGCCGCCATGAGGAATTCCTGGAATATTGGTTGGTTCAGGTTGGCCAGTTCAAGGAGTTTTATGTCTGTGGTATAGCCAAAGAGAGATTCAAAGGCAGGAACAAGACCGGAGACAATAAACCCTGATAAAATACCCCCTGCGAGCCCCATGGACAGCGTTAAGGGTGTCTCAATCACATAGAGATTACCGGAGAGCAGAGAAAGGCAAGCTATGGTTCCCATATTGACCATACCCACCAGCAGACCGGTTTTGAAAAAGGCCGAACGCCGTTCGCAATGGATGATATAATGCACCGCAACAGCGCTTCCAATGAGAGAAAGCAGAAATATCGACATCTTGTCTTCGAACAAAAAAACTACCATGAGGGAAGAGAATACTGAGAATATCAAACCCTCGTTCCTGCCAATAAGGATTGCGACGAGCATAGTGCCGATGGTAAATGGTATGGCGTAAACACAGATAAATGACGGGGCAAGTTTATATGTCATATTTATGGAGTCGCATATGAATATGCCCGCCTTTACCAGAATTACCTGGAGAATCACCGCAATGCCCATAAATAAAAGGTCAGTAGTTACTGTCTTTGATAATCTGAATCGCGGGCTGGCCATGCGGTAAAAAACAGCAGACAAAAGAACTATTGTAAGAAATATACCTGAAAATATGGAGACATCTACAAACTTGTTTCCCTCCTGTCCTTTATAAAGTGCGTCAAGTTTATCAAGATCCTCAGGCGTTATTTTTTCACCTTCTCTGATTATCATTTCATTTTTCTGAAGCTTGTACAGCACAGGTTTTGCTTCATCGGAAACGGTTTGTTTTCTCTGTTCTGTAGTATTCTTGGCAAAGGTGAGATTCGGCCTCATAGCTTTTTGAGCAAGTAATATTACGGTTTTGTCAGGTCTTTTGGTATTGAATACCACCTCTGCGTTTTTACGTATGATAGAGTTCATTTTTCCAGTGTCCAGTATCGACGACAGGTCATCCAGTTCCTTTTCCTCCTGGTTCTCTATGTTACGTATTATTATGCCCTTATTTTTATGGAGATTCCGGATATCCATGTTGCTGATCAGCCTGTCACCATAGGTATAATAAACAAGCTTTACAACGTTGTCATACACCTCAATGGAGAACCCCTTTTTATTAAGTTTTTTAAATTCCGAGGTCGTAAGGGTTATTCCCGAAACACCTTCGAATATTTTTTTTGCTTCTTCTATGGAGGACTTCTTTTTATCAGGCGATTTAGATTCTTCTTCCGCATTTTTGATCATATCGGAGAATGTCTTTGATATGGTTGTCGCAATCTTCGCGGGCATGTCACTGTCATAATCGTAGAGAGATCTTGTGCTTTCGACGGCAGCAGCCCTTTTCTCTTCGGTAGCCGCCTTGTCCACCACGAGGAAGTCGCGATCTGCCTGTATATTCTTTGTGACAATCGCTCCTACTCTATATTCGGGAGGAGCGATATTAAGAATTTGAGGATAAAGCATGATGGCCAGGATCAGGCCCATGAAAAACGCTATGGCACACTTCCAGGAAAGACTTTCGTTGATAAGCCTGTGAACGGACTTGATTGCCGCATTCACGTTATTCTTTCCATCTTTTTTGGGGGTTTTTATAGCCATGGGTTTGTTTTTTTAGTGATCACTCAATGTCTGTCGTCGATTTCTTTCTGTCAAGATGATTATATGCCCGTATAATATCCTGAACCAAGCGATGTCTTACCACATCTATCTCCGAAAAGTAAACAAAGCGGATTCCCTCCACCCCTTTCAGGAGACTCTCCGCCTCTACAAGACCCGAAATCTTCCCAGGTGGAAGGTCCGTCTGAGTTATGTCACCGGTTATGACTGTTTTTGAACCAAAACCGAGCCTCGTGAGAAACATCTTCATCTGTTCCGAAGAGGTATTCTGGGCCTCATCCAGGATTACGAAAGAATCGTTCAAGGTCCTTCCCCTCATGAACGCGAGGGGAGCCACTTCGATTATCCCCTTGCTTATCAGCGCGGATGCCCTTTCAAAATCCATCATATCGTAAAGGGCATCATACACAGGTCTCAAGTAGGGATTGACCTTTTCGGCCAGATCACCCGGGAGAAATCCAAGCCGCTCTCCCGCCTCTACAGCGGGTCTCGCAAGTATTATTCTGTCCACACTTTTTTCGAGGAGCGCTCCAACGGCCATTGCCATGGCGAGATAGGTTTTGCCTGTTCCAGCAGGGCCTATACCGAAAACCATATCGTATGTTCTGATAGAATCTATATAAGACTTCTGCGCCATGCTTTTGGGGGCAATTATCTTCTTTTTCGATGATATGAAGACAGTGTCAAGAAAGATAGACTCAAGACTGGCGGAACTGTTTTTTGAAAGTATTCTGTGCGCGTAATCTATATCGGCGGGATAGACTAGGTAGCCTTTTTCAATGATACCATATAGCTGGGCCAAAAGATTTTTGGCGAGATCACAGTCATGCGTGTCCCCCGATATGGAGACGGTGCATCCCCTGGCGTTAAGCTTCACTCTCCCCAGCTTCTCGACAGTCTTGCGGTTTCTGTCATATTCTCCCAGCAGTATCTTCAGCTTGTCGTTATCCGGGAAGGTTATCTTTCTGTTCGAGTTCATTCGATTATTATCCATCAAGTTATTGATTATACCCTATCGATTTGGTCCATACTGACGAAAAAAACTCATCTTCAATATCACCGATTCGTCCCAATCCTTACCGGAAACAAAGTGTTCCGGTGAAACATTCCTCAATACTTATCGAAGCAATACTCTATATAAATAGCACCACCAACCCGGACTTCTTGAACAATGGATTGAAAAACGACCTTGTCAGGTCGTGTCAATCCTTAAGGGTTATGGACGGTGGACTGTGTATTCATCTAACAGCCTGCGAATCATTTTTTGATACTGAGTATTGTATTTTTTTGCTTCATTTTTAAAGAATTCTACGCTCGTTTTGCTGAGAGCAATGGTAACCTTAACGGTTTCATCCTTCAAAGCCAGCTCTTCAGGAGAAGGAAGGAAGTCTGAAACAACTTTAACTTTTCCCATAGGTTCATCCGTGTATTTTATTTTCGCTTTCATATATTTTCTTGCCTTTCCGCCAATATCCGGCACCAATGATTCTTATTTTATTGTTTCGGTACGTAAATCTTACGGTCATGATTCCTTCGGAGACTTTGCCAAGGCAATAAAATCGCTCCTCTTTATCGCCGTGTTCCAGATCCTCTAAGATGACACGATCAGAATCCAGAAAAGCAAGCTGAGCTATGGCGAAGGAGACACCATGTTTCTTTTGATTCAATTGGTTTTTGGCAGAATCCCATTCAAAATCAGATCGTTTTCCCATTGGTTCAAGATATGACAGATCAAGATGTATGTCAATATATTTATATGGCTATTTGTATGGTTTTAATGTCCATCGCCCCTTTTAGAAACTGCCTCATTTGATATGGTTTTGCTTGACCTTTGACATTCTGAAGGTTCACAAGTTCAGAGATGTCTGGTCGGCAGAAAATGTGATGGCTGTCTTCGGTTCTCGATAGATCAAAACCAAAACCCCTGACAAGATTTACCCTGCATTCTCGGGTTATTTTATATGCACAGGTGAAGGAGCCTCAAATGCCTGAAAAAGCTTCGCCTGCTTTTTAGTAACCTCACCCCAATGCCCTCGTCTCCCGGCAT
>JAFDBG010000111.1 GCA_019313385.1 Deltaproteobacteria bacterium | reverse complement strand
TATGCACGATACGAGAGAAAGTCAACAACAAAAGACAGCTATTTGTTTATATATTAATAAGTTGCATGGTTCTTACGGACATGTGCATATAATTATTGCCGAGAATGCAGGGTTAAGAGTGTAGGTCTGACCCCGCTGATTTCTGACTAAAGATTAATAAATTGAAGTCGTCTATTTCTTCCAGAATTCGGGAATAAGCAGGATTATGACCGTGTATATCTCAAGCCTTCCGGCAAGCATGCAGAAGGAAAGAACCCACTTGCCCAGGCAGGGTATCTCGCTGTAGGTTGCCGAGGGGTTGACGGCGCCGAATCCGGGACCCACATTCCCGATAGTTGCAACAACGGACGAAAACGCCGTCATCATATCCAGACCAAGCATGGCCATGATGATGGAGGCAACAACCGTCATCATAAGATACAACATGAAAAATCCCCATATGCTTGCCATGGTTTCGGGATACACCGTCCTCTTACCAAGTTTTACCGCGGTTACCGCGTGGGGATGAATAAGCCTGTAAAGTTCTTTATAGAGGTACTTCAAGATGAGGAGTACCCTGAGGCATTTTATGCCTCCGGTCGTGGAACCTGCCGACCCGCCTATAAACATCATTGTCAAGAGAATGATCTTTGACAGGGACGGCCAGTTATCAAAGTTGGCCGTGGTAAAACCTGTGCCCGTAAGTATGGAAACCACCTGAAATGAGGCATACCGCAGATATCCCCCCGTTTCATAAAATAAATTCTGCTTCAGGCTGATAGTTACTATTATTACGGCGGTCAGAATAATCCCAAGGTACAGGCGAAGCTCACTGTTTCTAAGGACGGCTTTGAAATTCCCTGTGATAAGGCCGTAGTGAAGCGTAAAATTTATTCCGGCGACCACCATGAAGAATGTAATGATACCATCTATGTATGCACTGTGGAATTGCGCGATGCTGGCGTCGCTGGTGGAGAATCCGCCTGTAGACATAGTAGAGAATGTATGACAGATGGCATTGAACACGTCCATCCCTCCCGTGAGCAGCATGATAAATTCAACTATGGAGATGATGATATAAACTATCCACAGTGTCCGCGCCGTCTCTGCAATGCGGGGAGTAAGCTTGTCTTTCACGGGACTGGACAGTTCCGCTTTGTATAATTGCATCCCTCCCACTCCGAGGAGCGGGAGTATGGCGATGGACAGTACAATAATTCCCATCCCCCCCAGCCACTGTGTCAGTGAGCGCCAGAGAAGTATCCCATGGGGAAGGTCTCCTATGTTTGTGATTACAGTGGCCCCTGTAGTGGTGAAGCCTGATATGGATTCGAAGAAGGCATCTCCGAACTGGGGCAGCACGCCTTGTATCATATAGGGGAGAGACCCGAATGACGCCGCTAAAAACCATCCAGTGGCAACGATCAGGAACCCCTCTCTATGTGTAAGGTTTATCTTTTTTCCGTTGACCGGTCTGAACAGGAAATGGACAAGGGCGCCAACACAGAAGCTTATTGCTATGGAGTACAGAAAGGCGCTGGCATCCCCTTCTTTGTAGTAAAGAGAACAAAAAAGGGGGAAGAACATGGTAAGCCCCAGAAACAAAATAAGGGTCCCCAGGATATATAGTATATTTCTTGCGTTCATCCGAAATAATCCAGCTTGACCGTAAGGATCTTCTCGATCTGCGGAATTGAAGAACGGAGAGCCACCAGTATAACGTGATCTCCCGGAAGTACAACGGAATCGCCTCCGGGAATTATCACTTCATCATCTCTGGTAATCGCTCCGATAATGGTGCCCTTGGGAAATTTGATATCTTTCAGAGGGGTGTTCGTTATATCGGATGTTTCAAGGGCGATGAATTCAACGGCTTCCGCCTTTTCATCACCGAGGGGCGTCGCGGAGATAACCTTACCCTTCCTTATGAAGTGCAGTATCTTGCCGATACTCGCCCGTCTCGGGTTCATGGCACCGTCGATACCCAGTAAGGGAATTAGATGGGCATAGCCAGCCTTATTGACAAGCGCTATGGTCTTTTTGGCCCCCAGCTGTTTTGCCAGGAGGGCACTCAGGATGTTCGCTTCCTCATCATCGGTAACCGCGATGAAGTAATCGGCATCCTGTATGTTTTCTTCTTTGAGCAGATCCTGGTTTGTTCCGTCTCCATGGAGGCAGATGGCCCTGTCCAGCCTGGAGGCAAGCATTTCGCACCTGTCCTGCCTCTTTTCGATAATTTTTATTGTGTCGACGCCCTTCTTTTCTAGCAACTCCGCGAGCATGAGAGCCGTGTTACCTCCACCGATGATAAACACCCGTTCCGAGGGTTCTTCTTTCTTGCCGAAGAATTTCAGCATATTCCGTACATTCTCAGATTTGGCAAAGACAAAGAGGCGGTCTCTTTCTCTGATCACCGTTTTCCCGGAGGGTATGAGGGGTTCATCTCCACGCGTGATAGAGGCAATAAGAATATCCTCTCCATCCTGGTATATCTCCATGATTTGCTGAAGGTTCTTTCCTACTGAACTGCACTCTGAATCCACATAGAATGATACGAGTTTGACCCTGCCCTCGGAGAAATCTATTACCTCTGAAGCCCCGGAGTACTCCATGAGGTTAATGACGTCATTCACCGCCTCCCGTTCCGGATTTATACAGAGGTCTATGTTGAGATGGGACTTGTCGAAGAGCGCCGAATCCCTGTTCAGGTCGGGGTTTCGTATCCTCGCGATCTTGAACGGAGACGTTGACTGCGCGGAAGCAAGGAGGCAGGCCACGATGTTGGTCTCATCACTATCGGTGACGGCAACAACCATCTCGGCCTGACTCAGTTTCGCCTTCTTCAGCACCTGCGGGCTGCTTCCACTGCCCACGATGGTCTGCACATCCAGATTTTCGGAGACATTCTTCAGGCGGTCTTCATCCTTGTCGATAACAATGATATCATTCCCCTCTTTAGAGAGAATATCTGAAATATTATAACCGACTTCCCCGGCTCCTATGACAATGACTATCACGTTTATGCAATCCTCTCAAATGCAGCCTGATCTATTATATCAACCGCAATCCTGTCCTTTACGCTTACCTTAAACTCGTGCATACCAAGGACGACTTCATCAAAGAAGTTCCTATCACCCATCACTATCATATCGGATATTATATCCTTCTGTTCCCGATCACAAAAATCGAACACTCCCGATATCATTGCCACCGTCATCCTGGACATCTCCAGATTACATCTGCCGGAACAGGGGATGTCAAAAACCAGGTCGGCACATTCTATCTCACTGAGCGTCTGCGAGATAGTGGATCCAGCCGTATATAATTTTTCATATGTCAATTGAGTTGATTCTCCCAGGCCTATAAGGAATATCTTTGAGGAAGGCATCCGATGATTGGAAAAGATGAGGGTCTTCTCCATGAAAGCACCGGTGATCCTGCCTTCCACAATCAGCTTTGATATCAGACCATTCAGACGCCAATCC
>JAFDBG010000110.1 GCA_019313385.1 Deltaproteobacteria bacterium | reverse complement strand
TCTGTCAACGTGCAGAAAACAAGGCGTTACTGCGTCCGATGCCTTGCGCCTGCTGTTTCAGGGAAAGTGCCCAACATTTATGGATGTGAAAGAACATTGTGCTGAATAGTTACCTTCAAGCTGCAGTAAAGATGGCCATGTATAAGTACGAAATAGAAAAGAAGCTGAGGGATAGCGAGGAAAATTACCGTTCTGTTGTTGACAATTCTCATGATGGGATTCTTATCGTGGGTGAAGATTACAGGTTCACATATGTAAATGATATGTTCTGCCGAATTATCGGATATCCCCGCAGTGAGATTATTGGTCAGGATTTCACGAAATTTATTGATGAGGAAGGCAAAAAGCTTGTCGCTGACAGATATAAACAAAGACAAGCTGGAAAAAAGCTCCCTCCGAGATATGAGTTTAATATTGTTCGGAAAGATGGGACAAATAGGCGCGTTGAAATAAGTTCCACCGTATCCAGAGACTCCAAAGGAAGGGCTAGAACAATTGCCCAGATCCTTGATATCACCGAGCGCAAGCGCGCCGAGGAAGCGCTGCAAGATTCCGAGAAGAAATATCGCACGCTTGCCGAGACAACATCAGATATAACTTTTGTTTTAGACCTGGATGGGAACTTTACTTACATCAGCCCTGTCGTAGAAAAATTAACAGGTTATTCCTGGCAGGAAGTTATCGGGCATTCATTCACAGAAATTATTGTTCCTGAGGATGTGAAATCAACGGTCAAACATTTCAAAGAGGGTCTTACCGGAGGAGAGAGCCCTCTTTATGAAATTGAAGTGAAACACAAAGATGGAGGAACTGTTCCGACAGAACTGAATATGTCCTCGCTTACGGATGCCACGGGAAAGATAACAGGCAGAATCGGAGTTGCCCGGGACATCACCGAGCGCAGGCAGGCCAAGGAAGATACAAAGTCCCACCAGGAGCACATTACCCTTATAAACCAGATACTTTGCCATGACCTTACGAATAATCTGGTGGTTATACGGAGCGCGCTCAATCTCTACAACAAGTCCCCCGAAGAAGAACTTCTGAGAGAGATATCCTCCCATACGAAAAAGAGTCTGGGCCTTATCAACAGGATGAGAGAACTTGAATTCTTCATCTCCCGTCACAGCAACCTGAAATCATACAAGATAGATGATATCATCAATGAAGTCATCAAGAACTACCCGTTTATAGACTTTAAAGTTAAAGGCAGGGGTCTGATCATGGCCGATGATTCTCTGAGTTCCGTCATAGACAACATCATAAGAAATGCAGTTATTCACGGAAAAGCCGATAGAATAACAATAAAAATAGGCAGGGAAAGGGATATGTGCGAGGTGCGCATTGCCGACAATGGATCGGGCATCCCAGATGAGATAAAGGAAAAGATCTTTAAGGAGGGATTCATACAAGGGGATACAGGCCACACCGGTCTCGGCCTCCACATCGTTCAGAAAGCCATAGAGAGCTATGGCGGCTACGCATATGTTGAAGACAATGAACCAAAGGGAGCCGTTTTTGTCCTGAGATTCAGGATGGTGAAGTGAGACGGGTTGCCTGTTTAAAAATTATAATGACACCCACGGAAAGCGATTAGATAACATCTGGCACACTCGTAATCGAGGCCGACAAGGAAATGTACAGGGCGAGACAGGGGGGACGAAATCGCGTGGAAGTAAAGCGATAAAAGGATAGCACCTGAATATTAAAACTGAAAACTTAAAATTGGAGTTTACCCGTAAGGGTTTTACCATAAAAGGTTAACTACGAGAAATCTTAATGATTCACGTCTTTTAAAATTTCTCCCTACGGTCGAAATAACAGATAATGGTAGTCATCCAAATCTCTCTTTCAGGCTCGCCCGCTTGATAACATCTGTCCCGAATTTCCCGGTTATCGTGTCGATTGCCTCATCCAGTTTTTCCCAGTTGGAGTTCTCTGAACCATCACGTTCAAAGATGTCAGCCTGCTCAGGTTCTGTTTCGGAAACAAGGTTGGATACTCCCACACCGATCAGCCTTGCCTCCTTCGGCATCCTGTAGTTCTCAAGTAACTGGAAGGCTTCCCTGATAATAACCTCTGAAGATTGTGTCGGGTCTTGAATGGTGACGCTTCTTGTAATCTGCTTAAAATCCGAGTGTTTTATCTTAACGCTGATAGTCCTCGCCTTTACATCCAGTTTTCTCAGCTCTCTTCCAACTTTTTCCGCCTGCTTTAGAATATATTTTCTGAGTACCTGCTTATCATCGGTATCCCTGAGAAGCGTTTCTTCCGCGCTGACTGATTTTGTTTTAGAAACAGGCTTCACAACCGATCTGTCAATGCCGTCGGCAAGTTCCATGAGTCTGCAGCCGAATTTACCAAACTTTTTTTGAAGTATTTCAGCGGGATATTTTTTCACATCACCGAGGGTTCTGAGTCCCAGCAGTTTGAGTTTATCATGGGTATTTTTTCCGACGCCGGGCACTTTATGGATCGGCAGAGACTCTATAAACTGTTGGACATTTTCCGGCATAATGATTGTCAATCCATCGGGCTTATCCATATCCGATGCTATTTTTGCCAGAAATTTGTTTGGCGCCGCTCCCAGGGAACAGGACAGGTTCAACCTTTCCTTTATACTTTTCTTAATACTGAGAGCAATTTCATTTATTCCACCAAAAAGCCTCTCACACCCCGCGATATCAACATAGGCCTCGTCAATTGAAACAGGCTCAACGAGTGGAGAAAATTCGCGAAGGATGGACATAAACTTTGCTGATATTTCTTTGTAGCGGCCTATTCTTGGTGGAAGAAAAATTGCGTCAGGACACTTTTCCCGCGCCTGGAATACCGGCATGGCGGAATGAACTCCAAACTTTCTCGCCTCGTAATTCGCGGCAGACACAACACCACGTTCGGACTGTCCGCCCACGATTACACACTTGCCCTTCAGGAGAGGATTGTCGAGCTCTTCCACTGAGGCAAAGAACGCATCCATATCTATGTGGAGAATCATATACTTTACGTACCTATTTCACCCGCTCCATAACGGCGGACATGGTGTCACCGGCACCGGCGTTTACGACCACGGTTGCACTTTGATCCATAGGGGTTTTCTCCCGATTGATAATGACGAGAGGAGCCCCGCCCTCAAGCGCGAAGACGGGCATATAGGCAGCCGGATAGACCACCAGCGATGAGCCGATCACAATAAATAAGTCGCAGTTTCGTGAGCGTTCCTCCGCCTCTCTCGTTTCTTTAACCGGCATTGCCTGGCCGAACGAGATAGTTGCTACTTTCAGCAACCCGCCACATTCGTCACAGCGCGGGTCCTCGTCTCCTCCATCAATCCACCCCAGTATTTCTCCAAAAGGCCATCGCTTTTCACATTTGAGGCAGACTACCTGCCTCGCCGTACCGTGCAGTTCAATCACTGTATCTTCCGAACTGCCCGCTTTCTGATGCAGGCCATCGATATTCTGTGTGATAATGCAATCGAGCTTTCCCATCCTTTCAA
>JAFDBG010000057.1 GCA_019313385.1 Deltaproteobacteria bacterium | reverse complement strand
GTGCCATAGTGCTTACACCTCGTTGATGATAGTTTTATTTTGCCAAAATTACGCTATCACCCTGTTTCTACAGGATCAACGAGGTCTTTTACTTTTTTTGATGGTGAATCAGGGAATCACACCCCTCTTGTATTCTTGGCTTATAGGTAATATAGTATGCTTTGTTCTATTATCAACTCCAAGTTCTATTATCAACTCCAATCTCCATTTATCAAATGTGAACAAATATGATTTGTAAAGCTGTTATGGCACATATAAACCGCATTATGCCGGTACTTATTATGCTCGCTCTGTTATCATTATGCGCTTGTGAGGGAGACAAGCCGGCGGGCGATTCTCATGCGGGGAGATCATCCGCGGGCAGTGCCGCTTCTTATGGGGACATTATGGTCGAGGGTTCCATAGGGGATGCCTCCAACCTGATTCCCATACTCTCTTCGGACAGCGCGTCTCACAGTATCGCGGGCATGATCTTCAACGGTCTTGTAAAATATGACAAGGATATGAAGGTGGTGGGCGATCTTGCGGAATCGTGGGATATCTCCGGGGATGGTCTTGTGATTACCTTTCATTTGAGAAAGGGCGTCAGGTGGCATGACGGACATCCCTTTACCGCCGCTGACGTTTTGTTCACCTACAGGCTTACAATAGATCCCGGGACCCCTACCGCGTACGCGGGGGACTTTCTCAGGGTAAAGAGCGCGCAGGTTATCGGTCCCCATACCTTTCGTGTTGTCTATGGAGAACCATTTGCCCCCGCCCTTACGAGCTGGAGCGCTTCGGTTCTCCCCAGACACCTGCTGGAGGGGAAGGACATAACAAAGACGCCACTTGCACGTCATCCGGTAGGCACGGGGCCATACATGTTCAAGGAATGGAAGACCGGTCAGAAGATAGTCCTCGTCTCCAATCCAGATTATTTTGAGGGGAAACCCTATATTGACGGATACGTTATGCGGATCATCCCTGACATGGCCACCATGTTTCTGGAGCTTCGCGCGAAGGGAATAGACAGGATGGGCCTTACCCCCCTACAGTATACCAGACAGACGGAAAACAATCTGTTTCGCAGGGACTTCAATAAGTACCGGTATCTGTCATTTTCATACACCTATCTTGGATATAATCTGGAAAGCCCCCTTTTTCGTGACAGGCGGGTCAGGCAGGCTATCAGTCATGCAATCGACAAGAGGGAGATAGTTGGAGGTGTTCTGCTCGGTCTGGGGCAGGAAACCATGGGGCCCTTCAAGCCGGGAACATGGCCGTATAATCCCGGTGTCAGACGCTATTCTTACGATCCGCGCAAGGCGAAAGAGCTTCTGGCAGAAGCGGGATGGAAAGACTCGGATGGGGACGGTGTGCTGGATCGTGACGGCAGGCCCTTTGCCTTTGAAATTATAACAAACCAGGGAAATGAAGTCAGGGCGAAGTGCGCCGAAATCATACAGAGGAGACTCGCTGATATAGGTATAGAAGTAAAGATCAGGGTTATTGAATGGGCTGCCTTCATCAATGAGTTTATTAACAAAAAAAGATTCGACGCAACAATCCTGGGCTGGACTATTACTCTTGACCCCGATCTTTATGATGTATGGCATTCAAGCAAGACAAAGCCGGGGGAACTGAATTTCATATCTTTCAAAAACAAAGAGGTGGATGAACTGCTGGAGAGGGGGAGGGGAACTTTCAACAGAACTGAAAGGAAAAGATGTTACAACAGGATTCAGGAGATACTCGCGGAGGAACAGCCCTACACCTTCCTGTATGTTCCAGACGCGCTTCCTATCATCAGCAGCCGGTTCCACGGGATAAAACCCGCACCCATCGGTATCGGATATAACTTTATCAGATGGTATGTTTCGAAAGGTGAACAGAGATACGTTATGACAAAATAAAGTTTGTTAATCGAACGTAAACCCCTCCTCGGTAAGGAGCGACAGGCAGGCTTCCACTACTTCGGCATCGTAAAGGATTCCCTTATTCTGTGAAATTTCCTCTATAGCCTTGTCTATCCCCAGAGCTGGCCTGTAAGGGCGGTGGGATATCATTGCTTCAATCACGTCGGCCACCGCGATAATCTTTGCCCCGATATTCATTTCTTTTCCGGTGATGCCATGGGGATAGCCTGAACCGTTTATTCTCTCGTGGTGTTGAAGTACGATCTCTGATATCGGCCAGGGAAACTCTATCCCTTTTAATATGCCGCTGCTCACCTCCGGATGAGTCCTGATAAGATCCATCTCGTTTGTAGTAAGTCGGCCCGGTTTGCTCAGGATTTCGGCGGGAATCTGTATCTTGCCGATGTCATGTATAAGTGCCGCCATTTTTACCCCTCGCGCCTCTTCCGACGAAAGCCCCATCTTGCGGGAAGTAGCGCAGGCAAGTTGTGCCACACGCCGTTGGTGACCGGCCGTGTAAGGGTCTCTTACCTCGACTGTGAATGCCAGTGTCCTTATGGTTTCATCCAGCATATTCTGTAATTTAGCGTAGCTTTTTTCCAGTTTCAATCCGGTTGCCTTGTGTTCTGTGATATCACGAGTGATTCCCCGGAATCCCACAGGTCTGCCTGACGAATCCATCAGCAGGGACGCGGACGTATCAAAGGTTCGGAGGTTTCCATCTTTTCGTATGATCTCGTAATCCGCGATCGTTACTGGTTTTCCCGTGGCATATATCTCTCGGAAGGCCTTGTAGACTTGTTTTGATGTCTTCGGAGTTGTGTATTCCCTGTTGTTCATTCCCATTAATTCTTCTTTCGAGTAACCCATTGCCCTGTTCAGCGAGTTATTGAAAAATGTAAAGGTTCCGGCAAGGTCAGTCTCGAAATATCCCTCCTCGATACTTTCGAGCACACTGCAATATCTCTCCTCGCTTTTCAGAAGCTTCTCCCGGTTATGTTTGCGTTTACTGATATCTCTGGTAATGGAGAAAAAGCCTGTGCGCTCTCCATCGCTGTTTCTTAGAAAGCTGTTTTTGGTTTCAGTCCACATTGTGGAGCCGTTTTTTCTGATCAGTTCCAACTCCACGGGATATTGTCGTTCAGATGAATCCCATTTCTCATACTCTCCTATCCTTTTGTTAACTGCATCAAAAAAAGTATCCATAGATCCGGGCATCATTACACGTTGTAAATTGGATCTCTTCCCGTGGCTTAAAATATCTTTTATTTCTTCTCGGTTATATCCAAGGAGATCATTGATGGACGGACTCACATAGGTGAGCGTAAGATCCATATCCCACACTGTGACCATATCCTTCACCGTTTCGATGATTGTCCTGTAGAGATCGTCGTGTTTGGACAGGCCATTCGCGTTGTCTTTCAAATGTACGTAACCTCCTTTAAATATGTGCAGCAAAACATGAATACAAAATCAAATTTTCTATACCCCCGACTTCAGATTATCTATGAGGTATTCTTTGAATATCTTGTAATCTGCGGGCAATTCCAGGGATTTTCCTTTCCTCTCATCAATCCCTTTCATGCTGTCCGGTACCTCGGGCATGATGCCGAGAAGTTCCACAATCTCGTCCGGAAATTTTGCGGGATGCGCTGTTTCCAGTGACACGCAGAGCGGAAAATCGCCATATTGTTCGAGATATACTTCAAGCCCCCGCCATCCCACCGCGCCGTGAGGTTCCAGAATTACACCATACCTGTCATATGTTTTTTTGATGCATTTTTTTGTTTCTTCATCAGATATGCTTACCGAATAAATGTTCTTCCTCATTGCCTCGATATCGGGATGGACATGGACTTTCCCTGTCCGGTCAACCGTGCCGCCGTACAATTCGAAGAAGCGGGCGAGATTGCTGGGATGACCCACATTCATGGCGTTTGAGAGGCAGGCCAGCGATGGAGATAACCTTTCGTACTCCCCCTCTTTCAAGAATCGTGAAAACTCGTCATTTTCATTTGTCGGCATTACCAGCTTTTCCACGGGCAGCCCCATTCTCCTCGCGTACTCGCATCCCAGGGCGTTGCCGAAGTTTCCCGAAGGAACCGATATGACGATGCCTTCTCCCTTTTGGCATAATTGCGCGTAAGCATAGAAATAGTAGACCATCTGGGGAAGTATTCTCCCGAAATTGATGGAATTTGCCGAGGTAAAATTGAGATGGCCGAGTGACGGGTCGGAGAAGGCCTGTTTGACAAGATCCTGGCAATCATCGAATTTTCCATTGATGGAAAGAGACCTGACATTGTCACCTATGGTGTCAAGCTGTTTCTTTTGTCTTTCGCTTACCTCATCGTGTGGATAGAGGATATTGACATCAATTCCTTCTATGCCTCTGAATGCCTCTCCTACGGCGCTGCCTGTGTCACCCGAGGTCGCGACCAGTACATTCAGTCTCCTGCTCCTGTCCCGGAAATGTCCCATCAGCCTGGCCATCATCCTTGCGGCAAAGTCCTTGAAGGATGCCGTCGGTCCCCGGTCGAGGCGCATGATATATTTGCGGTCGAACACTTTCTGCAAGGGGATGGTAAAAGGATATGAATCTTCTATTATTTTCCGTAGAATGCCGGCATCTATTTCGTCGTTCAGGAATGCCCCGGTGACCAGTAATGCCGCTTCGGCATAGGGTTTATCTTTGAGTAAAATGATATCTTCATAGGATATGCGAGGTATGCTGTCGGGCACATAAAGTCCCTCGTCCGGCGCCTGACCCTGGAGAAGGGCTTCTCCGAAAGTCACTTTTCGCCTGAAAGGGAGGCTCCCATTTATGTTATCGAGATTTCTGTTTGTGCTGTAGTAAAGAATTTTATTTTCCATGGCGCGCGTCCAATTCATAATTCCTTATAAAATCAAGAAATATTCTGTGATGCTTCATAAGGCCGACCCGGGCCTTATATATCATGTAAAAATTTCTTTCAATGGAACAGTTTTCTACCGGTATTTCGAGAAGCAGGCCACTTTCTATCTCGCGCCCTACCGCGTGGATGGAGATTATTGATACACCCAGGCCGGCTAGTATCGCTTCTTTCACCGCCTCCGAGCTTCCCAGTTCGCAAACGATATTGAATCCGGAAAGGGCCAGATTCGTATTTTTGCGGAGGTATTCTTCCAGCACTTTGCGTGTGGCGGAACCTCGTTCCCTTGACACGAAAGGTTCTGTCGAAACTTCATTCAGAGATACTTTCCCCCTTCCGCTCCACTTGTGAGATGCGGGAACCACCAGTACAAGTCTGTCCCTCCACAGCGATTCCGCACGCAACTTTCTGCCGGCAATCTCTCTGCCGATGAAGCCTATCTCCGCCTCATCATTAAGTATCATGTCGAGCGTTAAATCACTGTCGTTTGTCCTTACATAGCAGCGAATATTCTTGTGGCCGTCTCGGAATTTGCTGAGAGAATGTGGAAGGATGTATGTGGCGGGGATGGTGCTGGCCGCGATGCTTATGCTCCCGGATTCATTATCTTTCATTCGTGCGATTTTCTCCCCGGTATCGTCGATCAGGCCGAATACGCGTCTTGCCGATTCACAGAGGATCCTGCCTTCGGGTGTCAAAGAGATTCCCCTGCTTTTCCTGTCTACTAATTGAACGCCGGTCTCCTCTTCCAGGTTCTTGATGTGTTTTGTGAGGGAAGGCTGCGTAAGATACATCTTCTTGGCGGCGCGGCTGAAACTTCTCTCCTCGGCGAGACAGACCAGAGACCGCATCTGTTGAATGGTAATGTTCTTTAAGTATCGTTCCATGAAAGAGAGGTACCATAAGCTATTTCTATAAGCAAATGGAATTTATAACCATAATGAATTTGACATATTCATCTTTTTCCGTAATAACACCAAAGACACGCTACGGTCATTCTCTTAAAATTTTGTAATACATAAGCATAAAGGACAGCAATATGGATGATAACGTCAAAAAAGTCAGGCTTACAGAGACAGTTCATGGCGCCGGGTGAGCCTGTAAAATAGGTCCGGGTGACCTGAATCAAGCGCTCAGTGGGCTTCCGCTTATCTCCGATCCGAATCTGATTGTGGGTATTGAAAATACCGATGACGCGGGGGTCTACAAATTGAGAGACGACCTCGCCATCATACAGACCCTTGACTTTTTTACGCCCATTGTTGATGATCCGTTCACCTTCGGTCAGATTGCCGTTGCAAATTCTCTGTCCGATGTGTACGCCATGGGTGGAAAACCGCTTACGGCGATGAATATCATCTGCTTTCCCATCAACAAAATGGACATATCAATACTCAGAGAAGTCCTTCTCGGTGGATTGGATAAGATGCGCGAAGCCGGTGTCCTCCTTGTCGGCGGACACAGCGTGGAAGATGATGAATTAAAGTACGGTCTATCGGTCACCGGTACGATTCATCCTGACAGGGTGCTCCTTAACAGGGGTGCCCGGGCAGGTGATGCTCTTGTCCTTACTAAACCACTCGGAACGGGCATTATCAATACGGCATTGAAGGGAAACATGGCCAGCGATGACCTCGTAGCCAAATCGATACGATGCATGTCGGGACTCAATAAAAAAGCAGCCGATTTAATGACCCAATATTCAAATATCCATGCCTGCACGGATGTTACAGGCTTCGGCCTTCTCGGCCACGCCTCGGAAATGATCGAAGGGGCCGATGTCGGCATGGTCATACAATCTTCTTTTATACCAATTTTCCGTGAAATTCAGGAATTTGTTGAAATGGGAATCATTCCGGGAGGATTAAACCGTAACAGAAAATTCAGAATGGACATGATTGAAGTCGGCCCCGACTGTCCGAAATGGATTGTGGACGTCCTTTTTGACCCTCAGACATCAGGAGGCCTGCTCATTTCCCTGCCCTTGAAAGAAGCGGCAGATCTGGTAAAAAGAATGAACGATGAAGGCATAGAAGAAGCTTCTGTAATTGGCAAGGTTGTAGCAAAACCAAAGGGAAAGATTCTGATACTTTGATATTTACCCCCCCTTTTTTACGAACGCGTCAATATCCGTTGTTTTCCTACCAATAAGCACTATAATCAATCCGGAACTATTCTTATTATGAATTTGACTTATAAAAAAAGTCGATTTATATAGCCCGCAGCTAATCACTGCGAACAGCAGTAATTCATCAGAAAGGAGCATCTGATCTATGAGGTTGAAAAATGTTTTTGCGACTCGGTGGGGAATCATCGGTGTGGGTTTGTTTATCGGAGTCTTCGCGTCCCTCTTGCAGAAGTGGGGTAATCCCGGAAATATGGGCATCTGTGTGGCCTGTTTTGAAAGGGATATCGCCGGCGCCCTCGGGCTACATCGCGCGGGGGTTGTTCAATACATACGACCCGAAATCATCGGCTTTGTAATAGGATCACTCATCGCCGCATACCTCTTCAAGGAATTTCGCCCGCGCCTCGGTTCCGCTCCCATTGTAAGGTTTGTCTTGGGCGCCTTTGCCATGATTGGCGCGCTTGTTTTTCTGGGATGCCCCTGGCGTGCCGCGTTACGTCTGGCTGGCGGTGACGGAAATGCCATCCTCGGTCTCCTGGGACTGATATTCGGCATCTGGATCGGAACACTTTTTCTTAAAAAGGGGTACAATCTGGGACGTACCCAGGCTACTCATGCCGCGGCGGGATGGATGCTGCCGCTTATAATGTTTGGCTTTTTGGCTCTTCTCATTGCCTTCCCACAGATTGAAGGTCAAAACAGAAGCGGGGTTCTCTTTTACAGTTTGAAAGGTCCCGGTTTCATGCACGCACCCCTTCTCATCTCTCTGGGAATAGGCCTTGCTGTAGGATTCCTCGCACAGCGAAGCCGTTTCTGCACCATGGGGGCAATAAGAGACTTTGTCCTCTTTCGACAGACCCACCTCCTCATGGGATTCATCGCCCTTGTCGCCGCCGCTTTCGTCACAAATCTTATCGTCGGACAGTTTCACCCGGGATTTAAGGGCCAGCCTATTGCCCATACCATGCATGTCTGGAACTTCGCGGGGATGGTTCTGGCCGGTCTGGCCTTTGCTCTCGCCGGAGGGTGTCCCGGACGTCAGCTGTTCCTGGCCGGGGAGGGTGACGGGGATGCCGCCGTTTTCGTGATGGGGATGATCGTCGGGGCGGGATTCGCCCACAATTTTGGTCTGGCCAGCTCACCAAAGGGAGTTGGCCCTTACGGCATCGAGGCCGTAATTATCGGCCTGATAGTTTGTCTGTTTATTGGATTTACGATGAGAAAAAGGAGTAAAACATGAGTGCAAAAATTGATGCACGAGGACTTTCCTGCCCGCAACCTGTTTTAATGACACTGGATGAGATAAAAGCGGGAAAAACAAGCGAGATCGAGATTATTGTAGACACGGAGACATCAAAAGAAAATGTCTCCCGTGCCGCCACAAGTCAGGGCTGGAAAGTAACAGATGTCAGTGAAGAAGACAATGAATACGCAATTTCTATAAAGAAGGATTAGCTGTGTCTCTTTTTGGTTTTTTCAAAGGTAAACGAAAGCCGGGTACACCGGGCGATAATGGAAACGCCGATTGCGGAATTATGGTATTTGAAAATACCAGCGAGGTTATCCAGGCGGAGAATGTCCTGAAAAAAGAAGGATGGGAAATCCGTGTTATGGGACCGCCGCCTGAAATTCAAAGCGGCTGTGATCTGGTAATAGAGTTTCCACTCATCGAAGAGCTGAATATCCTCAGAACACTTGAGAGAGAGGGGGTCCCACCCTTGGAGATGGTTCCCATAAAAAGTCCTCCGCTACTGCCGGTGATCCCAAAGGGTGTTGTCTATACGCACAAGAGCATCGTTCTTCACAGCTATGCGGTGGGGGTAACCTTTTTCACTCTTCAGCCAGATTGATCTCCATCTCAGGAAACACCTTATTAAAATCACTCAGCAGCTGGCCGGTCAGGGCTTCCCTGACCTTGTTGGGATCGTTGGCGATATCCCGGATAATCTTCTTCATATCTTCCAGATTGTTCTTGAAGCGATTGTCGATGCGAAGGGTGAGAATGCCGGAAAAGATCCTTATTGCGAACCTTGAGATACCGTTATTCCCCCGTATTAAGATTTTCACCTCTCCCGAAAGCCCGTTCCGGTCAGTGTTGTATTCAAAAATGACGACGCCATTGGCGGTAAAGGAGGAAGGCACTGCCCAGTGATCGAACCACCCTGTCCCGAAAAAGGTTCTTGCGTGGTCGGATTGGCCAACCTGCCGGATGTCACCGGTGATTCCCGATGGATCGGAGACATGAATGTCTGTATCAACCCTGGTCACCTTGTAAGATGGCTGAAAACTGTACATTTCCCAGAGCCGTCCCATGAGACAGGGATTGTCCAGAATCCTGTTCCATATTTCCAGGGTAACATCGATGCTAAAGGCCTTTTCGCAGGTCACCGTGGGATTATTGATGACCTCTTCGACACGAGCCTCATGCGCCTGAACCAGTGGCGCTGCGAGAAAGAGAAGGGTGGCGATTGTGATCGATAAAGATCTTTTTACCATCGGGGCTCCTCAACGGATTCATATGATCAGGCATAGATGGACTGCCGGCATGGATCAACCTTAAATCCTTTGATAAAATATTAACTGAAGTTTCACCGTTTTTTGAAATCTTTTGATCCGGGTCAAGCGATTTTTTTCGTTTAAAATACAAATCACAGGCACTTGACCTAAAAATCGATTTCAACATCTATGCCAGTTATTCCAGTGGGTTACACTATTTTAGTACTTGCGTTTTACGCTTCTTCATGGTATGGGATATACAGATAACTAACTGATATCCAACCATAAAGGAGCAGATTGACATGTTTATTCTACGCGATATCCTTAAACCGCTTCAAAACGATTATTCATCCACACCTCTGGGAAGGTAACGCAGCCGATGGTTCGTTTATGTCTTGCTGGCATTTATCGTTCCTTTTACCAGTTCTGTTTCTTCGAACATTCTTCGCTCTTTGAACGCTCTTTTCGGCATTATGCATATTCCGGTGAAAACTGCCACCTGGATCTATGGGACACGGCTCGAAAAAATCCCGGAACGTCGGCATAAAGTCAGAGGTCGTAACAGTTTTGCCTTCTCGGATTTGGGACATATCATTGCCGGAACCGCCCTGACAGATAATTTTGATACCGTCTGCTGTAATGACCCCAAATACTTGAAAAAATCTTTCATCAATACACTGCTGCGTATGGTTGCGTGAATCTATGATGTACAATTTCGGTGAAACTTCAGTACATACAGTCATAACGCATCATAAAAAAGGCGTGCTGGGGAGGTCTGTCTGAAATACAGGCGAAAGGGACTTTTCGAAGGCAAGGCCAAGCAAAAGGTAAGCAGATTTCCCATTAAGGACGAATATCGCGATGTACCACCGGCATGGCCATCTGTGCCGCACCCCACATTTTCTGGTTAAGCTTTTCTTGACATACAAGACCGAGCTTCTTATACTTGCCCCCTCAAAAAGGAGGTTCTTATCAAACTATGGGTGATATGATTTATGAAATGGCTACAGAAGACATCATCAATACCATAACTGATGAGATCGATATTGGTAGCCTGGCAGTTGAAAGGTTATGCCAGATTTTAAGCGATGGTGAAATAGCGGGAGAAATTTTAACCAGAGTCATAACCAGAGAAAAATTTCATGGTTTGAATTTATTGGAAGTAATAAATAACGAATTCAAGGAGTTGAATTCAATATTTCAAGATTCCTACGACGGCATCACTGTCGTAAACAGGAATGGGATGGTAACACGTTTAAATAAGGCTTTTCTGAGGTTAACCGGTTTAAAAATTGAGAATGTCCTGGGCGTTAATCTGTACCATATAAATAAACAAGGCCGCTATTTTGACCCGACTGTGGCGCTGAAAGTGTTAGAAACGGGTAAGCCGGTGACCATACTGCAAAAGGGGGCGAACGGAAAAGAAATAATGGCCATCGGAAGCCCGGTCTTTGACGAAAGCGGGAAGGTCATATGGGTGGTGGTCAACCTCAGGGATGTTACGGAATTGAAGCAGCTTGAAGAAAAACTGAGAAAAACCCAAGAACTGAATGCCCATTACCTTTTTGAAATGGAAAATTTAAGAAAAAAGTATACAAAAGAACATTGTGTGGTTTTTAAAAGCAAAGAGATGGAAAAAATTATAGAATTAGCCACAAGGGTATCCATTGTGGAGAGCCCGGTGCTTATTCATGGAGAGTCTGGGGTTGGTAAGGAAATAATTGCCAATTTATTGCACGACATGAATACAAAAAGAAAAAAAGCTCCACTGATCAAAGTTAACTGTGGTGCAATTCCCAAAGAATTAATGGAAAGTGAATTTTTTGGTTATGAGCCTGGTGCTTTTACCGGGGCAAGCCGCCACGGAAAGCCTGGCTTTTTTGAATTAGCCAACAAGGGTACAATCTTCCTTGATGAAATAGGAGAACTCCCACTGCGCTTACAGGTCAAGCTGTTACGTGTTCTGCAGGAGCATGAAACTACCAGGCTTGGTGGAGTAAAAACGATTAAGCTTGATGTCCGGGTGGTGGCGGCAACTAACAGGGACTTAGAACCGATGATTAAAGAAAAATCTTTTCGGGAGGACCTCTATTATCGTATCAATGTTATTCCCATTCGAATTCCTTCACTACGTGAGCGTCAGGATGATATAGTTCCCCTGCTTTTCCATTTTCTCGATTTTTACAATAAAAAATACGACACGAAAAAAAGTCTGTCGGAGGAGGTGGTTCAATGTCTGACAAAATATGATTGGCCGGGAAATGTCAGGGAACTGATTAATTTAATCGAAAGACTTGTGGTCACGACCGATATCCAGCAGATAACCTTGAAGGACCTTCCTCTCAGGTATTGTGCCCAAACAGACAGTAGCTTTTATCGAACGAACCAGATGAACCTTACCGCAGCCATTGAGGAAGTGGAGCGGGGTTTGGTAAACCAGGCTATGAAGTCTCAAAAGAGTACTTATAAAGCTGCTAAAGTGTTGGGCGTCAGTCAAAGTACGGTTGTGCGATTGGCCAAAAAGTATCAAGTAACTGAAGTTTCACCGTTTCTTTAAATCTTTTGAACTGGGTCAAGCGATTTTTTTTCGTTTAAAATACAAAATCCTTGGGGTTACTTAAGTTGTTCAATGCTGCTGACAGACTATCCGTCCTGTGTTTCCTGGGGACACCACCCAATTTTCCATGCAAACCAGAGCTCAGACTTTCGTAACTCTCTGAAAAACATATGCTCTCCGTCTCCCAATTAGAGTAGGTCAAAACAAAATGATACAGCATATGATCAAATGGCTGACCTTGTATCGTAATCCCAAGTTGTCCCATTCGAGTAAAGTCCGATGCGCCAAGAA